>JAYVPU010000296.1:0-14204 GCA_043757205.1 Comamonadaceae bacterium | reverse complement strand
GCGTCTTCGATGAGGCCGGGCTCGATGTTGTGGCCGCTGCGGATGATGAGGTCTTTTTGGCGGCCACTGATGCGCAGGTAGCCGTCGGCGTCCAGGCTGCCGAGGTCCCCGGTGACGAAGAAGCCATCGGGCAGGAAAGCACCTTTGTCTTGGGCCGGGTCCAGGTAACCACCCGCCACGCCGGGGCCGCCCACCAGCACCATGCCGTTTTCATCGACCGCGCAATCGCGCAGCACCTCACCGCCTGAGCCCATCTTGACGATGCGAAGCTTGACGTAGGGCACGCGCAGGCCGGAGCAACGGCGCCGCACTTCGCCATCGCGCGGGTCTAGCGTGGCGTGGCTGGTGTTTTCGGTCAAACCGTAGCTTTGCAGCACTTGCGCGCCGGTGACCTCAGTGACCCGGTCTTGCACGGCCGGGGCCATGGCGGTGGAGCCGGTGGCGAAGTAGGGGCGCAGCGATGAGATGTTCTCGCCCGTGGGCGGGTTTTTGGCCAGCACCGAGAGCGTGGTCGGCACGCCGGACACCTGCGTGATGCCAAAACGCTCGATATAACGCCAGTAGTTGGCGATGTAGGTTTTGTCGCGCGCGCCGTGCACGCTGGGGACAATGGCGGTGTTGCCGTTTGCGGTATTAACCAAGCCGCGCACCAGCAAGCCGCCGATGTGAAACAGTGGCGTGTCAGACAGCACCACGTCGCGCCGCGTGAAGGCCAGCCCGTTGTTGGCCGCCCATTGCCGAAACACCATGCCGCCGTGCGTGACCTTGACGATCTTGGGGTGGCCAGTGGTGCCGCCGGAGTGCACGTAGCAGGCGATGCTGTGGCGCTGCGCGGTCTCGCGATCAAACGTCAATTTATCGCCGGGATATGCCGCTGCGGCGGTGAGTAGGTCATCAGCGGCAGGGGGCGAGAAGGGCTCGTGCAGGCTGAAAAGTTGGGGTGGTTTGTCTAATGAGGCAGCCGCCGCGCAAACGTTTTCCCAGATTGAGAAGCCGGGTGTCGGCGCGAGGGCGATCACCACCTTCACTTCGGCCCTTAGCATCAAATCGCCCAGGGCGCGCGCGTCCAGCATCCAGTTGATGGGGAAGAGCCGCACGGCCAGCAGGCCGCCGATCATGGTGGCAAACAAGCCCGGCACGGTGGGGGTGACGACGGCCACCACGTCGGTGGGGCCTAAGCCGCTGGCGCGCAGCAGATTGGCGACTTGGATGGCGCGTTGCTCTAGCTCGGCGAAGCGCCAAGTGATCACTTCACCGTCCACATTACCGTTGTGCGTGACGTGCAGGGCGGCGCGGTTCGGGTCATCACGGCAACCGTCTAGCAAGTTCAGCGCGAAGTCCCAGCGGGTGATGCGTTGCTCCAGCGGCACTTGCTCCAGGGCTTCAACGTCAGCCAGGGTGCGCAGGGGGGCGTAGTGGTCACTCAGAACCTGTGATGCATTGATAACGGATGCGTTCATAGCGACTCCACCAGCGCCAAGGTGCGCTCGGCGAGACGCACGTTGGCGTAGTCCACCATCATGCCCTCGTACCTCACTGCACCCACACCCCGCGCTTCTCCTTCACGGAACGCCGCGATTAGGCCACGGGCGTAGGCCACTTCTTGCATGCTGGGTGAGAACACGGTGTGCATGACATCGACTTGCGTGGGGTGGATGGCCATCTTGCCGACAAAGCCCAACTCGCGCGCGATCAGGCATTCCTCGCGCAGCGCGTCGGTGTCTTTCAGGTTCATGAACACGCCGTCCACCAGCCATTGCAAGCCTGCGGCACGCGCATCCACCACCATCTTGCTGCGCGGATAGGCCAGAGCCAGGCTGCGTGGCGTCCAGCGCCCACCCAGGTCCACCATGAAGTCGCCCTGCTCTGCGCTGGCCAGTGACATGCCGCACACGCGGGGGGACGCCTTGGCGATTTCAAACGTGTTGCGCAGGCCGAGGCAGGTTTCGATCAGCGGCAGAATTTTGAGGCTGCCATCCGGCACGCCTGCCTTGGCTTCGATAGCGCTCAGCGTCTGTGCAACAGTGTGAATGTCTTGGGCGTCGTCGGCCTTGGGCAAAACGACACCGGCCACGTTATGCAGGCTCATTCCGCTGAGCACGCTCAGGTCGGCCATGTAGTCACCCGCACGCGGGTTGCTGATGCGCAGGTACATGGGCTTCTTGAGGCCCGCCGACAACGCCGCTGCGATGTTCTTGCGTGCTTCGTCTTTGGCGTTGAGCGGCACCGAGTCTTCCAGGTCAAAAATCATGGCGTCGGCGTCACCGAGCTGCGCTTTGGCCAGCAGCTCGGGGCGGCTACCGGGTGCGAACAGCAGGGTGCGAAACATCTTGGGCGAAGTAGTCGTGTTTGTCATGATTTAGCGTCCTTTCCAGACGGGTGTACGTTTTTCAAGGAAGGCGCGCGGGCCTTCTTTGGCGTCTTCGGTGGTGTAGAGGAATGCGGCCAGGTCTTGTTCCAGGCGCAAGCCATCAGCCAGTGCCATGTCAGCACCCCGGTGAATGGCAGCCTTGGCAGAGCGAAGCGCCACCGGCGCGTTAGCCGCCATCAATTCGGCCAGGGCCACAGCGCGCTCCAGCAGATCGGCTTTGGGCACGACGTACTCCACCAGCCCCATGGCCAGTGCCTCAGCCGCCGAGATCGTGCGGCCCGTCAAGATCATGTCCAAGGCGCGGGCTGTGCCGATGCGGCGCGAGAGGCGCTGCGTGCCGCCATTGCCCGGCATCAGGCCGCGCTTGATCTCGCCAAAGGCAAAACTCGCCTCTTCGGCCGCAAAAGTCATGTCGCACAACAAGGCCAGCTCCACGCCACCGCCAATCGCCAAGCCGTTGACGGCGGCGATGATGGGTTTGTCAAAGGCGGCAATGCCCTCGCCGTGCTCCCAACGGTAGCGTTTCATCTCGGCAATGGGCAGGTCGGCATTGGCCTTGGCAAATTCGCGCAAATCCATGCCCGCGGAGAAGGCCTTGTCGCCCGTGCCCGTGAGCACCACCGCGCCGACATCGGCATCGCGTCGGAGCAACTCCAGCGTCTCGCGCAACTCGGTGCGCATCTGCACGTTGATGGCGTTCATGGCCTCGGGGCGATTCAGCGCAATGAGCGCGACCCGGCCTTGTCGCGTGACGGAGATGGTGACGGGACTGGACTCAGTGGTGGTGGCTGTCATGGTTTTAATCAATTGATTGAATGTAGAATATAACAAATAATCACGTGATTGAATCGATTGATTGAAATGTATGACAGCGCGCAAACCAGCCACTGACACCGAACCCCTTGCCACGACGCCCGAGCGCATTTTGCAAGCGGCCGAGCGGCTCTTCAGCGAGCGCGGCATTGACGGCGTCAGTTTGCGGGAAATCACCTCGGTGGCAGGCGTCAACAGCGCATCAGCACACTACCATTTCGGCTCGAAAAACGCGGTACTGGAAACCTTGTTCAGCTTGCGTGCCAGCCCCATCATTGAGCGCAGAGAGGCGATGTTGGATGCACTGCAACTTGACCGACTGGGTCGCCCCGTGCTGGAAGACGTGTTGACGGCTTTCTTGCAGCCCGCCTTGGAGTTGCTGAACACACCGCACGGCGCCACCTTCACCTTGTTGCGCGCCCGCATGGTGCTGGAGAGTGGCGACGTCAAGCATCAGGTGCTGGCCCGCACCTTTGACCGCACCAATCAGAAGACGCTCAAGCTGCTGGCCAAGGCCTTGCCCAAACTGCCCGCTAAAGACTTGTACTGGCGCTTTCACTTCATGCTGGGCACCATGGTGTACACCATGGCGCAGCCGGGACGCATCGAATCGGTCACCAAAGACAAAATCAAAACCTCAGACACCCAAGCCGCGCTGGAGCAGCTCATCCGCTACACCGCCGCAGGTTTTCGAGCCCCATAACAGCGATGTTTGACAGCGCTCACCGCCCACTTTTTTAAGGACACCGCACCATGACATCCGCCATGAATTTCGGCAACACCTCTGAGCAAGACGCCATGCTCGACCACGTTCGCACCCTGCTCGACGGTGTGTGCAGCATGCAGTACGCCGCCCAGTGCGACACGACCCACACGCCGCCGCGCGAAGCCTTTGATGCCATGGCCCAACACGGCTGGCTGAGTTTGATTGCGCCAGAGTCTTACGGCGGCGCAGGCGGCTCACCCACCGACTTGGCCTTGCTGCTCGAAGAAACTGGCCATCACTTTGAGGAGCTGGGCTTGTGGCTGTTTCGCAGCTTCACCTACGGCTGCTACGCCGTTCTCCAGCACGGCACTGAAGAACAAAAACAGCGCATCGTGCCCGGCGCAGCCCAAGGCAAGTTGTCCTTCGCATTCGCCTTATCCGAGCCTGATTCCGGCTCTGACGCAGCGGCTCTGCGAACCCGCGCCGTGGTGGATGGCGACCACTTCATCGTCAACGGGCGCAAGCAGTGGACGTCGGGCATGGACATTGCCGACTACGCCTTGGTGGCGCTGCGCACCAACGATTTGGGCAAGAAGCAGTTGGGCATCAGCACCTTGATGATCGACACCCAATTGCCCGGCATCGAGGTGCGCAAAATCGCCACCCTTGGCCAACATGCCATCGGTACCACCGAGGTGACTTTCACCGACGTGCGTGTGCCCAAAACAGCCTTGCTGGGCCAGCTCGACCAGGGCTGGGCGGTGTGCGAAGACACGCTGCGCTACGAGCGGCTGTGCCTCTCTGCCGTGCGCATCGGCGCGGCAAGACGGGCGTTTGAGTTTGCGCTGGACTACGCCAAAACAAGGCACCAGTTCGGCAAACCCATCGGCAGTTTTCAAGTCACGCAGCACAAGTTTGCCGACATGAAGGTCATGCTCGACACCGCCTTCACCATGGTGCGCCGCTACGCCTGGTTGATGGAAAACGGCCAAGCCCAACGCGCCGACACCGCCGTCATCAAGTACTACGTCGGTGAGTCTTACAAGACCATCTCTGACATGTGCCTGCAAATTCTGGGTGGCTATGGCTACAGCATGGAATACCCCATGCAGCGCTTCTTCCGCGACTCGCGGCTGGCCACCATTGGCGGCGGCACCTCGGAAATTCAGAAGAACATCATTGCTGCAACGCTGGGGCTGTGAGCCCCTTGGACTGAGCCTTAGACCAGCGTGTGCGCCAGGGCGAGCGCTGCGTCAAAAGGGTCATCCTCCACCAGCGTCGTCACCAGCCCGCTAGCTTGCGCTTGCTCGGGCGTGAAAGGCCGCCCAGTTAGCGCCGCATAGGCCAGCGCGCGCGGCGTCATCACCTCACTCACCGCTTTGATGATTTGCCCGCCTGGCACGAAGCCGAAGTTGATTTCGGGCAGCCCGAACTTCGCGTTCCGGTGGGCGATCACCACGCGCGAGGCTGCCAAAATCGGCAGCGCACCGCCCAAGCAATACCCCTGCACCGCCGTGAGGATGGGTTGCGGCATCTCGCGCAAGAGCTGTATGCGCCAGTGCTCGGTAGCGGCCCGAGCGCGACCCAATTCCTCTGGCGAACGGCTTGAGCTGTCGAAGAAATCCTTCATGTCCATGCCCGCGCAGAAGTGACCGCCGATGCCATGGAAGACGATGACGCGCACATCTGGGTCACCCTTGGTACGCATGAGGATTTCTTCAAGCGCCAGCGTCATTTCGACGCCAATAGCGTTGCGTTTTTCAGGGCGGTTCAGGCCAATGCAGCGTATGCCGTCGCCTGCGTCTTTGATTTGGAGCATGATCTTAAGCTCCCGCGCCAGGTTTGGATTTGCCCGCGAGAAAACTCTCGATGGCCGAAGCGCGCGTCGATGGTCGCCCGGCTTGCAGTGCTTTCAGTTCGGCCTGCTTGGCCGAGGTGAAGACGAGTGCCTCGTCCCAGGGGATGCCCGGCACACGTTGCAGCGTTTCTTTGGTGAAGCGCAAGGCCAGGGCATCCTTAGCCGCGAGTTCGCGCGCCAAGGTGTCTGTGTGGGCTTGCAGTTCAGCTGCCGGTACGCTGAAGGTCACAAGACCCTGGCGCTGCGCCTCTTGAGCATTGAGGGGTGAGGGCGATGTGCCAGACAAGTCAAACGTGGCATCGTCAGCGCAAATGACGATATCGCATGCTTCAAGCAGGGCGAGGGTGTCGGTGTCGCATGCGCCGTGCACCATGGCCAAGATGGGCTGCGCCAGCTTGCGCAAACTCGCATTGGGCCCGTTGCCACGCACCACCACGACGCGAACTGCCGCATCGTCTCGAAGCACGGCGACCAGCCGCTCCGTGGACAAGGCGGTGTTGATCGTGTCCGCCTCTAGCGGGCCATTGAAGGCGATGCTCAGCACGCCCTCGTCAAGATCGACATTCAGGCATGGCCCATGGTCCAAGTCCCCGTTCGGGCCTAAATACTTCAAGGTCAGCTCCTGGTTGGCAGGGTAAGAAATCAATCCATCACACGATAGATTCGATCAAAAGAGGGATGAAGTTTATCGTTCTCTCAACAGCCGCTTCATCAGTTTTCCATTCGCATTGCGCGGCAAGGGGGCCTCGCACCAGGTCAGCGTTTCAGGCACTTTGTAATCGGCCAATTGGGCCGCGCAGTGGGTGCGTAGCGCAGCATCGTCTTGCGTTGATCCGGGCGCGTACACAAAGGCGTGCACGCGCTCACCCAGCACCGGGCAAGGGCGGCCGACGATGGCGGCCTCCACCATGCCGGGCCAGGCCATCAGCACGTTTTCGACTTCGACCGAATAGATTTTGTAGCCGCCCCGGTTGAGCATGTCCTTCTTGCGGTCGAACACGCGCACATAGCCTTCGGAATCCACCGAGCCCAGGTCGCCAGAATGCCAAAACCCAGCGGTGAATGAAGACGCTGTGGCCTCGGGGTTGGCCCAGTAGCCGGGCACCACCATGGGGCCAGCGATCCACAACTCACCGGGCTCACCCACGGGCACTTCGCGGCCATCCTCGCCCATCACCCGAATCTGGGCGGTGGGCAGCGCCACGCCCACGCTGTCGGCGTGCTCACGGGTTTGGCCCATGGGCATCAGGCTGGTGGGTGAAGTGGTTTCGGTGGCGCCATAGGCGTTGAGCAAGACGAGTTGCGGCAAGCGTTGGGCCAGGGCGTCAATGGTGGCCACGGGCATGGGCGCGCCGCCATAGCCGCCCCTGCGCCAAGTGCTCAGATCGGCATCGGCAAAACGCTCGTTCATCAAACACAACTGGTACATGGCGGGCACCATCAGCGTGTGGGTGACACGCTCGGCCTGCATCAGGGCAATAAAACGCTCGGCCTTGAACACGGGCACGATGACTGTGCAGCCCCCGACTCCGACCATGGTGGCGATGATGGCGATCAGGCCCGTGACGTGACTCGCAGGCACGGCCAGCGCTGAGCGCTCATTGGTACCCAGCTTCATGCAGGCTTGGTAGTGCAGCACCGAATGCACGATGTTCAGGTGGGTGAGCATCGCGCCTTTGGGGCGGCCCGTGGTGCCGGAGGTGTACAAGATCACCGCGACATTGGTTTCGGCTACGGGTGCGGTGAGCACGGTGGCGACGGCGGATATGGGTGTGGTCAGATCGCCGATCAAGCTGCTGAATGACACGCCGTTGCCGGGGCTGGCATCAAGCGCTGCAATCGGTGTACTCGCCACGCTGCTCTGTGCTCCACCCACGATGACGCGCAGGCGCAGCGCGGGTGCAGTGGCCGCATCGGGCAGGCGATCCATGAGGTGGTGCTCATACACAATGCCTTTGGCCTCACATTGCTGAATGATGTAGGCCAAGCCTGGGGCTTGTTCACGCACGCCAACCGGCACGGCAATGGCCCCGAGTTGCTGAAGGGCCATGAGCGCGAAGAAAAATTCGGGCCGATTGTCCACGAACAGCACGACCCTGTCCCCCTGAGCCATGCCGTGTTGGGCCAAGCCACTGGCCAGTCGCTGGCAGAGGTCAGCGCATTGCGCGTAGCTCCAGCGCTGGCCTTCATAGGTGATGGCATCGGCCTGCGGGCGCGTCGCCACCGAGTCGGCAAATAGGCCATAAAAGCTGGACGGACGCGGTGTGAAACAACGCACGATGCGGTCGCCGTACAGGGCTTCGTGCCGCATGGCGGGCACGGGGTAATCTTGCCAGTGGTTCACCTAGTCACCGCTTGCACATTCGCACCGCGCTCGATCACGAATTCGGTGTCAACCAACTTGCGGGAGTGGTTGAGGTCACTCTGCGCAATCAAGACCGACACGGCCGTTCCCTTGAGCCCGGCAATCACATCGGCCAAGCGTTTGGACAAAGCGGGCGCGACGCCTTCAAAAGGTTCGTCCAGCAGCAGTAAGCGCGTGCCCACCGCCAAGGCGCGTGCCAAGGCCACCAGTTTTTGTTGCCCACCCGACAGCAGCAGGGCGCGCCGCTCGCGCATCTCCAGCAGTTCAGGCAGCACCCGGTAAACCAAGGCCAAGCGCTCGGCCTGGTTCAGCGCAGGGTTTACCCACACCGGCAGCAAAATGTTTTCTTCGACCGTGAGCTCTGGCACCAAGCCCCGGTCTTCGGGCATGTAGCCTATGCCCAAACCGGCGCGCGCGTGTGGGGGCAGGCTGGCCAAGTCGTGGCCGTTGAAGCTGATAGCGCCCTGGGTCGGCTTGAGGTGGCCCATCACGGCACGCAAGAACGTGGTCTTGCCCGCGCCATTGCGGCCCAGTAGCCCGACCATGGTGCCGTCCTCCACACTGAGCGAGAGCCCGCGCAAGGCGACCACCGATTGAATGGCCACATGCAGCTTGTCTATTTTGAGCATGATCGCGTTGCCTCGCTGCTTTATTCCGACAAGAACTCGCCCGTGACGTAGCGGCGCACGTCGTCGGTCGCCAGCGCCTCGTCGGGGCGGGCATCGGCAATCACGCGGCCACTGTAAAAGGCGATCACGCGGCTGGCGTAGCGCTTGACGATGTCCATGTCGTGCTCGACAAACAGCACCGTGGTGGCCGCGCCCTGGCGCTGCGCATGGTCTTGGTCCAGCCCGGCCATGATGGTTTCCATCATCGGGAATTTCTCTTCGGCGGATACGCCACTGGTCGGCTCATCAAGCAGCAAGAGCTTGGGCGCGCGGGTCAAGGCCATGGCAATGTCGAGCAGCTTGCGCACACCGCCGGGCAGCTCGGCCACCCGCCGTTTGCGGTGCTCGATCAAGGCGAAGCGCGTCAACAAGGCTTCGGCCCGCTCTACCGCTTGGGCGCGGCGCGCGGATTGCCAAAAACTCAAATGCCCGTCATGGCAGGCGTTGGCCACCAGCATATTGTCGATCACCGACAAATCGCCGTAGAGCTGCGGAATTTGAAACGATCGGGCGACGCCCAGGTGCGAGATGGCGCGGGGGTGCAGTCGCGTGATGGCCTGCTCGCCCAAGAAAATCTGGCCCTCGTCCGGCTTCAAGTAACCGGTGATCATGTTGACGAAGGTGGTCTTGCCCGCGCCGTTGGAGCCGACCAAGCTAACGCGCTCACCCGCTGTGATGAGGATGTTGAGATCAGCCGCCGCCACCACCGCGCCAAATTTTTTGCCAACGCCGCGCGCTTCGAGCAAGACGGGCTGGGCGACCGAGGCTTGACTCATCGCGTGCCCCCGCGCACCCACAGCGAGCCCAGGCCGCGTGGCAAAAATCGGATCACGATCAGCAAGAAAACGCCCAGCGCCAATTGCCAGGTGTTGGGGAAGTAGGAGCTTGAAAACGAGCGCACCACTTCGAGCACCGTGCTGGCCACAAACACCGCCAACACGCTTTGCCAACCGGCCAAAATGGCGACAAAAACAAACTCGCCCGAGGTCGTCCAAAAGCTGAAATTGGGCTCAATGTGGCCCAGCGCCATCACCGCCAAAGCGCCGCCCAGGCCACCGCAAAAAGCCGCCAGAACAAAGTTGATCGCCATCGCGTGGCGCACCGAGCCGCCCAGGTACTCCACCCGCAGCTCGTTCTCACGCACAGCCACCGTGATCAAACCTCGAGTGCTGTCAAAGTAGATGCGCGCCAGCAGGCCCATGACCATCGACACGCCCACCGTCAAGCAATACAGGATGTAGCCGACTTTGTCGTCAGGGAGTTTTTGACCCAGTAGCGTGGGACGGCTCAGGTTAAAACCGTCCGAGCCGCCCAGGACTTCGAGTTTCATGAGCAAGCCGTAGGTCACCATCGACAAAGCCAAGGTTAACATGGCGAAAAAGATACCCCGGTAGCGCGACAACAAAGGCGCAAAAGGTGCAGCGATCAGTGCCGCCATCACGCCGCCCAGCAGCGTCCCGCCCAGTGCGTCGGTGAAGCCCCATTGGTTGGCGACCAGCGCAGCCGTGTAGCCGCCTATGGCAAACACCATGCCCTGGCCAAACGGCACGACACCGCCGCGCATCAGCACCACAATGCCCAGCGACACCAAGCCGTTGGCGGCCGCCATGGTGATTAAAAAGGTCAGCCATTTGGGCATCACCCAACCGGCTACAGCCAAGATCACACAAGCGGCCAAGGCCCATAGCGCGTAGCGCGCGGCTGAGGTTTCGGTGCGGGCTGCCTCCATAGGCTCAAATCTTTCGCGCTTGGATGCGTTGAAACAGGCCTTCGGGTCGGAACATCAGCACCACGGCCATCACCACGTAGATCGAAAACAGCTCGGCCACTGGGGCCAAGTGCACGGCCAAGGCGCGCGCCAAACCCACGATCAAGGCACCCACCGCCGCGCCTTCGATGCTGCCCAGACCACCGATGATGACCACGGCAAAGGAGACGATGATGACCCCCACCGACACGCCCGGTTGCACCGAAATCATCGGTGCGGTGAACGCGCCGCCTAAGGCCGCCAGAAAGATGCCGACCGAGAACGCCAGCATGTACACCTTGGACACGTTCACGCCCATGCTGGCGGCGATCTCGGCACTGTGGATCACGGCGATCATGACCTTGCCTTGGCGCGTGCGGTTCAGCCACCACCACACCGACACGCCCGCCACCAGCGCCAGCCCAATCAGCGCAAAGTCATAACCGACATAGGTTTGATGGCCGATGTCGATGCTGCCAAACAGGCTGTAGGGCTCGGACACGTAATACGGGTTAGCGCCCCAAATTAGCTTGGTCAGGTCTTCCATGATGAGGAACATGGCATAGGTCACCAGCACCAGCAAGACCTCGTCGCGACCGTAAAAAAAGCGCAGCAAGCCGCGCTCGGTCAACGGTGCGACCAGGGCGGCCACCGCCACCGCCGCCAGCAGCATGGCCACCAGCGTGAAGCCCGGCGCCCATTTCATGGCCCCGGCCCAGCCTACAAAGCTGGCCGCCGCGTAAGCCCCCAGCGCGTAGAAGCTGCCATGCGCGATGTTCAAAATTTTGAGCACCCCAAACACCAGCGTAAGCCCCAGGGCGACAATGAATAGCCACGACGCGTAGGTCAGGCCGTCAATCAGAATGGTCAACATAAACCCGTTAACACTGCATCAAGGTTCGTATCAAGGACAGCCTTTGGCACCCGGGAAGCCTGCTTTGATCCATTCCTCGGCCTTCATGTTGGCGGGAGGGTTCACGCAGTCTGCCGGGAAACGCATGATGTCATCGAGCATCACCATCTTCTTGGCCGCGTCGTAGCGGGTTTTGCCAATGGCCGTCTCTTGCACGGCTTGGTGACCACCGCCCAGCGCCATGCGAATTTTGCCGGCGGGGGATTCCCACTCGGAATTCCTCAAAGCCGCAGCGAGCTGCTCAGAGTTTGGCTTTTTGCCGCCATTGGCCGCCATGGCTTTTTCAACCGCCAACTTCAGGCCCAGCAGAGACTGCACCATGCGGTACGGGGCTTGCACCGGATAGACGTTGTAGGCCTTGCTGTACAAGTCCCACCACCAGTCGTTCAAAGCCGATTTGGGTGACATCAGTCCGTAGGCACCGCGCGCGCCCAAAATCACGCCATCGGGCATCTTCTCGCCCAAACCCGGCAGCACGTGGTCCCCGGCAGAAAACACGACTTGCGTGCGTTTGAACAGGCCGCGTGGCGAGGCCTGCAAGATGAAGGCCTGCAAATCACCGCCCCACAAACTGCTGTGCGTCACATCGGCGGGCTTGGCCATGAGCGCCGAAATCTCGGTGCCGTACTGGCCCGCGCCGAATTTGGGCAACTGGTCTTCACCGGTCTTGGCGGCGGGGAACAACTTTTCCATCGACCAGGTGAAGTCTTTCTTGGAGTCTTGGCCCCAGGCGTAGTCCTGGTTGATCATGTTAAAGCTGTCGGCTTTGACGTTGCGCGCCTTCAGGTAGCGCGCCAAAGCCACGTTGTCCATGGCCGCGTGGGAGGCGGTGCGGAACACGTAGTTGTACTTGCCGTCTTCAAAAATGCGGGGCGTGCCGCAGTCGTACAGAATCAAAAACTTCTTCATCTCTTCGGCCACCGGTGCCACCGCCAAGCAGTCACCCGAGCCGACATAGCCCACCACGGCATCAACTTTTTCGCGGTCGTACAAGTTGCGCAACTCCTGCACCTGTCTGGTCGCGCCGCCGTTTTCATCGATGTACACCGCCTCGATCTTCATGCCGCCAAAGCCGGGCTTGTTGAACGGTGCCGGTGCAGAGCCCTTGTTGAACGCGTCAACCAGCACCTTGGCGCCGTTGACCGCCGGAATGCCAAAGCTCTCGGCGGCTTGGCCCGACAAAAAGCTCACCACGCCAATTTTGAAGGTCTCTTGCGGCGCTTGCGCCAGCGCTTGGCCCGCACCACACAAGGCGGCCAGAGAAAGAGCGACCGAAAGTCCTGGCACTTTTGCTTGCCACTTGGGTTTGAATGGGTTGCGAACGGTCGAGGTCTGTTGGGCCATGGTCCACTCCTGATGGTTGCGAAAATGAGGTAAATTCCTTTTTCATCTTCCTTCATCGCTCTCACGCCGCCTATGAGGGCAAACCCGAGCCAAGTGGGCTAAAAATGCCGAAATCACTGGGCCAGTCCGCTGGAGACGGCTGGAGCCAATGTTTGGGTGACTTGCAGTTCTGAAGCCTGGCTTCGGTGGAGAAGCGAAGGCTGGGAGCGTGGCGGATTAACGCGGTTGACGCGGCACCATCGGGCCACGGCCTTCGATGTGACGGAAGTTAATGCGACCCTTGCTCAGGTCGTAGGGGGAGAGTTCCAGGGAAACACGGTCACCCGCCAGGATGCGGATGTGGTTTTTGCGCATTTTCCCGGCGGAATAGGCGATCAGTTGGTGACCGTTGTCCAGCGTCACGCGAAAGCGCGTGTCGGGCAGAACTTCGTTCACAATGCCCATCATTTCAATCAGGTCTTCTTTAGCCATAAATCAGTGGTTTCCTTGCGTAAATCGGGGGAGGCGCATCGTGTGCTGCAGGCGTCGTGTGCGTCTCAACCGTCGTACCAAGTCGCCAAAAGCCAGTCCAGTAATGTAGCACGGTAGGTAAAAACCCGCCAATTCCAGGCTTATCCCCACGGGCGCTTTCCGATAATTCAGGCAAGACAGAGGCCCCCATGACTGAAAACAAACCTTTTGAAGTGGCACGCGAGACGCTCAAGCAGTTGACCGTCAAAAAGCTCGCACCGACACCCGTCAATTACGAGTCGATCTACAACGAGATTGCCGGCCTACCCAATGTATCGGCCTTTCCCGCTGCCCCGTTGCGTCAGATTGCGCAGGCCTTGCCGCTGAAAAATCCCGGACAGCAAAAGCAAAAAGGCTTATTGAACTCGGCAATTGACCAGCGCAACTGGCAGGGCGTGGAGCACGCCTTGCTGGCTTACGCAGGCTTTGTGATGCCCGAATCTACCGCGCCCAACGCCGGGTCGGGTACGAGCTTGACCGAGACATCGACCGCCCCGCCAGCGCTTACGGCCGACTTCATGGGGCAAATCGCACGGCTGGTTGAGAACGCACTGCCCGCGCTGGGTTCAGACGACCCGCGGTTTACCGCGCAGGCCGGCCAATTGTTGCTCGCCTTGCGTGACCCGGCAACCGAGGTGACCGCTGCCAAGACGCTGTTGGCTAACTTCAGCCATCGTCTCTCGTTTGCGGCCGAAGACCAGGCCGAGGTTAAAACCACCTTGCACAAATTGCTACAGCTCATTGTTGAGAACATGAGCGAGTTGAGTTTGGACGATAGCTGGCTTAAAGGGCAGACCGAGGCCTTGCGCACGGCCGCCGCACCGCCGGTGACTTTACGTCGGCTGGACGAAGTGGAGCGTTTGCTCAAAGACGTGCTCTTTAAGCAAAAAGACGCCAAGGGCCGGGCGG
>JAYVPU010000295.1:0-14241 GCA_043757205.1 Comamonadaceae bacterium | reverse complement strand
CAGGCCTGGGGCAGCTGCTTTACCTGCTGGTGGCACGTCGCCGCAAGGTGGTGATGGCCAATCTGGCGGCCTGTTTCCCACAGCGCTCGTTGCAAGAGCGGCGGCAGTGGACGCGCCAGGTTTTTGTGTATTTTGTGCAAGCCTGGTTTGACCGGGCCTGGCTCTGGCACGGCAAGCCTGAGACGGTGCGCCAGCGCCTCAAACTCATGGGCGCGGTGCACGAGTTGGCAGGCAGCGCGCCCACCGTCATATTTGCGCCGCATTTTTTTGGCTTGGATGCCGGGGGGACGGCGATGAATCTGTATGTTGACCGCGCTATGACCAGCATCTACTCGCCGCAATCCAATCCAAAGGTGGACGCCTGGATCCACGCCGGGCGGCTACGGTTTGGTCGTGCACGCTTGTTTTACCGTCATGAAGGGCTTAAACCCATTGTCTCGGCGCTGCGTTCGGGTGAGCTGCTCTACCTGCTGGCCGACATGAACTTCGACCCCAAGGAGTCGGTCTTTGTGCCCTTCTTTGGTGTGACGGCGGCCACCGTACCTTCGCTCTCGCGCTTCGCCCGATTGGGCCGCGCCAAGGTGGTGCCGGTGACCGCGCGCCTCACCGCCACGGGCTACGACATCGAAGTGCACCCGGCCTGGCCCAATTTCCCCTCAGACGATCTGGTGGCCGATACCGCTTTCATGAACCACTGGCTGGAAGGGGTGATTAACACCATGCCGACCCAGTACTACTGGGTGCACCGGCGTTTCAAAGACCGCCCGCAGGGTGCCCCTTCTGTTTATTGACGTGTTATGAATTTATGAGCGGTTCGGGCGCGGATGCTGGCTCGACGACGGGCGACGCAGGATGCGCCCACTGCCACAACAACTCGGCCACCGATTCAATGCCGATGCGCTTGGGTGCAGAAAAAAGCCGGACCTCTCCGCCACCAGCCTGTAGTTGCATGATGGACACCGCCTTGGCCCCTTCGCTGCGGGTGAGTTTGTCGGCCTTGGTCAGCACCACCAAAAACTTCAAACCCTCTTCCACCCGGGGGCGAATGATGTCGAGCAGGATTTCGTCCAGCTCGGTCATCCCATGGCGTGGGTCGCACATCAGCACGATGCCCTTGAGGTTTTCGCGCGTGACCAGGTAGTTGGCCATGACCTGTTGCCAGCGAATTTTGTCCGCCTTGGGCACTGCGGCGTAGCCGTAGCCCGGCAAGTCGGTCAGCACCGCGTCGGTCACGCCCTGTTTGCCCAGGGAAAACAGGTTGATGTGCTGCGTGCGTCCGGGTTTTTTGGAGGCAAAAGCCAACTGTTTTTGCTGCGTCAGGGTGTTGATACAGGTGGACTTACCCGCATTGGATCGGCCCACAAAGGCGATTTCAGGCACGTCCAGCGGGGGTAAAAAGTGAAGCTGGGGTGCCGTCGTCAGAAACTTGGCGGTGTGCAGCCAGCCCATGGCGACGACTGCCGCCGATTTTTCTGCCGAAGGGGTGGTGGGGGTCGGGGTGCGGGGCTTGGGCGTCTTGGAGGGGGTGGTCATTAGCGCCATTGTAGAATCTTATGGTTTTGCTCAACCGATAACCTCCGATTCGAACCATGAAATTGCTTGCTCACCTGTTGATGGCTGCCCTGCTGGCGGCACCTGCTTTTGCCAATGCCGCAGAAGATGCCCACGCCAAAGCGGCAGCGCCTGAGGCCAAAGTCGCCAAACCTGATTTGGCTGCGGGCTCGACCAAGTTTGCGGCGGTGTGTGTGGCCTGCCATGCTGCTGATGGCAATTCGACCATCACGGTCAACCCCAAACTGGCCCAACAACACCCCGAGTACCTGGTTGCCCAACTGGAAGCCTTCAAATCCGGTAAACGCAACAATGCGGTGATGAAAGGCTTTGCCTCCGAGTTGAGTGATGCTGACATGAAAAACATCGCCTACTGGGTGGCCTCGCAAAAAGCCAAGCCTGGTTTTGCCAAAGACAAAGAGTTGGTCGCCCTGGGTGAGCGCATCTACCGTGGTGGCATTGCCGATCGTCAAGTGCCTGCTTGTGCAAGCTGCCACAGCCCCAATGGCGCAGGCATCCCCTCGCAGTACCCGCGCCTGAGCGGCCAGCACGCTGACTACACGGCGATTCAGTTGACGGCTTTCCGTGACGGCACGCGCAAAAACAGCCTGCCCATGACCCAGGTGTCGGCCAAGCTGAATGACCGTGAAATCAAGGCCGTGGCCGACTACATTGCCGGTCAGCGTTAAATTAACGGAACCTGCGCCTCGTTTCGCGCTCCGAATCAAGGCGGGTCTTGTTAAAGACCCGCCTTTTTTATTGATATTTCTGCACGGCACAATCCACCCATGACTGTTACCACCGAGGGTATTGAACTCAAGTCCGCGTCCCGCCCGCTGCGGGCTGCGGTGGAGTTGTTGTCGTCGATGCGGTTTTCGATCTCGCTGCTGACGCTGATTTGCATCACCTCCATCATTGGTACCGTGCTCAAACAGAACGAGCCGATGAACAATTACGTCAACCAGTTCGGGCCGTTCTGGGCCGACGTGTTTGCGGCAATGCATCTGTACTCGGTCTATAGCGCCTGGTGGTTTTTGTTGATCCTGGCTTTCTTGGTCACTAGCACCTCGCTGTGCATTGCCCGCAACACGCCCAAGATCATCAACGACTTGAAGGCCTACAAAGAAAACATCCGAGAACAAAGTCTCAAGGCCTTCCACCACAAGGCACATGGTGCGCTACAGGGCACGCCCGAGACCCAGGCTCACAGGCTGGGGCAGCTATTGGCCACTGGCGGCTGGAAGGTCAAGCTGCAACAGCGTGACACTCCCGCGGGCCCGGCCTGGATGGTGGCGGCCAAGATCGGTGCCGCCAACAAGATCGGCTATATCGCCGCGCACAGCGCCATCGTGCTGGTGTGTTTGGGTGGCCTGCTCGATGGGGACTTGGTGGTGCGTGCGCAGATGTGGCTGGGCGGCAAGACGCCTTACACCGGCGGTGGGCTGATTGCCGATGTCAAGCCCGAGCATCGATTGGGGCAAGGCAATCCCACCTTTCGCGGCAATCTGCTGGTGAGCGAGGGCGCGAAGGCCAGTACTGCCATCCTGAGCCAGTCAGATGGCATCGTGTTGCAGGAGCTGCCTTTTTCGATTGAGCTCAAGAAGTTCATCATTGAGCACTACTCCACCGGCATGCCCAAGCTGTTTGCCAGCGAGATCGTGATCCACGACAAAGCCACCGGCGAGAAAATTCCTGCTCGGGTCGAGGTGAACCACCCCGCCAATTACAAGGGTGTGGAGATTTACCAGTCCAGTTTTGACGACGGTGGCTCCAGCGTGAAGCTCAAAGCGCTGCCCATGAATGCGGCCACCAAGCCGTTCCAGATTGAGGGCGTCATTGGCGGATCATCCGAGCTCACCAATGGCAGTGAGAAGCTCACACTCGAATACACCGCGCTGCGTGTGATGAATATCGAAAACCTCTCGGGTGGTGCGTCGTCTGCAGTGGATGTGCGCAAGGTGGATTTGCGTGCGTCCGTGGAGCAGCGTCTGGGTGCGGCCAACAAGGCCGACGCCAAGAAGGTGCTGCACAACGTGGGCCCCAGCATCACCTACAAGCTGCGCGATGCGGCGGGACAGGCGCGTGAATTTCACAACTACATGCTGCCAGTGGACCTGGGCGACGGCTTGCCGGTGTACTTGATGGGCCTGCGTGACACGCCGACCGAGGCGTTTCGCTACCTGCGCGTGCCCGCTGATGCGCAAGGCACGAGTGATGATTTTTTCCGCCTGCGCGAGGCCTTGCTCACACCGGCTCTGCGTGAGCAGGCCGTGCGGCGTTATGCCAGCAAAGTGGTTGATGCCTCTCGACCTGATCTCTTGCCCCAGCTTGCCCAATCGGCCTCGCGGGCGCTGGCTTTGTTTGCCGGTGGTGAGTCAGTGAATCCAGCGCAGCTAAGCAAGGCCGTGGGCGGATTGCAGGCGGTGGCGGATTTTATTGAGGTCAATGTGCCCGAGGCCGAGCGAGAACGCGCGGGTGAAGTGTTGATCCGCATCTTGAACGGCGCCTTGTTTGAGCTGACACAAATCTCGCGGGAGCGTGCGGGTCTCAAAGCCTTGGAGCCGACTGAGAAAACCCAAGCCTGGATGACCCAGGCCGTGCTGGCCCTGAGTGATGCGCAAGCCTACCCGGCCCCTATGGTGCTGCAACTGGCCGACTTCACCCAGGTTCAGGCCAGTGTGTTCCAGGTGGCGCGTGCGCCGGGCAAAACGGTGGTTTATTTGGGCTGTGCGCTATTGATTCTGGGCGTATTTGCCATGCTTTACGTGCGAGAGCGCAGACTGTGGATATGGCTAGCACCGCAAGACGGGCGCACCGAGGCCACGCTGGCCCTGTCCACCAACCGCAAGACCATGGACGGGGATAAAGAGTTCGTGCACTTGCGGGAAAAACTTTTAGGAACGATATGAACACGGCCACCCTCACCTTGAATCAAGGCTACTTCAGCCAGCGCAACCCCTTGGACTGGCTGTTCGCCGCCCTCGTGATCGCGGGCGGACTGTTTGCCTTCAGCACCTATGGTCAGGCCATGGATGTGTATGAAAAAGGCATCCTGCTCGGGGCCATGCCAGCGGTCATCGCCTTGGCTTGGTTCTGGCGGCCTTTGCGGGTTTTGTTGCTGATCGTGGCGGGCTTTGCTTTGCTGGGCGTCGTGTCTTACCAGGGGCCCGCAGGTGGGAGTTTGGCGCGCGCCGAAACCGTGTTCTGGCTCAAGTACTTTCTCTCTAGCCAGTCGGCCATTTTGTGGATGAGCGTGCTGTTCTTCATGAGCACGGTGTTTTACTGGATCGGCATGTTCTCGCGCACGCAGGGTGATGCGATGGCCCTGATTGGTTCGCGTCTGGCCTGGGTGGCGGTGAGTATGGCGCTGATCGGTACGCTGGTGCGCTGGTACGAGAGTTATTTGATCGGTGCGGATGTGGGCCACATTCCGGTCAGTAATCTGTACGAGGTGTTCGTGCTGTTTTGCTGGTTGACGGCGACCTTTTACTTGTACTTTGAAGCGCAGTACGAAACCCGCGGCATGGGCGCGTTTGTGATGCTGGTGGTGAGCGCAGCGGTGGGCTTTTTGCTGTGGTACACGGTGGTGCGTGAGGCGCATGAAATCCAGCCCCTGGTGCCTGCCCTCAAAAGCTGGTGGATGAAGCTGCATGTGCCTGCCAACTTCATTGGCTACGGTACCTTCTCGCTCTCGGCCATGGTGGCCTTTGCCTACCTCATCAAAAGCCAGGTGGGCGAGACGCGTTGGCACAAGCTGGCACCGCTGTGGATTTTTGGCATCGTGCTGTGTTTTGTGCCAATCGCTTTTCGCAAAAGCACGGCGGAGATCGGCGGCAGTTACTGGCTGGTGTACTTCAGCATCGCCACGCTGATCGTGGGCGGCATTTTGCTGGGTCGTCAGCGCATTGCCGAGCGCTTGCCCTCGCTGGAAGTGCTGGATGACGTGATGTACAAATCCATTGCCGTCGGCTTTGCCTTCTTCACCATCGCCACTGTGCTGGGGGCGCTGTGGGCGGCCGAAGCCTGGGGTGGCTACTGGAGTTGGGACCCCAAAGAAACTTGGGCTTTGATCGTCTGGCTCAACTACGCCGCTTGGCTGCACATGCGCTTGATGAAGGGACTGCGCGGCACGGTGGCGTCCTGGTGGGCTTTTGCCGGTTTGGGCGTAACGACGTTTGCCTTTATTGGCGTCAACATGTTTCTCAGCGGCCTGCACAGTTACGGCACACTGTAAGAAATCGTGTCGTTCTAAGACTAACCCTCAGCCAACATCGATTTAAGGACTGCATCATGCTCATCAAAACCAACGACAGCGGCTTCATTCATTCTGTCTCCAGCGAGATCACCTCGCCAGCGGTGTACCAATCGCGCCGTGAGCTGCTGCGGCTGATGGCCACAGGCGCAGCAGGCGCTGCTCTGACCTCTTGGGCGGGGCGTGAGGCCATGGCGCAGGTGGTGGTGGTGCCCCGATCCGGGAAACTGCAAAGTCTCAACACCACAGCCTCCGCCTTGAGCGGAGCCATGGCCATCGACAAGCTCACCAGCTACCAAGACGCCACCAGTTACAACAATTTTTATGAGTTCGGTACCGACAAGGCCGACCCCGCGCAAAACGCGCACACCCTGATCACCTCACCGTGGACGGTGGAGATTGAGGGCCTGGTGAAGAAGCCCGGTAAGTGGGCGCTAGAAGACCTGCTCAAGCTCAGCGCACAAGAAGAGCGCATCTACCGCATGCGTTGCGTCGAGGGCTGGTCCATGGTCTTGCCCTGGGTGGGTTACTCGCTGGCCGAGCTCATCAAAAAGGTGGAGCCCCTGGGCAGCGCCAAGTACGTTGAATTTGTCACCTTGGCAGATAAAAAAACCATGCCTTATGTGGGCTCACGCGTGCTCGACTGGCCGTATGTGGAGGGCCTGCGCATGGACGAGGCCATGAACCCGCTGACGCTCTTGACCTTCGGCATGTACGGCGAAGTCTTGCCCAAGCAAAACGGCGCGCCGGTGCGGCTGGTGACGCCCTGGAAGTACGGCTTCAAGAGCGCCAAGAGCATTGTCAAAATCCGCTTCACCGAGTCCCAGCCCGGCACGGCCTGGAACAAGGCGGCTCGCAATGAGTACGGCTTTTTCTCCAACGTCAATCCCACTGTGGATCACCCACGCTGGAGTCAGGCCTCGGAGCGGCGCATCGGTGAAGACGGCCTGTTTGCCAAGAAGCGCAAGACTTTGATGTTCAACGGCTATGAGGCGCAGGTGGCGTCGATGTATGCCGGTATGGACTTAAAAAAATTCTTTTGAGTGCGGCTACGGCGAAGCAGTGAGGCGTCGTTGTTCCGCGCGCCTAGTCTGACCACTTCTCGCTACGCCGCAAGATTGCTATGAACAAACTACTTCTTCATGCTGCAGCCAAACCGCTGTTGTTTGTGCTGTCCCTGTTGCCTTTTGTCTGGCTGGTCTATGCCGCGTTCAGCAACCTGCTGGGGGCCAATCCGGCTGAGGCATTGGAGCGCTCTTTGGGCGACTGGACTTTGCGTTTCTTGTGTCTCGTTTTGGCGGTGACACCCCTGCGTGTGATCGTCAAACTCCCGGCCCTGGCGCGCTTGCGCCGCATGCTGGGGTTGTTTGTCTATTTTTATGTAACGCTGCACCTGCTGGCCTACGCTTGGTTTGACATGGGTTTTGAGCTGGCCGACATCGCCAAAGACATCGCCAAGCGGCCTTTTATTCTGGTCGGCTTTGTCGCTTTCGTGTTGCTGACACCGCTGGCCGCAACGTCCTTTAATCAGGCCATCAAAGCGTTGGGTGCGCGACGCTGGCAGCTATTGCACAAACTGGTGTATGGGGTGGCCGGTCTGGGTGTGCTGCATTTTTTCTGGATGCGGGCGGGGAAAAACAACTTCACCGAGGTGGCGGTCTATGGCGCCATTTTGGGCGCGCTTTTAGGCTGGCGGTTGCTTGATTTTATGAAGAGAAAACGGCTACAGACCCCTAAAAACAGAGGTGTGCAGTCCGTCAAAGTGTAGTCAGCTCAGGTGGTCGCAATCAGGGTTTCACCGCGCATTTGGTCGGCCACACTTTCC
Source organism: Comamonadaceae bacterium (assembly GCA_043757205.1). Taxonomy (GTDB): domain Bacteria; phylum Pseudomonadota; class Gammaproteobacteria; order Burkholderiales; family Burkholderiaceae_C; genus CANCDA01. The sequence goes on along the minus strand of JAYVPU010000295.1, from coordinate 6,613 downwards.
CGTTGTCGGATGACATGGGCTTGCTTGCCGTTGACCAGCACCTCAGCGGCGCGACCCCGGGTGTTGTAGTTGCTGGACATGCTCATGCAGTAAGCCCCGGTGGAGAGTACGGCCAACAAATCGCCGCTGCGCACATTCAAGGCGCGTTCATGCCCCAGCCAGTCACCACTTTCGCAGACCGGACCGACCACGTCCCAGGTGGTCGGCTCACCTTCGCGCGGGCTCACAGGCACGATCTGGTGAAACGCCTGGTACATGGCCGGGCGTGGCAAGTCGTTCATGGCGGCATCCACAATGCAGAAGTTCTTTTGCTCACCAGGCTTAAGGTAGAGCACCTCGGTCAGACACGCACCGGCGTTGCCTACCAGTGAGCGACCGGGTTCAATCATGAGTTGGCGCTGGCCGTAACCGCGTGCGTCCAGCCGGGCCAAGAGCTGGGCCCACAGCGTATCGGCAGGTGGCGGCAGGGTGGCGTCGTCCGGGCTGTTGTAGTCGATGCCCAGTCCACCCCCAAAATCAATGTGTTCTATGGGGATGCCTGCGGCCTCAATGGCCTGTACCAGATCGAGCACGCGGTCCATGGCGTCCAGGTAAGGGCTCATCTGCGTGATTTGCGAGCCGATGTGGCAGTCAATGCCCACCACTTGTAGACCGGGCATCGCTGCGGCGCGTTGGTAAGTCGCCAGCGTGCGCTCATGCGCGATGCCGAATTTATTGCCCTTCAGGCCGGTGGAGATGTAGGGGTGGGTTTTGGGATCGACATTGGGGTTGACGCGCAGGCTCAGGCGCGCGCGCTGGCCCAGGGACAAGGCCACATCGTTGAGCACGTCCAACTCGGCTTCACTCTCCACGTTGAAGCAATGGATGCCCACTTCCAGCGCGCGGCGCATTTCAGCGCGGGTCTTGCCCACGCCGGAGAAAATGATTTTTTTGGCGTCGCCACCGGCAGCCAGTACCCGCTCCAGCTCACCGCCCGATACGATGTCAAAACCACAGCCGGCTTGGGCAAATACCTGCAACACAGCGAGCGATGAGTTGGCTTTCATGGCGTAGCAAATCTGGGCCTTGCGCCCGGCAAAGCCGCGTTGGTAAGCGGCGAGTGCGGCGAGCATGGTGGCTTTGGAATAGACGAACAGGGGTGTGCCATGTTGGCGCGCCAGATTGCTCAGTCGAACGTCTTCTATCCATAACTCGCCGTCTTGGTATGCAATGTGGGTTTGGTCGGGGAGGGCTGGCGTGATCATGGGGCAGTGGGCGCTGAGGCGGGGGTAGGTGTCGTGGAGGGTGTGACGAGCTTGGGCGCGGTAGGCGTGGCCTCAAACGGGTTGGCGGGCGTCAGCGTTTGTGGCAATGTGGCGCGCCGGGCAGCTGCGGGCTCGGTGGGCAGATACAGTGCACCCGGCTGGCCGCAGCCGCTCAGGCTGAGCACACCTGTGGCAAGAACCAGGGCACGGATTAAAATTTGTTTCGTTTTCAACATCACGGAATTGTAATGACCGACATCGAATACCTGGATTGCGCTGAGCGCGTGCTGCGCGCCGTTGAGGCCAGCTGCGACCGCATCAACGACGAGAGCGATGCCGACATCGACAACCAGCGGGTCGGGGGCATGATCACGCTGGTGTTCCAGAACCAAAGCCAGATCATCATCAACCTGCAAAAACCCTTGCATGAGATCTGGTTGGCCGCTCGCTCAGGCGGCTATCACTACCAGTTCGATGGGCAGCATTGGATGGACACCAAGGGACAAGGTGAGTTCTTTGCCAGTCTCTCCGAATACGCCAGCGCACAAGCAGCGCTGGCACTGAGATTTAGTTCTTGAACAGATCCAGGATTCGTTTTTTCTCGTCCGCAGCGGGTAGAGCTTGAGCCGCTTCAGGCGTAGTGGGGGCGGCTTTGTCGTCATGACCTAGGCTACTGACACCGCCACCCTTGGCGTACTCGTCGTAAAACCACTCGCCCCCGACATTGACCACACCTTCAGGTGCGGTGGGTTCGGTCACAGGCACGCCCTTAAGGGCTTGTTCCATAAAGCTGATCCAGACCGGCAGGCTCAAGCCACCGCCCGTTTCCCTGTCCCCTAGCTTGCGTGGCGTGTCGTAGCCGATCCAGGTCACGGCCATCAGGGTGGGCTGATACCCGGCAAACCAGGCATCCATCGAGTCATTGGTGGTGCCGGTCTTGCCATACAAATCGGGCCGCTTGAGCGTGGCCTGCGCTCGGGCTGCCGTGCCCGAGCGGGTGACTTCTTGCAGCAGACTGGTCATGAGGAAGGCGTTGCGCGCATCAATGGCCCGCATAGATTCGTCCAGCACGGGAGGTTGGGTCTGTACCAGCAGTTTGCCCTTTTGCTCGGTAACTTTGGTGATGAGCCAGGGGTTGATGCGATAGCCCCCATTGGCGAAGACCGAGTAAGCGGTCGCCATTTGCATCGGTGTCACAGACCCCGCACCCAGGGCCATGGTCAGGTAGGGCGGATGTTTGTCGGCTTCAAAGCCGAAACGCGTGATCCAGTCTTGCGCGTTTTGCGCGCCCACGGCTTGCAGCACGCGAATGGAAATCATGTTTTTAGACTTGGCCAGGCCACGGCGCAGTGGCATGGGGCCTTCAAATGTGCCGTCGTAGTTCTTCGGCTCCCAGGGTTGTCCGCCGGTGACGCCCGCACCAAAAAACAGGGGTGCGTCATTGACGATGGTGGCGGGAGTGAAGCCTTTTTCTAAAGCCGCAGAGTAGATGAAAGGCTTGAAACTGGAGCCCGGCTGTCGCCAAGCTTGGGTGACGTGGTTGAATTTGTTTTTAACAAAATCAAAGCCACCGACCAAAGCTCTGAGTGAGCCGTCACGTGGATCGAGTGCCACAAAAGCACCTTCAACTTCGGGGAGTTGGGTAATTTCCCAGGCGTTCTTCGCCGTTTTGGCAATGCGGATGATGGCCCCCCGGCGTAGCTTGATGTTGGGCGGGGCTTTGGGCGACAGCGCGGATTGGGCCGGGCGCAAGCCTTCGCCTGTGATCTCGATGGGTTCCCCGCTTTGGCGCATGGCCACGATTTTCTTGGGGTCGGCGTCAATGACGACGGCGGACAGCAGATCGCCGTTATCGGGGTAATCGTCGAGTGCATCGTCAATCGCCTCTTCAAGCTCGGCGGCTGTCGAGGGGAGGTTTACAAATTTCTCAGGCCCCCGGTAAACCTGACGACGTTCGAAATCCATGATGCCTCGGCGCAGGGCCTTGTAGGCCACAGTTTGATCGGCAACACGGATCGTGGTGGTGACGTTGAGGCCACGGGTGTAGGTTTCATCGCCATATTGGGCATACATGAGTTGGCGCACGGTTTCCGCCACATATTCGGCGTGAATTCGGTTGGGGTTGCTGCCCGTTTTCACATCAAGCTCTTGTTTTTTTGCGCTCGCTGCCTCAGCGGCTGTGATGAATCCGTTTTCTTGCATGCGCTCAATGATGTGCAGCTGTCGGCTACGGGCCCGCTTGGGGTTACTGATCGGGTTATAGGCCGAAGGGGCCTTGGGCAGGCCCGCCAGCATGGCGGCTTCTGCAATGGTGATGTCTTTGAGTGGCTTACCGAAATAAGCCTCGCAAGCCGCTGCAAAACCGTAGGCACGATTGCCCAGAAAAATCTGGTTCATGTAGATTTCAAGAATCTGGTCTTTGCTCAGCAGGTGTTCCAGCTTGAAAGTCAGCAAGATTTCGTAAATTTTGCGGGTAAAGGTTTTTTCTGAAGACAAGTACACATTACGGGCGACTTGCATGGTGATGGTGGATGCGCCCTGGCTTTTAGCGCGCCCCACATTGGCCAGTCCGGCCCGAATCACGCCCAGATAGTCCACGCCACCATGTTGGAAAAAACGAGCGTCTTCAATCGCCAATACCGCGTTGATCATGACTTTGGGGATGTCTTTGATGGGCGTCAGGTTGCGGTGTTCTTCGCCGAACTCGCCCAGCAACTCACCCTCGACAGAAAAGACGCGCAGTGGCAACTTGGGCCGATAGTCTGAGAGTGAGGAAATGTCGGGCAAGTTGGGGAACGCCATGGCCAGTGCAATGGCGATCACCATCAACAGGCAGGCAAGCGCCGCAAGCGCCAGCCCGCACATCCAGATGCCTATGCGCAATAACCAATGGAAGCGGCTTTTTGGGGCGGGCAGTCCCGTGCCTTCAGATCGGGGTGCGTCGGGTTTGGAGTGTTCAGACATAACGAATGGGTTACCTTGGGTTGCGCCAAGATTTTAAAAATGAGATCCAAGTCAGTAGCTTGGACGGCATCAGCATTTTGACAACTTAAAGACTTCACGGGTTTGGATCTTTCTGAGGTTGTTTCAGATGCATACAAAACGTCTGCCTTTTACAACGTTAAGAACAACTTGAAATGGAAAAAACCTTTGCAGAACAATGATCTTGCTGATAGCATTCAAGTGAATTCTTAAGTTTTATTGGCCTTCTATTGGCCACTTTCAGGGGATGCTCTTGATCTCTTTGGGGTCCTTATTTAAAAGTCAGCCCGAACCCCTGTTGGGTTTGGACATCAGTTCTTCCAGCGTGAAGTTGGTGGAGTTGGGTCGCAGTGCGGATGGTCAATACGTGCTTGAGCGTTGTGCTATCGAGCAGCTGGAGAGCGGCTGGATCACGGATGGCACGATTGTGAACTTCGACGAAGTTGCAGAGGCCGTGCGTCGATTGGTCAAAAAAAGTGGGACCAGCACCAAAAATGTAGCGATGGCTTTGCCGCCTTCAGCCGTCATTACGAAAAAAATTGTACTCCCTGGTGGTTTGTCGGATGCAGAGCTTGAGCTTCAGGTCGAGGCAGAGGCCAACCAGTACATTCCATTTCCTCTGGATGAGGTGAGTCTTGATTTTTGTGTCATCGGCCCTAGCGCCAACGCCAGCGGTGATGTCGATGTGCTGATTGCGGCTTCTCGCCGGGAGAAGGTGCAAGATATACAAGGCCTTGCGGAGGCGGCAGGTCTCAAACCTGTTGTTGTGGATGTGGAATCTTATGCCTCCCGCATAGCCGCAGCACGATTGTTTGAAAGCCTGCCGGATGGTGGGGCTGGTGCTATCGTGGCTTTGTTCGAAGTGGGTGCTTTGACGACGAGTCTGCAAGTCATTCGCGATGAAGACGTGTTGTACGAGCGTGATCAAGCCTTTGGTGGGGCCCAGTTGACCCAGTTGATCGTCAGTCAGTATGGTTTTTCGTTGGAAGAAGCCGAGAGTAAAAAGCGAAGCGGCGATCTCCCTGATGACTATGAGAGTAGCGTAATGCAGCCATTTTTGGAAACCATGGTGCAGGAGGTCAGTCGTGCATTGCAGTTTTTCTTTACCAGCACACCTCATAACAAGGTGGACTACGTGATGTTGGCCGGCGGCGCCGCTGCGCTGCCGGGTTTGACCGAGGCGGTGGTGCAGCAAACCTCATTTGCCTGTCGGTTGCTGAATCCGTTTGAAGGCATGGAAATGGGGAGCGGGGTTCGTCTGAAAAAGATGAAGCGCGAAGAGTCCTCTTATCTGACTTCTTGTGGGCTGGCCATGCGGAGGTTTTTGCAGTGATTCTGATCAACTTGTTGCCGCACCGAGAGGCTGCGCGCAAAAAAAGACAAGATGTCTTCAACCTCTCCTTGGCGGCTTCAGCACTGATCGGCGGCTTGATTGCGGGGATGATTTTCCTGTGGTACCAAGGTCAAATCGACAGCCAGCAAGGACGGAATTTGATTCTGGAAAATGAAATCAAACTACTCGATGGTCAGATTAAAGACATCGCCGGGCTTGAGGCTGAAATTACTGCGCTGCGCGCCAGGCAGCAAGCGGTTGAGAACTTGCAAGCTGATCGCAACCTGCCCGTGCATTTGTTGACAGAGTTGGTCAATCAGCTCCCCGATGGCGTTTATATCAACACCATGAAGCAGGACAATCAAACGGTGATGCTTCAGGGGGTGGCTCAATCGAGTGAGCGTGTTTCGGAGCTTCTACGCAATTTATCCTCCAATACGCCGTGGTTTACCAAGCCTGAACTGGTTGAAATCGTGGCTGGCACCATCACCTTAGGTGCGCGCGACCAGCGACGAGTTGCAAACTTCAACGTTCGGGTGCGCCTCGTTCGATCCAGTGAGCTACTGAAAACTAGACAAGGTGCGGGCGGGACTGCGGGCATCCTATCACCTGTAAACAAATAACAGGGCAGCACCATGGCAATCTCATTTTCTGCATCTTATTTCGCTGAGCTTAAAGAACAGGTTCAAGGGCAATTCAGTAATCTCGACACTAAAAATCCTGCGGCCTGGCCAGCGGTACCGCGCAACGCACTGTTTATTTTGCTGGCGGTGGTAGTGGTGGTGGGGCTTTGGTTTGTATGGTTGAGCGGTTCAGATGAAACGCTTGAGGCAGAGCGCGCTAAAGAAGCCCAGCTGCGTGAAAGCTACAAGACCAAATTGGTCAAGGCCGTGAATTTGGATGCACTCACCAAGCAGCGCGAACAGGTGTTGCAGTACGTCACGCAATTGGAGAAGCAACTTCCCAGCAAAGCGGAAATGGAAGCATTACTCTCAGACATTAACCAGGCTGGTCTCGGGCGAAGTTTGCAATTTGAATTGTTTCGACCAGGTCA
>JAYVPU010000294.1:0-3631 GCA_043757205.1 Comamonadaceae bacterium | reverse complement strand
GGGATCAAGATCATCGACTTCACCCACGTGCAAGCCGGTCCCGCAGCCACTCAGCTGCTGGCCTGGTTCGGCGCTGACGTGATCAAGGTCGAACGCCCCGGCTCCGGCGACGTGACGCGCAGCCAGTTGCGTGACGTTGAAGGCGCTGATGCCCTGTACTTCACCATGCTCAACAGCAACAAGCGCTCGCTGACACTGGACACCAAAAAGGCTGAAGGCAAGGCCGTGCTGGAAAAGATGATCAAAGAATCCGACGTGATGGTCGAGAACTTTGGCCCCGGTGCTCTGGACCGCATGGGCTTCACCTGGGAGCACATCCAGTCGCTTAACCCCGGCATGATTTTGGCGTCGGTCAAAGGCTTTAGCGATGGCCACCACTACGAAGACCTCAAGGTCTATGAAAACGTGGCCCAGTGTGCAGGCGGCGCGGCCTCCACCACCGGCTACTGGAAGGGGGAGAACTCTGGCCCCACGATTTCCTCCGCTGCACTGGGTGACTCCAACACCGGCATGCACCTGGCCATCGGCATCTTGACCGCCTACATCGGCAAGCAACAAACCGGCAAGGGCCAAAAGGTGTCCGTGTCGATGCAAGACTCCGTGCTCAACCTGTGCCGCGTGAAGATGCGCGACCAGTTGCGCCTGGACAAAGTGGGCTACCTAGAAGAGTATCCCCAGTACCCCCATGAGATGGAAGCCTTCGCTGACGGCGTGGTGCCGCGCGGTGCCAACGCCGGCGGTGGTGGCCAGCCGGGCTGGATCTTGAAATGCAAGGGCTGGGAGACCGACCCCAACGCCTACATCTACTTCACCATCCAGGGTCACGCCTGGGGCCCCATCTGCGACGCACTGGGCAAGCCCGAGTGGAAGGACGACCCTGCATACAACACACCGCGTGGCCGCCAGCCGCACATCATGGACATCTTCGCCACCATCGAAGCGTACATCGCGGACAAAACGAAGTTTGAAGCAGTTGACATCTTCCGCAAGTTCGACATTCCTTGCGCTCCAGTGTTGTCGATGAAAGAACTGCTGCACGACAAGTCTCTGCGCGCCAGCGGCTCCATCGTTGAAGTGCCACACAAAGTGCGCGGTAGCTACTTCACTGTCGGTAGTCCGATCAAGTTCTCGGACTTGAAACCCGTGGTCACCGCGTCTCCCCTGCTGGGCGAGCACACCGACGAGGTGTTGACCGAGCTGGGCTATAGCGCCGAGCAGATCGCTGGCATGCACACCGCTCAAGCGGTCTAAGTTCAGGCGTTCGCAGACGCTCTGAGTAAGGAGCAAGGCGCTTTCAAGCGCTATGATCAACGGCGTCCTTTTGGGACGCCGTTTTTTTTATTTCATTCAGGAGTAGGTGATGGGCAAGGCATTGGACGGCGTAAAAATTCTCGACTTCACCCACGTGCAGTCGGGCCCAACGTGTACGCAATTGCTGGCATGGTTTGGTGCCGATGTCATCAAGGTAGAAAGAGCGGGTGAAGGCGACGCCACCCGCGGCCAGTTGCGCGACGTTCCCGACGCCGACAGCCTGTACTTCACCATGCTCAACCACAACAAACGCTCCATCACCCTGGACACCAAAAACCCCAAAGGCAAAGAGGTTCTGGTCACACTCATCAAGCAGTGCGACGTGATGGTGGAAAATTTTGCCCCCGGCGCGTTAGACCGCATGGGCTTTAGCTGGGAGCGCATCCAGGAGATCAATCCGCGCATCATCCTGGCCTCAGTCAAAGGCTTTGGGCCTGGCCCTTATGTGGACTGCAAGGTCTATGAAAACGTGGCCCAGTGTGCGGGTGGCTCGGCCTCCACCTCCGGCTTTGCCGATGGCCCGCCCATGGTCACTGGTGCGCAAATTGGTGACAGCGGCACCGGTTTGCACCTGGCCCTGGGTATCGTCACCGCCCTTTACCAACGCGAGCAAACCGGTCGCGGCCAGAAGGTGCTGGCCGCCATGCAAGACGCCGTTTTGAATTTGTGCCGCGTCAAACTGCGCGACCAACAACGCCTGGAGCGCACGGGTGTCTTGAAAGAGTATCCCCAGTTCCCCGACATTGAGTTTGGTGATGCCGTGCCGCGCGCAGGCAACTCATCCGGCGGTGGTCAGCCCGGCTCTATCTTGAAATGCAAAGGCTGGCAGAAAGACCCTAACGCCTACATCTACTTCATCACCCAGGCCGCCGTGTGGCCTGCGATTTGCAAAATCATTGACGAGCAAAGTTGGATCACCGATCCGCACTACGCCACACCGGCGGCGCGCCTGCCCCATTTGAAGTCGATCTTTGCCCGCATTGAAGAGTGGACTGAAACCAAGACCAAGTTCGAGGCCATGGACATCCTGAACGAGTTCGACATCCCCTGCGGGCCGATTCTGTCGATGAAGGAAATCGCTGAAGACCAATCGTTGCGGGACACAGGAACCGTGGTGGAGGTCGATCACCCGACCCGTGGCAAGTACCTGACGGTGGGCAACCCCATCAAAATGTCGGACAGCCCCACTGAGGTGACGCGTTCACCTTTGCTGGGCGAGCACACTGAGGAGGTGATGGTCCAAATGGGCTACAGCAGCGCGCAGATCGAAGAACTACGCGCTGCCAAAGTGATTTAAAGCAGCTTTAAATCACAAAGGGGCATCAGCCCATGTGCAAACCACCGTTGACCGAGAAGTCGGCACCGGTGGTATAGCCACCGTCTTCTGATGCCAGCCAGGCGATGATGGAGGCGATCTCACTCGGCTTGCCCAGGCGCTTGACCGGAATGGTGGCCACAATCTTGGCTAACACGTCTTCGCGGATGGCGTTGACCATGTCGGTACCGATGTAGCCCGGGCTCACGGTGTTGACGGTTACGCCTTTGGTGGCCATCTCTTGCGCCAAGGCCATCGAGAAACCATGCATACCGGCTTTGGCAGCCGAGTAGTTGGTCTGACCGGCCTGGCCTTTTTCACCATTGACAGAAGAGATGTTGATGATGCGGCCCCAGCCTTTTTCCACCATGTCACCGACCACCTGTTTGGTGACGTTGAACATGCTGTTCAGGTTGGTTTCGATCACGCCGTCCCAATCTTCGCGCGTCATCTTCAAGAACATGCGGTCTTTGGTGATACCGGCGTTGTTCACCAGCACGTCAATGCTGCCGTGCTCGGCCTTGGTCTTGGTGAAGGCTTCCACGGTGGAATCCCATGCGCCAACATTGCCAACAGACGCGTAAAAGGTGTAACCCAGCGTTTTTTGCTCGGCGATCCACTTGGCGTGGTCGCGGGTGGGGCCGCAACCAGCGATGACTTTAAAACCCTCTGTGTGCAGACGCTGGCAGATGGCGGTACCGATACCACCCATACCACCGGTCACGTACGCTACTTTTTGACTCATTTTTGTCTCCTGATTTTCTAACTACTTACTACAAACTTGATAGCTGCCTAAGCCTATTATTAATGGGCTGCAAGCATTATTGACCTTAAATCAACGCTCCAGTGTTAGGGAAACCCCCATGCCGCCACCAATGCACAGTGCGGCCAGACCTTTTTTGGCATTGCTGCGTTGCATCTCGTGCAACAAAGTCACCAAAATGCGGCAGCCGGACGCACCGATGGGGTGGCCAATGGCAATGGCACCGCCGTTCACGTTGACAC
>JAYVPU010000293.1:0-44497 GCA_043757205.1 Comamonadaceae bacterium | reverse complement strand
TAGCGCGTGTACATGGAGCCCAGCACCGAGTCGTTGATGCTCTCCAAAAACACATGGCGCGGGATGCCTGCTTTCTCAGCCAGCACGGTGATCTCGCACAGGTTTTGAATAATCACGCCGAACATGGTGTTGTGCGCGATCTTCCACACGCGTGCCAACTCGCCCTCTCCCACCCACATCACCTTGCGCGCCATGGCCTGCAAATAGGGTTCGACCGAGGTGTACAAATCTTTAGGGCCAGACGAAACCATCAGCAGCTTGCCCGCCTTGGCCACCTTCGCATTGCCCGAGACCGGGGTGCACAAATAGGCCACGCCCAGCGATTCAAGTTGCGCGCGAATTTCTGCCGAGCCTTCTTGAGAGATGGAAGAGCTATCGACCACCACCTTGGGCAAGGTCTTGCCGGAGACCAAACCACCCGCGCCAAACAACACCTCTTTCAAGTCGTCGGTGGTGGACACCATGGTGAACACTGCGTGGCAGCCCGCCAGGTCGAGTTTGCTGGCTGCGATGGTTGCGCCATATTCTTTCAAAGGCTCGGCCTTGGAAGCCGTGCGGTTCCACACGCTCACCGGGTGCCCGGCCTTGAGCAAGCGTTTCACCATGGCCTCACCCATGCGACCCAAACCTATCCATCCAATGCTGTTTGTCATGTTGCTGATGTCCTTCTTTGTTGGCGCTCGATTCGTTCGAGCAAATTCAATCTTCCGTTCGTCCTGAGCTTGTCGAAGGGCTGAGAGGCTTCGACAAGCTCAGCCTGAACGGGGCTACTAATCCACCTTCGCCCCGGTCTGCTGCACCACCCCGGCCCACTTCTTGGCCTCGGTGGCCAGGTAAGCGTCCAGCGTGGGTCTGTCCATGCGAATGGCTTCGAGGGATTGGGCGGCGAAGCCTTCGTTGATGAATTTGTTTTGCAAAATTTTGTTCACCTCGGTGTTGATGCGGTCCAACACGTCAACGGGCGTGCTGGCGGGGGCCAGCATGGCGAACCAGGTGTTGGCTTCAAAGCCGGGGTAGCCCAACTCGGCGATGGTGGGCACGTTGGGCAGAGCGCTACTGCGCTTGGCACTGGTCACGGCCAGCGGGCGCACCTTGCCCACTTTGGCCAGTTGCACCACGGGCGGAATGGAGGTGGAGCCGACCGGCACTTGGCCGCTCACCACCGCGTTGGCCGCAGCCGCAGGCGAGAAAGGCACGTGCTGAATGTCCACCTTGGCCAGGTTGCGAAAGAACAGCTCGGCCCCCAAGTGCGTGGTGGTGCCGTTGCCTGAGGACGCATAGCTCAATGACTCGGTCTTGGCCAGCGCCAGCAGTTCTTTGATGTCATTGGCCTTGACGGAAGGATGCACATAAATGATGTTGGGCGACACCGCGCCCATGGCCACACCTGTGAGCTCTTTGCCTACCTCGTAACCCGCCTTGTTGTAGAGCGATGGGTTGACCGAATAGGCCACGCTGTGCATCAGAAAAGTGTAGCCATCTGCCGCAGAACGCGCCACGGCCACCGTGCCGATATTGCCGCCTGCACCTGGCCGGTTTTCAATCACCACCGGCTGGCCGAGGGCCTCAGCCAAGGGCTGAGACAGGGCGCGCGCCACGATGTCGGTCGAGCTGCCCGGCGGGAAGGCGACGATGATCTTGATCGGCTTGTCGGGGTAGGCGGCAAAGCTTGTCGCACCGGCCAAAAAGAAGAAGCCAGCCATAGCCCATTTAATGAAACGCATAGCAGCCACCTTGGGTAAAAAATGATCCTCGATGCTAAACCAAGCGCCGCCCTGACGGGCTCACACGTGACTAGCGAATACCCTTAGTGACACTGGTTTTACACCGCGATTGGCAAGCCCACCAAACGCTCTAGCTCGGCGTGTTCCAAGCCCTCTACCTTGTCAATCAACACGAGGCCGTTCGGGGTGCAATCCAGCGTGGCCAGCTCGGAGTAAATGCGCTTGACGCAGGCGATGCCGGTCAAAGGGTAGGTGCAGTGCGGAACCACCTTGCTTTGCCCCTGCTTGGTCAGCAAGTCCATCATCACCCAGGTTTGCTTGGCCCCCACGGCCAAGTCCATGGCGCCACCCACTGCGGGGATAGCGTCGGGTTCCCCCGTGTGCCAGTTGGCCAAATCACCCGTGGCCGACACCTGAAACGCCCCCAGAACGCAGATGTCCAAATGGCCGCCACGCATCATGGCGAAGCTGTCGGTGTGGTGAAAGAAAGAACCGCCTTTAAGCAAGGTCACGGGCTGCTTGCCCGCGTTGATGAGGTCGTAGTCTTCTTCGCCCGGTGCGGGTGCAGGCCCCATGCCCAGGATGCCGTTTTCGCTGTGCAGCAGCACTTCACGGTCAGACGGAATGTGGTTGGCCACCAGGGTCGGCATGCCGATGCCCAGGTTCACCACCGCGCCTTCGGGGATGTCTTGCGCCACACGGGCGGCGAGCTGGTCTTTGCTGCGTTTTTGGTAGGTCATATCACGCTGCTTTCTTGAAACCACCGGCCTGCGTGGCCTGGCGTTGGATCTTGACGATTTTGCTGACGAACAGGGCCGGGGTGACCACGGTTTCGGGGTCCAGCGCGCCGAGTTCCACGATCTCATGCACGGTGGCAATGGTGGTCTTGCAGGCCATGGCCATGGTGGGACCAAAGTTGCGGGCGGTCATGCGGTAGGTCAGGTTGCCCCAGCGGTCGCCCTGCTCGGCCTTGATAAGTGCCACGTCGCCATAAATGGGCATCTCCAGCACGTAATGTTTGCCGTTGATCAGGCGGGTTTCTTTGGGTGAGCCGTCGCTGTTTTTGGCCAGCTCGGTGCCGTAGCCGGTGGGCGAAAAGAAAGCGCCCACTCCCGCGCCCGCCGCGCGGATGCGCTCCGACAAATTGCCCTGCGGCACCAGCTCCAACTCCAGCTTGCCACTGCGGTACAGGCCGTCAAACACGTGGCTGTCGGCCTGGCGCGGAAAGCTGCAAATGATCTTGCGCACGCGCCCGGTCTTGAGCAAAGCGGCCAAGCCGGTCTCGCCATTGCCCGCGTTGTTGTTGACGATGGTGAGGTCTTTGGCGCCCTGGGCGATCAGGCCGTCAATCAGTTCGTTAGGGATACCTGCGGTGCCAAAACCGCCGATCATGATGGTGGCACCGTCCTGGATGCTGGCCAGGGCGTCGGCGACGGAGGGGGAGATTTTGTCGATCATGCGAGGGGCTCACTCAAAGAGATAAGGCTGCAAAGTGTATGCGGATTTTTGCCCTAGACCAGCGCGGCAAACCCTATCTCGCTTATGCTCACCGCCATGCTGTTCCAACCCTCGCAAGCCGACGTTCGTCGATTTTTTTGTACTGCTTACGCCAAGGCCCGTGCCGATCAGGCGATGGAGGCGATAGAGGTCATCGCCAGCCAGTGGATGGATGAGCACCCCGAATATCACGCCGAGTTCGCCAATTTGGATCAGGCGTTGGCCCAGTTGCAGGACGCCCCGACGGATCAAACCAATCCTTTTTTGCACCTCTCCATGCACCTGTCCATCACTGAGCAGTGCAGCATTGACCAGCCACGCGGCATTCGTCAGGCGGTAGAGTTGCTGACTGCAAGACGTGATTCTCTACACGACGCGCACCATGAAACCATGGAGTGCCTGGGCAAAATGCTGTGGGAAAGCCAGCGCGCAGGCCGCCCGCCTGATGGCGACGCCTACATCGCTTGCGTGCAGCGGCAGGCGACGCGGGATTGAGCCGAAACTGACCGCTTTCAGATGTAAAAAGCCACTCATGGAGTGGCTTTTTTGTGAGCGAGAGAAGCTCAGTGCGACGCAGAGTGAACGCGCGGCTGGGGCACGGTTTTCAGATCACCCTGCTGGGCGCTGATGTACTTGGCCATTTCCTTGAGTTCGGCGTTGGAAAACTGCTTGGCCATACCGCCCATGATGCCGTTACTGCGGCCCCAAGTGGCGTGACCTTCGGTTTTATAGGCCTTGAGGGCGACAAACAGGTAGTCGGCGTGTTGACCCGCAATTTTCGGGTAGCTCGGGTCAAGCGGTTTGCTGAAGTTGTCGCCGTGGCAGGCCACGCAAGTGCCTTTTTTCAGCAGCTCGGCCACTTTGGCTGAGGGCTCGGTCGCCTTGGCGGGCGCTGCACCCTCGACCTTGCCGTGACCTTCATAGTAGGCACCCAAATCTGCCATGTCTTGATCGGTCAGGGAGTCAGCAATGGCACGCATGGTGGGGTGCTTGCGCTCGCCTTTTTTGTAAGCGCCCAGTGCCGAGACGATGTACTTGGCACCCTGGCCGGAGATCATCGGCACCTTGTGCACCTCGGGAAAGCTGGCCTGGTAGCCGGGGATGCCGTGGCAGCCTATGCACATGGCGATTTTTTTCTGGCCCGCCTGGGCGTCACCCTTGGCGTCTTGCGCGTGGGCGGAAAGGGTCGAGGCAGCAGCGAAGACCAGGGGGAGTAGCGTCAGCAACAGTTTATTCATTTTGCGAGGACAATCAGCCGGTATTTGGTTCAATTCAACCGTCCATTATATCTAGCCCCTTGATCCCTTAAGCGTCTCCCTTCACCCCACCGCGCCGCACCATGAAATTCCACGGAACCCAAACCTACGTCGCCACGCAAGACCTGATGCTGTCGGTCAACGCGGCCATCACACTCAAGCGCCCCTTGCTCGTCAAGGGCGAGCCCGGCACCGGCAAGACCATGCTGGCCGAGGAAGTGGCCCAGGCGCTGAACCTGCCACTCTTGCAGTGGCACATCAAGTCCACCACCAAAGCCCAGCAAGGCCTGTACGAATACGACGCCGTGAGCCGCCTGCGCGACTCGCAGCTCTCGGATGTGGACGGCGGCGAACGCGTCAAAGACATCCACAACTACATCGTCAAAGGTGTGCTGTGGCAGGCCTTCACCGCCGACCAGCCGGTGGCGCTGTTGATCGACGAGATCGACAAGGCCGACATCGAATTCCCCAACGACTTGCTGCGCGAGATCGACCGCATGGAGTTCTACTGCTACGAAACCCGCGAACTCATCAAGGCCAAACACCGTCCGCTGGTCTTCATCACATCCAATAACGAGAAAGAGTTGCCCGACGCCTTCCTGCGCCGCTGCTTCTTCCACTACATCAAGTTCCCTGACGCCACCACCATGACGCAAATCGTGGACGTGCACTTCCCCGGCCTGAAAAAAGAGTTGCTCACCGCAGCCATGAAGACCTTCTTCGACGTACGCAACCTGCCGGGTCTGAAGAAAAAACCATCCACCAGCGAGCTGCTGGACTGGCTCAAGCTGCTGGTGGCCGAGGACATTTCCCTGGCCGCCCTGCACAGCCAAGACGACAAGGTGACCGTGCCGCCACTGGTGGGCGCGCTGCTCAAGAACGAGCAGGACGTGACCTTGTTTGAAAAGCTGGTGTTCATGAACCAGCGCAACCGATAACCCCACGCAAGCACCATGAACAACAAACTACTCCTCGAAGGTCTGTCCGACGCCATCGGTTTTGTCGGCGGTGCGTTGCTGGGTTTCTGGCTGGGCCTACTGCTGGGCTTTGATATTTTTTCAGAAGGTTACGGCAATGCCAGCATTTTTGGCATCGTGATGGTCGGCATCGGTGGTGGGCTGGGTCTGCAACTGGCGCGGCGTTGGCGGCGAAGTCGCGAAGTCACTGGCAATAGTGACAACGAGGGCAAGGGCAACTGAATGGCTTTTGTCGAACCTATCACCCTGTCGCAGCGCGGCGTGCAACTCGTCCCCCTGTCGCTGGCGCACGAAGACGGCCTGCGCGTCGCTGCTGCGGATGGCGCACTGTGGCAACTGCGCGTGACCTCCGTGCCTGCGCCAGACGAGACCCGTGCCTATATCGAAACCGCTTTGCAAGCCCGCGCTGAGGGGCACCGTTTTGCCTTCGCCGTGGTAGACGAGTTCAGTGGCAAAGTCCTCGGCAGCACCAGCTACCACGACATCCTGCCCGCCGTGAAGCGCGTGGAGATTGGCTACACCTGGTACGGAAGGAGCGTGCAGCGCAGCCACGTCAACACCACCTGCAAACTGCTGCTGATGAGCCATGCCTTCGACACCCTGGGCTGCCACGTGGTGGGCTGGCGCACCGACAACTACAACTTCGCCTCGCAAGCCGCTATTGAGCGATTGGGCGCGAAAAAAGACGGCGTGATTCGCGGCCACGCCCTGCGCCGCGACGGAACGATCCGCGACACCGTGATGTACAGCGTGACGCAAGGTGAGTGGCCGGAAGTGCGGGCGCATCTGCTGTATTTGCTGGGCAAGCATCGAAGTTAGGTAATCCACATGCTGATCGACTTCTTCTACACCCTGCGCGCCGCCAAACTCCCCGTTTCGGTCAAGGAGTACCTTACCCTGCTCGAAGCCTTGAAAGCAGGCGTGGTTGGCCCCAAGATGCCTGCACCCGAGAGCGACGCCGAGCCGACGGGCTACAAGATCGACGACTTCTACTACCTCAGCCGCACCACGCTGGTGAAGGACGAAAAACACTACGACAAGTTCGACCGCGCCTTTGCCGCCTACTTCAAGGGCGTGGAGATGCTGACCGACTTCACCCAGGACATCCCGCTGGAGTGGCTACGCAAAAACCTGGAGCTCAATCTGAGCCCGGAGGAGCGCGCCAAGATCGAGAAGATGGGTTGGGACGAGTTGATGGAGACGCTCAAGAAACGCTTTGAAGAACAGAAGGAACGTCACGAAGGCGGCTCCAAATGGATTGGCACCGGCGGCACCTCACCCTTTGGGGCCAACGGCTACAACCCGCAAGGCATCCGCATCGGCCAGGAAAAAGGCCGCAACAAGAGCGCGGTGAAGGTGTGGGACCAGCGCGCCTACAAAGACTACGACGACACGCAAGAACTGGGTACGCGCAACATCAAGGTGGCCCTGCGCCGCCTGCGCAAGTTCGCGCGTGAAGGCCATGAAGACGAACTGGACCTGGACGACACCATCCGCTCCACCGCCGCCAATGCGGGCTACCTGGACATCAAAATGCGGCCCGAGCGCCACAACAACGTCAAGGTGCTGCTGCTGATGGACGTGGGCGGCACCATGGACGAGCACATCACGCGGGTGGAAGAACTCTTCAGCGCCGCCAAGACCGAGTTCAAGCACATCGAGTTCTACTACTTCCACAACTGCGTCTATGACTTCATGTGGAAGAACAACCGCCGCCGCTTTGCTGAAAAGTTTGCCACCTGGGACATCCTGCGCAAGTACAACAAAGACTACAAACTGATCTTTGTCGGCGACGCCACCATGAGTCCCTATGAGATTTTGCAACCCGGTGGCAGCGTGGAATACAACAACGAAGAAGCCGGGGTCGAATGGCTGCAACGTCTGACCAGCACCTTCCCCAAATTCGTCTGGATCAACCCCGAGCCGCAAGGCGTGTGGCACTACCGCCAAAGCATCGCCGTCATCCAGCAGCTCATGAACCAGCGCATGTTCCCGCTCACGCTCAAAGGGTTGGAAGAGGCCATGCGCTTACTGACCAAGTGAAGTCACACGAGCTGCAAGCGCAAATTACAATCCACCGCTCCTCCTCGTAGTTCAATGGATAGAACGGATGCCTCCTAAGCGTCAGATACAGGTTCGATTCCTGTCGAGGGGACCATCTTTGGGACTGGACAATTCAAAGCGACAGTGGAGAATGTCAGCACTGAACAGAGTAAAGGCAAGTCTCCCCCTCAACTTGAAAGGACTGCGTGATGAGCACACTGAGCCAAATTGAGTCCGAGATCGCGGCGCTGCCGCTCAACCTTCGGGCTGAGGTGCTGGATTTTGTCCAGTTCGTCAAGCAACGCCATGGGCTTCCTCGCACACCTGTTGCTACCGTGCCCACAGCCGACACGGGGGATTCCCCCTTCTTTCTGGCGCTGATGGATGTGGGCTTTATTGGCTGCATCGAAACCGATGAGCAACTTTCAACCACTTATAAAAGCCAGCTCGATTTCTCGTCCAAGACTGGAACGCGCCCATGATTTTGGTCGATACCGGCGCCTGGCTGGCCTTGGCGGACCAGGGCGATGCCTACCATGCTCGCTGTCAAGCGTTTTTCCGCCACAATCGTGAACCACTGATGACCACCTACCCGGTGCTAGTGGAGTGCGTTCACCTCATGTTCAAACGCATCGGCGTAGTGAAAACACTGGCTTGGGTGGAGACGCTGGGTGCCCAGGGTGTCGGCATTTTTGTCATGTCAGCCGATCACGTTACCCGGCTTGCGGCTCTGATGCGCCATTATGCTGACTTGCCAATGGATCTGGCGGATGCATCGCTGGTGCTGGTGGCAGAAGAGTTTGGCGAGGGGCGTATCGTCAGTACCGATGAGCGGGATTTCCACACGTATCGCTGGAAAAATCAGCACCCGTTCAGCAATCTCTTGCTTGCACTAAGCTGATCCGCTCTGAGTTGAAGCGTCCTTATGCAAGCGACGGAACTGAAGTTTCAAAAACACCTCCTCAAGAAACTCGAATTCATACGGGTTACTTGTGATTCCTGCCCATTTCCTTAATTGAAGTTGAAGACAATGATTCATTTTTCTGTACAACGATTTTTTCGCTTCGGTGTGGCGCTCGCCAGCCTGGCAAGCGTCGCCCTATCGGCCACCGCCGCTGAAGGTGACTACCCTGTCAAACCCATCTCCATCGTGGTGGCTTATGCCCCTGGTGGCCAGGGCGACACCTTTGCGCGGCTGGTCAGCGAGCGCTTGGCCATTGCCTACAAGCAGTCGGTGGTGGTGGACAACAAGCCTGGCGTGTCGGGCACGGTGGGCACGCGTCTGGCGGTGAAGACGCGCAACGATGGCTACACCTTGTTGCTGGGGCAAACCGGCGAGATAGTGGTGAACCGCGTCATCATGAAAGACCTGGGTTACGACCCGCTCAAAGAGCTGATCCCCGTGGTGATGATTGGCAACGCGCCGCTGGTATTGCTGGCCTCCGCCAGCGCGCCATACAACAGCCTGACCGAGCTGATTCAGATGGCGCGCGCCAAGCCGGGCACTTTCAGCTACGGCTCGGTCGGCGCAGGCACACCCGGGCATCTGGCTGCTGTGGCCTTGACCATGGGCACGAAATTGGACATGACGCACATCCCCTACAAAGGCGTGGGGCCGCTGTTGACGGACTTGATGACGGATCGCATCCAGCTCTTTTTCAGCAGCGCTTCAGCGGCCATGCCGCACATCAAGGGCGGCAAGCTCAAGGCGCTGGCGGTCACATCACCGCAGCGCATGAAGTCGCTGCCGCAAGTGCCCACCGTGGCCGAGGCCACCCTGCCCGGCTTTAGCTACAGTCTGTGGGGCGGCTTGTTTGCGCCAGCGGACACGCCTGCCGCCATTGTGCAAAGCCTGAACCGCGAAGTGAACGCCATCATGGCGTCCACCGAGATTCACAACCGCTTTGTGGCAGAAGACCTGGTTGTGCCTAAAAACACAGTCGCCGAATTTACCGAATTTGTTCGCACCGAGGCCGCCAAGTTTGAGAAGGTGGTCAAGGATGCAAATATTAAAATTGATTGAGAACACCATGAAACTTATCGTTATCCCCGGCGACGGCATTGGCCCGGAAACCATGGCGGTTGCTGTTGAAGTGCTGCACGCGGTCAACCAAAAATTTGACCTCAAACTGTCCATGGAACATGAAATCGCTGGCCATGACAGCTTGCTCCAGCGCGGCGCCACCGTCACGCCCGAGTTGCTGGCCAAGGTGCGCGCTGCCGACGGCCTGCTGCTCGGCCCCATGTCCACTTATGACTTCAAGGACGAGGCCAAGGGCGAGATCAACCCGTCCAAATTCTTCCGCAAGAGCCTGGACTTGTTTGCCAACATCCGCCCGGCCCGCACCTACCCCGGCGTCAAAACGCTCACCGGCCCGTTCGATCTGGTCGTGGTGCGCGAGAACACCGAAGGCTTTTACGCCGACCGCAATGTCGAATCCGGCAACAGCGAAATTTTGGTCACGCCCGATGTCGCCATCTCCTTGCGCCGCATCACGCGCCATTGCTGCGAGCGCATAGCCCGCAGCGCCTTCGAGCTGGCCTCTCTGCGCCGCCAGCACGTCACCCTGGTGCACAAAGCCAATGTGCTGCGCGTGACCGACGGCATCTTTCTGGACGAGTGCCACAAGGTGGCCAAAGAGTTCCCGCAGGTCACGGTGGACGACTTCATCGTGGACGCGATGATGGCCCATGTGGTGCGCGACCCAGCACGCTTCGACGTGATCGTCTCGACCAATATGTTTGGCGACATCCTGTCGGATCTGACCGCCGAGCTGTCGGGCAGCCTGGGCCTGGGCGGCTCACTCAACGCCGGAGCCGAGCACGCCATGGGCCAGGCCGCACACGGCTCGGCCCCCGACATCGCAGGCCAGAACAAAGCCAACCCCTTCTCGCAAGTGATCTCTGCCGCCATGCTGCTGACCTGGCACGGCCAGCGCCGCGCTCTGCCCGCTTACCTTGCCGCCGCCCGCGCTATAGAGCAGGCGATGGAAGCCACAATTGCGGCGAGCGAATGCACGCGCGATGTGGGTGGCAGCTTGGGCACGCGAGAGACGGGTGTGGCTTTACTCAAGCGGCTTTGAAACCTGATGAAGTCAGGGTTTACTCAATCGTCACATTGGCTTCCTTGACCGTCTTGCCCCAGCGCGTCAAGTCCTGACTAATCTGCAGCCGCATTTCACCCGGGGTGAACAACATCGGCTCATAGCCCTCTTTGCGGATAGCCTCTTGCACTTCAGGCTCCCGCATCACAGCGTTCAAAGCGGGAACCAGCTTGTCCATGACCCTAGCAGGCAAGCCGGGCGGGCCGACGATGCCAAACCAGATGCTGGCATCTAAACCCGGGAAGCCGGACTCGGCCAGCGTCGGCGTCTCGGACAACAGCGTGCTGCGCTTGGCCGATGTCACGGCCAGCGGCATGATGCGACCCGCCTTGATATGCGTTGCCGCAGCGCCCAGCGACGAGAACAACACGGGGATATGGCCGCCCAGCAATTCGACCATGGCCGGTGCCCCGCCCTTGTAGGGCACATGGGTAATATTCACGCCCGCTGCCGCCTTGAACTGCTCACCCGCGAGGTGACCCACACCACCGATACCGGATGTGCCGTAGCTCCAGGCTTCGGGTTTTTGCTTCATGAGTTCGATTAATTTTTTCAGATCGGTTGCCGCAGAATTGGCGGGGGTCACGATCACCGTGCCGCCACCTCCGACCATCGCAATGGGCGTGAAATCGGTGAGTGGGTTGTAAGCGGTCTTACGCATGTTGGGCACGATCGTCATCGGCCCAGAGTCGGTGATGTGCAGCGTGTAGCCGTCGGCCGGGGCACGGGCCAAAAGCTCCGCCGCAATCACCCCGCCAGCGCCTGCACGGTAATCCATCACGATGGGCTGGCCGAGGATTTTTGACAGGCGTTCTGCGATAGGCCGAATGAGATTGTCAGCACCCCCGCCCGGTGCATAGCCGACCACCATGCGAATGGGTTTGTCGGGATAGTCGGCCCATGCGGAAGCGGCGCTGAGACCCATGGCGATAAAGGGAAGCAGCAATCGAGCGAACTTAGGCATGTCGTGACTCCTTGATATGCGTTGTTATTGCGTGGAAAACACTTGGCTTGGCTGTGACAGCCCTTTGACCTCAATCGCATTGCCGGATGGGTCAAGCACCAGAAAAACCGTCTGCTCGCGCGGCGAACCGATGAAAATCCGGGTCGGCTCCATGGCACACGGCACCTTGGCTTGGCGCAGCCTGCTGAGCATGCTGTCGTAGTCGCTGGGTTCAACAATCACGCCGAAATGGCGCAGCGGGTAGTTGTCTTTGCCGATGTTGACTGAACGATGCGACGCCTCCACTTCCGAGAGCTGCGCGACCAAGTGGTGACCGAAGAATTCGAGGTCAATCCGGTCGTCTTGCACCCGGGTCGCGGTAGAACGCGAGTGTCGATTCAATGTCCCGAATCGGGAACGAAAAGTGAATCATTGCAAGCTTCATGAATCAGGCCCTTTCAAGTGAATCGTCAAAATATCATGGCGCAATTTGCCCCATAGGCGTTAACACAATCGCCCCTCTCGTCGTGCGCCCCTCCAACAAGCGATGCGCTTGGGCCGCATCTTTCAGCGGCAGGGTTGCTTCAATATCAAGGCGGAGGGTCGGATCCGCCAGCAACGCAAACACTTCCTCGCACATGGCCAGCAAGTCGCTGCGCTTGGCGATATAGCTGCGCAAGGTGGGGCGGCACACCCACAGCGATTTGGCATGCAGCGCTTGTAGCGCGAACCCTTCCACTTGGCCCGAGGCTGTACCGAAGTTCACCACCAGCCCTTTGGGTTCAAGGCAGGCCAGCGAACCCATGAAGGTGTCGCGCCCGACCGAGTCGTACACCACGCTGACGCCTTCGCCATGGGTGATGCGTTTAACCTCATCGACAAAATTGTGGGTCGAATAATTGATGGCAAAGTCTGCGCCCAGTTCACGCGCGGTGCTCGCCTTGAGGTCGCTGCCCACGGTCGCCACCACTCGAAGCCCGAGCCGCTTAGCCCATTGCACCAGGATCTGCCCAACGCCGACCGCTGCGGCATGGATCAGCACCGTGTCGCCCGGCTTCAATGGCCTCATTTGCTTGAGCAGGTATTGCGCGGTCAAGGCACGCACCAGACCCGCCGCTACACGGACGTCACTTAAAGCAGCCGGTACCTTAACCGCACGTTCGGCTGGCAAGGCCACATGGGTGGCATAGCTGCCCACCCCGGCGTTGGTGTAGGTCACCCGGTCGCCAATCTGGAAGCCTGCAACATCGCGCCCGACTTCGATGACTCGCCCCACCGCGTTGATACCCGGGACGAAAGGCGGCTCAGGATTGTGGGAGTGCGGCTGACCCGCACGCAAATAAATATCGACAAAGTTAACGCCGATGGCCGTGTGCTCCAGCACCAGTTGGTCGGCTTGTGCGGTCGGCATCGGTATGGCGCGCGGCTCAAGCACTTCTGGGCCGCCAAGGCGGGTCACGAATACGGCATAGGGAGATTGCATAAAACGCCTGAGAATTTTGGGCCTTAGCGGCCGACGAAGCGTGGCTTGCGTTTTTCCGCGAACGCGCGCACGCCTTCAACGTAATCTTCGCTGCCATTGGCCGCATCGATGGCGGCCTGTGCTTCGGGTGAATGGTGCTGTTCCGGGTTTTGCAGAAATGCGTTCACACTGAGCTTGACCGCCTTCAGCGTCAGGGGTGCGTTGTCGGCTATCGCGTTTGTCAGCGCTTGCACGGCTGCGTCGAGCTGCGCGGCGGGCACTACGCGACTGACAAATCCCATGCGCAGTGCTTCCTGTGCATCAAAGATGCGCGCCGAGTAGAAAATATCGTAGGTGTTTTGCACGCCGATCAGTGAGATAAAACGACGCACACCCGCTTGGTCATAGCCCAGGCTGAGCCGACCGGCCGGCATGCGAAAGCGTGCATCGTCCGCGCAAATACGGATGTCACAACCCGCCGCCAAACCCAAGCCACCGCCCATACAAATGCCCTGGATTTTGGCGATGGTCGGTTTGCTGGCCAGCACCGGGGCCAAGTAGGCGGCGTCAACCAAATTTTTGTAGTTCTGCTGGGCCAGGGCATCAGTGCGCTCAGAACCGAATTGCGAGATATCAGCGCCAGAAACAAAGGCCTTGTCACCATCGCCCATCAAGACGATGGCCCGGATGGCCGAGTCAGCGTCAAGCTCCGCGATGCGTGCAGGCAGGTCTTGCCACATCTGGGTTGTCATCGCGTTGAACTTGTTGACATTGGAGAAAACGATATGACCCACAGCACCGATCTGCTGCACAAGAATATTAGCCAATCACTGTCTCCCCGCGTAGGTTTGTATGCCAAATTTCAATTCAATGTACACCAAATAATTTATTGGCTATAGTGAGCCGCTGAGTGAGCCACTGAAAATTTTGCAGCCCTATGCAGCCGCCAAAAACATGAACCACCACCAGATGCATTGCGTAATTTTGTACGACTTAGTTCAGAGCGGGTGTCGATTTTTTCAACGTGCGCTTTGTGGTGTGCTCATTGGCTTGATGGCCTCGGCAACGTGTGCGCACGCCCAGAACTTTCCCGCCAAGCCGATCCGCCTCATGGTGGGTTATGCGCCTGGCGGCTTGACGGATGGTGTGGCCCGTACCTTGGCACCACGGTTGTCCGAGGTCTTTGGTCAACAAGTGGTGGTTGAAAATCGGGGCGGTGGCGGCAGCACCATCGGTACTGACGTGGTCGCCAAGGCGCAAGCCGACGGCTACACGCTGCTCATGGCCGACCAAGCGTTGATCAGTAACGCCAGCTTATTCCAGAAGCTCCCCTACGACACCCTCAAAGACCTA
Source organism: Comamonadaceae bacterium (assembly GCA_043757205.1). Lineage (GTDB taxonomy): Bacteria > Pseudomonadota > Gammaproteobacteria > Burkholderiales > Burkholderiaceae_C > CANCDA01. Next base: position 30,138 of record JAYVPU010000293.1, on the reverse strand, counting down.
CAGCCCATCGCTTTAGTGGGGGCCGCCAGCTCGGTGATCGTTGTGCATCCATCGCTATCGGTGCGCGACCTGAAAGCGCTGATCGCGTTGGCCAAAAGCAAGCCCGGCGCTCTTAACTATGCCTCGGGTGGGAACGGCACATTGACCCATTTGGCCGGGGAGCTGTTCAAGCAAGTGGCGGGAGTTGACATCATGCATGTGCCCTACAAAGGCGCAGGGCTCGCGGTTGTGGATTTTCTGGGTGGGCAGGTGCCCATGATGTTCAGCAGCATCGGCCCGGTCGCACAGCACATCAAATCCGGCAAGGTGATTGCTTTGGCCGTCACGGGCGAGAGTCGCTCCTCTGCCCTGCCCGATGTACCCACATTGGCGGAGCTAGGCCTTGCGCCTGCCACCGTGGTGGGTTACTGGGGCATGTTGGCCCCGGCGGGTACGCCGAGTGACGTGTTGGAGAAGCTCAATAACGCGGTTAACGCCACGGTCAAACGCCCCGACATTTACCAACGCCTGGTCGATCAGGGCGTGGAGCCCACCGGTGGCACCTCGTCGAACTACGAAAAAATCCTGCGCCTTGAAATCCCCAAATGGGCCGAGGTCATCAAGCACGCCAACATCAAAATTGACTAAACAAAAACAAAGGAAACCCCGTGAGAATCACCGACATCCGTGAAATTGCCATCCCCCTGAATTCATCCATCCGCAATGCTGTATTTGACTTCAGCGAGATGACCACCTCTGTTGTGGCTGTAACCACAGACGTTATTCGCGATGGTCGGCCCGTGGTGGGGTTTGCGTTCAACTCGACGGGCCGTTATGCCTGCGGTGCCCAGATGCGCGACCGCCTGATCCCGCGCATCATGAAGGCCGCACCCGAGTCGCTGCTGAACGATGCTGGCGATAACCTCGACCCCGAAAAAATACTGAGCTGCATGATGCAGCGCGAAAAGCCAGGTGGCCACACAGAACGCTCTGTCGCTGTAGGCACCATCGAAGTTGCGGTTTGGGACGCTGTCGCGAAAATTCAAGAACGCCCCTTGCACGCCGTGTTGGCCGATATTTATAACGGCGGCCAGGTGCGCAAGCAGATCCCTTGCTATGTAGGGGGCGGCTGGTACGCGCCGAACAAAGGCATCCCCGAATTGCAAGACGAGATTCGCAACCGGCTTGCGCAAGGCTACACCACCATGAAGATCAAGGTGGGAGGCGCTTCTGTAGCAGAAGACCTGGCCCGCATCGAGGCTTCACTGAAAGTGGTTGGCGGCAGTGACCATCTGGCCGTAGATGCCAATGCCGGCCTAAGCTCCGAGCGCGCACTCGCCTACGCCAAGGCGCTGGCCCCTTACAAGCTGCGCTGGTTCGAGGAGCCGACCGACCCACTCGACTTTGCATTGCTCTCGGAAGTTGCGAGTGTGTACCCATCACCCATCGGCACGGGGGAGAATCTTTTCTCCACACAAGACATTCAAAATTTGGTGCACTTTGGTGGCCTGCGCAAAGACCGGGACATCATTCAAATCGACGTGCCCCAGTCCTACGGCATCGTTCAGTTTGGCCGTACCGTCAAGATGCTGGAGAGCCGGGGGTGGGGACGGCATTCCATCTTTCCCCATGGCGGCAATCTGATGACGCTGGCCATTGTGGCGGGATTCGGGCTCGGCGGATGTGAAGCCTACCCAGGGACTTTTGGCATCTTTGCCGGGTTCGCCGACGACTCCATGGTGGATAACGGGATGCTGAGCTTGTCAGAGCGGCCGGGTATCGGCTTTGAAGGGCAAAACACGCTTTATGAGGTCATGCGTCGGATCGTTGCGGGGTAGGCCCTGACCAAGGGGGCACGGCTGGCTCAAGATCCCGCATGGCAATGGGTGCGAAAAACAACTTCTCCGCTGTCGAGGTTGACAACACGCATCTCGTAGCCACCCGGTTGGGTCACGCATTTGGCCGCCACAGCCACGGCGACATTCCAACTGCCATATGCCTCACGAATCAGCGATGACGGCAACAGGCGATTAGTGAAAGGCACGTCACTTTCTATACGGAATTGTTTTGAAGGCATAACGTGAGTTCACTAAAAAGGAGAGCGCCAGCCTATCTGGCTTGCCGCCTCTCTTTAGTGCGCTACCACACATAGCAAATAATTGCGCAGCCAAAATGTCAGCTCACGTGAAACACGAGTTCAGGCTTGCCAATGTGAAATGATCGCGAACTTGTCCAGTCAGGAAATGAACACTATGCATTGGCACCCGGGGACGACCACATCAAATGGGATGGCAACGGATGGCATTCTTGACCTCAACTGCGACGACTCCAGCGACTCAAAACTCAAGATCAAACTCTAAGGACCGTCGGCGTTCGTCAAAGTCACAGCCTCAGCCCGCATACCCCGGATTCGGCAACACCGCCTTGAGCTTAGGGCTGTTGAGCTTGCGCGCTGACACATTGCCACCCTGGGCTTTGAGCCACTGTTCGGCCAACTCCCACACCGGTTTGCCGCCTGCGGTTTTGGCCTCTTCAGACACCGGTGCCCAACCGGCCACTTTGTATTTTTTATCCGCTTCAATCGGCTTGCCGTTCAGGCGCATGTCGTCGATGCGTTGGCCCATGGTCGCCAGCGGGTTGCAGCTGTACTGCATGCCGCCCACGCGCACCATGTCGCCGCCTTGCTGGTAATAGGGGTCGGGGTTGAAGAGGTTGTCGGCCACGTCTTCCAGCACAGTCTTGATGGTCTCGCCCGTCATCTCGGTCACGGTGGCGTAGGAGTAGGTGGTGGCCGTCATGTCCATCAGCCATTCACGCGTGATGGCCTGGCCCGGCAACAGGCTGGTGCCCCAGCGGAAGCCTGGTGAAAAGGCCATCTCGGCCCCCTGCACGTCCATCATCGCGTCCAGCAGCAACTGGTCGCCGGTGCCGTTGAAGTTGCCTCGGCGGTACAGCGTGCCCTCCGTCACGGCCAGCTTCTCGGCCAGCTTGGCTTCATAGGGTGCGCGCACCTTCGTGATCAATGCGTCCATCTCCACATCAGCGGGCAGCATGTTGGAGAAGATGGGCAGCAGTTTGTAGCGGAAGTCGGTGATGCGTTTGTCTTTGACCTCAAAGTCCAGCACGCCCAAAAACTTGCTGTTGGAGCCCGCATTGGTGACGATGGTCTTGCCGCTTTTATTGCTGACCAGCGTGGCCACAGGCATCCCGTCGTGCGTGTGGCCACCCAGGATGGCGTCGATGCCGGTGACGCGGCTGGCCATCTTCAAGTCCACATCCATGCCGTTGTGGGATAGCAGCACCACCACCAGCGCCCCTTTGGCGCGGGCCTCGTTCACCGTGGCCTGCATGGTTTCTTCTTGAATGCCAAAGGCCCAGTCGGCCACCATGTAGCGCGGGTTGGCAATCGGGGTGTAGGGGAAGGCCTGGCCGATGATGGCGCAGGGCACGCCGTTGATTTCGCGCATCACGTAGGGCTTGAAAACCGGGTCGCCAAAGTCATTGGTCTTGATGTTTTGCGCCAGAAATTCGATCTTGCCGGCGAAGTCTTTCTCCACGATCTCCTTCACGCGTTCCATGCCGTAAGTGAACTCCCAGTGGCCGGTCATGATGTCCACGCCCAAGAGCTTGGCGGCGTCCACCATGTCTTGACCGTTCGTCCACAGGGATGTGGCCGAGCCTTGCCAAGTGTCGCCACCGTCCAGCAGCAGTGCGCCGGGGCGGCTGGCTTTGAGGCGTTTGACCAGTGTGGCCAAGTGCGCGAAGCCGCCGACCTTGCCGTAGCGGCGTGCGGCTTTTTCAAAGTCGAGTGCGGTCAAGGCATGGGCCTGCGCGCTGCCGGGGCGCACCTTGGCTTCTCTCAACAGATGTTCGCCTACAAGATGCGGCAGGCGCCCCTTCATGCTGCCCACGCCCAGGTTCACCGTGGGTTCGCGGAAGTAGATGGGTTTGAGCTGCGCGTGGCAGTCGGTCATGTGCAAAAAAGACACTGAGCCAAATTTTGGAATGTCGTACAGGCCATTGCTTGCCGTTGCTGCGTCCGCATCGGCATAGGTGCCCAGACCCATACCGGCCATGGTGCCCGCGCCCAGGAGCTGGAGGAAATCACGTTTGGTTAAATTCATGGCTCACTCAAATAAGTGTTTACTGATATTTACGAAGCAAAAAAACCCGGTCTCGCCGGGTTTTTTTTGTCACTGGTTGACGGGGGATTTAGGGTCAAGCAGCAAGGCCACGATGTCGCGCACCTGCGCTTGGGTCAAGATGCCTTTGTGCCCCGCGCGTGGCATGTTGGAGCAGGCGTTGTAGGCCTTGGAGTTCCAGACCTTGCCCCAGGTGTATTCGACGATGGGTTTAGACGCCGGGTCGTCCGGGTTGCTGACGCCACGAATCTTGCCGTAGTTGTACAGGCTGGGGCCGATGGTGCCGAAGGAGATTTCGGCCTTGTCGATCTGGTGGCAGTTGTAGCAGTTGCCGCCGTTGGGCATTTTGGCGTCATCTGTCCAGGTCATGCCGCGCCCGCTTTGGGCAATTTTTTCGCCCTCTTTCCAGTCACCCAAGAACTTGCCGTCAGACGGCCACTGGATGGTTTTGAGGTTGGCGGCTTCGATGGCTTGGGCGGTCTTGGCGTCGATCGGCTTGCCTGCGGCGTCGGCGGCGCTGCATTCGCGGGTGGCGTCGTCTTGGTCGAGCGCTGACACTTTGACGATGGCTTCGTCACGGAAGGCGGCTTTGACCATATCGGTGGTCAGCTTGTCGAGGTCGGCGCTGCTGTAGTGGCTGGCGCAACCGGCCACGGCCACAGCCGTCAAGGCCAACAGCGTGAGTTTGAATGGGGATTTCATTGCGGGTCTCCTTCGATCAGCGTTTAAGTGCGGGGGCCACTGACGCCGATCCCTTGCTGTTCACGCCCAAATAGGTCGAGACGGCCGTGAGCGCGTCGCTGCCAAAACCGGGATAGGGGAAACGCTGTTGCCGGTAGCAATCGTTCAAGCGCTGCTGCATGCCCCACATCTGCCCGTTGGAGACGCGGTAGGCCGGCCAAGCGGCGTAGCCGACACCGTCGCCCGGGTTCTTGGTGAGGTTGGGCAGGTCTTGCAGGCGAATGCGTTTGCCGTCTTCACTATGGCAGGAGGCGCAGGCAAAGTCATGCGCGCCGCCGCGCTGGAAGAACAGGCGCTTGCCGATCTCATAAAACACCTTCTCTTGCGGGTGCGATTGCGGCAGGTTGAACTTCATGCCCTTGGACTCAGACGCAATCCAGGTGGCCAGTGCGGTCACGTTGTTTTGCTCGCCTTTGCCGAACGGCGTGGCGGCTATCTCAGCCGCGTTCAGGCCTTGCAGGGTTTCCATGCAGGTCAAGAGGCGCGACTCCAAGTCTTGCATCTTGCCCACATCGGCAAAGAAACGGGGCAGCTCGACGAATGCGCCTTTGAACACGCCCGCACCTTTGCCCAGATCGCATTGCTCCAGCGAGGCATTTTTAGGGCCGCGCTTTTGCTTCCAGAGGTCTTCGCCCTTGGCCTCAAACAGCTCGGCCGGGTTGCCGTCGGCCAGCATGGCGCGGTATTCGTCGATGGATTGGGAGGCGCTTTTTTGCGCGAAAGCTGACGCCGTGGCCAGCCCCGCGAGCAAGATCAAAGCCCATTTTTTTTTCATCACCATGGTGTCACCTTTATTGTTTGATCATGCCGCCAGATTCAAAACCTGAATCATTACGCCGTCAGGACACCGTGGCTTCATCCGTGCGGCTATCGCCCTTGTTGTCTTTCCAGACCACCCCGATTTTGTCACCGGCTTTGGCGCCTTTGACGACAAACTGTAGGAACGGATTCTTGGAAACCGCCGGGCCCCACTCCGCCGTCATCACAACCTTGCCATTGTGCGAGGCGGTCACTTCGCTGATGTGCCACGCGGGCACCAGCTTGCCAGCGGCGTCACGGCGCTGGCCGGACTCCATTTCGTGGCTCATCAGAACGCGGACGGTGGTTTTGTCACCGGCGGCTTGAGCGCGGATGCGCATTGGATCTGCCATTTTGATATCTCCTGAAATTTCTTAACCGCCGCAGCCACCGAGCGTGACCTTGACTTCTTTTTTGGCAAACAAGGCCTTGCCATCCGCCATCAGGGCCACGGCATACACGTCAGACGTTTGGCCCATTTTGGAGCGCGTGCCGAAGTTGGCCTCTACGCTGTCGCTCACATTGAATACAGCCACCAAAGCGGACGGATTTTTCTCCACCAAAAGCAGCAGTTGTTTCACGCCCGGCAGCGTGATGCTGACGGTCAAGGGCACGACCGCGCCGTTCTCGGCAATGTCAGGGCCGCCGATGGTGACGTCCTTGCTGGCCACCGGTGCGCCAGCGCCCAAGGCCTTGAGCGCTTCTGCGAGGTTCTTGGCCTCAAAAGCGGTTTTGTTGTACGCCAAGGCGTACTGCGGGAAAAGCCCCGTGGCTGCCAACAGGGCGGCCACTTTGGCGCTTTGTTGGAGGGTCTCGCGTCGAGTTTGCATCTGAGTTTCCTTGCTTAAATTCATGCCAATCAAAAATTACACCACGAAAATCAATTCAGTCTTATTTCACCGCACCGACGGCTAACCAGTCCGCCAGGGTTTTGGCCTCTGCCTCACTGAGGGATTGCGCCGGCATGGGGATAGCCCCCCACACACCACTGCCGCCTGATTTGATCTTGCCCGCCAGATAATCGGCCTTGCCAGCGTGTTTTTTGCTGATGTCCTGAAAGCTCGGGCCCAGGATTTTTTTGTCCACACCGTGGCAGGCGGTGCAGCTGTATTTTTGGGCCAAGGTCAGTGCGGCTTGGCTCTCGCCACGGCCCGCATCCGTGTTGGGAATTGGCGCAACAGGCAAGGTGGCGACGCGCGGCTGCGCTACAGGTTGCGTCGAATCCACGCCGCGCTGCGCACCCACCAGGCGGTTTTGCTCAGCCAAATTGCCGTGGGCATTGCGTGCATGTTCAGGGATGGAAGTCGCCACCTTCACCGCGCCTGCGCAGTCCTTCATGCAAGCCGTGTTTTTTGTATCGGGCTTGATTGATGCAGCGCCAAACTCTTTGCCCGGCCACATGGCGTGCTGTGTCGTCATGCCATTGCGGTTGGGCATGCGCTTTTGCACCTCGGCGATGTTCTTGTCCGACAGCACATAGTCGTCCGGCACGATGCCCCCCAGGTTCAGCAGGAAGGCCGTCACGGCGTACACCTCTTCGGTGCTCAGCGACTTGGGCGCGGTCCAGGGCATGGCACGGTTGATGTAGTCCCACAGTGTGGAGAGCGTGGACACCTTCATCAAGGTGGTTCGACCGGGGTAAGCGTTATCGGTCAAGGCCGCAACGCGGCCGGTTTTGATGTCCGCCGCGGTGGTGCCGCCCACCAAGGGGCTGAACACGCTACCCGACTCGCCAAAGAAGCCGTGACAACTGGCGCACTTGCCCTCCCACACGGCCTGCCCTTTGGCGACGCTGCCTGAGCCTGCGGGCAAGCCTTTGAAGTCGGCTCGCACGTCGATGTCCCAGGCGGCCACCTCCTTGGCTGTGGCGTCGCGTCCCAGGCCGGGGTATTTGTGCGTGCTCTGCGCATGGACTGCCGTTACACCGACCAACAGGGCAATGAGCACAAGCAACTTAGGAAACTTGAACATTTTTCACCTCCCCGCTCTCGCTCACCAGCCAGGACTGGATGGCATTGTTGTGATAAATTGAGCGTTTTCCCCGCACCGCACGCAGTTGCTGGTAGCTGGGCTGCACATAGCCGGTTTCGTCCATGGCCCGGCTCTGGAGGATGGCGGGCTTCCCGTCCCACACCCAGTCCAGGTTGAAGCGTGTCAATGACTTGGCCTGGATCGCGCCTTCAAGACGCGCGCTGCGCCAGTTGCGCCCACCATCGACCGACACGTCCACGCGCTTGACCTTGCCCCGGCCCGACCAGGCCAAGCCGGTGATGTTGTAGAAGCCTTTGTCCAGCAGCACCTGGCCGCCGGATGGCGTGGTCACCACGCTTTTGCATTCCTGAATGCCCGCGTACTGGCGGTGCAGACCACTGGGCTGCAAGTCCATGTAGTGAATGGCCTCGTCCTTGGTGGCGTAGGGTTGATCGCCCACTTCGATGCGGCGCAGGTACTTGATCCAGCTCACGCCCTGAACGCCGGGCACGATCAAGCGCAGCGGGTAACCCTGCTCGGGCCGCAGCATCTCGCCGTTTTGGCCATAGGCCACAAACACTTCGCCGCTCTTGATCAAGTCCATCGGGATGGTGCGCGTCATGGATGAGCCGTCAGCGCCCTCGGCCAGCACAAACTTGCCATTTATCAGGTCAGCCCCTGCCAACTCCAGCAAAGTGATCAGCGGCACGCCGGTGAACTCGCTGCACGACACCATGCCGTGCGTGTACTGCACCGTGGGTACGGCCACATTGCCCCACTCCACCGCCGTGTTGGCACCACACTCGATGAAGAGAAAACGAGACACCGATGGCAGACGCATGATCTCGTCCACCGTAAACACCTTGCTGGCCTTGACCATGCCGTTGATCATCAAGCGGTGCTTGGTGGGGTCAATGTCCCACCAGCCCTGGTGATGGCGCTCGAAATGCAGGCCGCTGGGCGTGACCACGCCGAACAGCGACTGCAAGGGCGCAAACGACACCGAGGCCTGGTTCGTCTGGGTCAGACCCGGACTTTGCCTGCGCTGCACATTGGCTTCATATTTGGAGGGCTTGCCGTAACCCTCGTTGACGGCCACGCCTTGGCCCAAGCCCTTGCTGTGCTCGGGCAGGTTCAGGATGTTGGGGTCGCCACCTTCCATAGGAACGGGCTTGTCCTGAGCCACAGCCATGGGCAAGGCAGCACCCGCCGCTGCCGCTGCGAAGGCACTGCGAATGAAATCACGCCGCCCGTGCTTGGCCTGGGCAAAAACGGTCTTGATACCGGTTTTATCCAGAAAACTCTCGGGTGCTTTGCGAACCCGACCTGCGCTTACATCGCTTTGCATCCCTAATGCTCCTTCACGTTTAATTCCATACATTCTTATTTACTAATATATAGAATAAACGAACTAAAGTACAGTCGGGTTTTCCCTCAGACACTTCTTGCTCATGGCAACTACTTCCAGCCTCGCCAAACCGAAAGAACTGGCCGAATCCGACCAGGTGTTTGAGCGGGCCGCCGACGTCTTTCGAGTGATGTCAGCGCCCATGCGCCTGAAGATCATCAGCTGCCTGTGCGATGGGGAAAAAAACGTGAGCTACCTGCTCAGCAAGATCGACACCACGCAGCCCAATATGTCGCAACACCTCACCACGCTGTACCAAGCGGGCGTGCTGGGCAAGCGCCGTGAAGGGGTGCAGATTCATTACCGAATCATTGACGAGCGCGTGGCCAATCTATGTCGCACGGTGTGTACGCAAATTGCCACGGAGGGCGATTAGCCCAAGGTGTCGGCCCAGATGTTGTGCGCCCAGTTCATGGCGTAAGCCCCTTCCAGTTCGGTTGGCCCGGCTGACACGCCGCCCGAGCCGGCCACCGCCTTGAAGGTTTTCTCTGCCGCCACGTACTGGTGCACCGAAGCCACGTGAATCACCAGCTTGTCGTTCACAAAGCTGTAGCAGGTGTTGTTCAACATGGGGTTTTGATTGACCTCCAAGCCCGACAGTTGTGCCACCACAGCGGCCGCCGCCACCTTGCCGTGGGCGTTGGCCATATGGCCCGATTTGGGCATGGCGGGCGCGGACATGAGCGAGTCGCCAATCACATGCACATCTTTAGCGGCCGTGGATTCAAACGTCAGGTAATTGACATCGCACCAGCGCGCATTGGCGTTGGCCAGGCCGGACTTCATGGCGATGGCACCGGCACTCATATTGGGCAGCACGTTGAGCACATCGGCCTTGACGTCGTCTTGTACTTCAAACTTGACGGCGCTGGTTTTGGCATCCACCGCCACCGCCTTGTGCCCGCCTTGGTACTCCAGCATGCCTTTGTAGTTTTCGGCCCAGAACTTCTTGAACAAGGGCCCCTTAGAGGTCACGTCCGGGTTGGCGTCCAAGATCAGCACTTTGGACTTCGGCTTGGCCTTCTTGAAATACGAGGCTACCTGGCTGGCGCGCTCATACGGGCCGGGTGGGCAGCGGTAAGGTGCCAGCGGAATGGTGAGCGCATACACACCGCCATCGGGCATGGCTTCAAGCTGCTTGCGCAGGGCCAAGGTTTCGGGCCCGGCCTTCCAGGCTTGCAAAATTTGACCCGAAGCATGAGCCGCTTGCAGGCCTTCTATGCTGCCCCACATCAGGTCAATGCCGGGCGAGACGATCAACTTGTCGTAGCCGATGCTGGCCCCACCGGCCAGGGTGACGGTTTTCTTGGTGGCGTCGATGCTGGCCACCATGTCCTTGACCAGCGTCACGCCATGTTTGCCGCTCAGGTTGTCATACGGGCTGGTGATGTCGCCCATGGTTTTGGAGCCCCCCAGCACGAGGTTGGAGATGGGGCAAGAAATGAAGCTGGTATTGGGCTCGACCAGAACCACGTCAATCTGGTAGCCGGACAACATGCGCACATATTTGGCCGCTGTAGCGCCGCCATAGCCGCCACCCACCACCACGACCTTGGCTTTGGAAGGAATGCTGCCGGTGCTGGCGCAACCCACCAAGCTGCCCAAGGCACCGATGGACCCCATCGCGAAGGAGACTCCTACAAAACTGCGTCTTTTCATGATGGCTCCTTAGCGCTTGAGGTTGGAGAAATAAGTGGCCAGGGCTTCCACCTGCTGGTCGCTATAGCCTTTGGCGAGCTGGTGCATCACGGTGGCCGGGCGACTGCCGTCTTTAAAGGCCTTGAATTGAGCCAGCATGGCCTCACGCGGCATGCCCGCCAACGGGACCAGGGGCGAGCCATTGACCGGGCGGCCGTCCGTGCCGTGGCAAGCAGCGCAGTTGGCCGCCAAGCTGCGCAGGTTCAGGGTGGCGGCGTCCTGGGCCAGAGCGGTACTCAGCGCAAAAGCCGACAGTGCCAAGGCTGCCAGATGATTTCTAAAGTGCATATGGAATCTCCAAAAAACGCTTATTGAATGATAATTTGGGCATGAAGTCTCATTTTGTCGCTTTGTCCTTCGCTTTGTCTATTGGCGCGGCACTTTTTTCTTGCCCGATCCTGGCCCAAAATACACCGGCCATGCAGGCGCAACAGGTGTCCGCTTCCGCTTGGTATGTGCAAGGTGTGTCCGCGCTGGGCTCGTCAGTCAACCAGAACTTCATCTCCAACGCGGGTTTTGTGGTGACGCCTGCCGGTGTGGTGGTGATTGATGCGCTGGGTTCCCCCGCTCTGGGGACGCGGCTGGTGGCGCAAATTCGCAAGATCACACCCCAGCCCATCACCCATGTGATCGTGACGCACTATCACGCCGATCACATCTACGGCTTGCAGACCTTCAAAGCCCTGGGCGCGCGCATCCTGGCACACCCGGCGGCCAAGGTCTATCTGAATTCTGAGACCGCCCGCCTGCGACTGGAAAACTCCAGAAAAGACATGGCCCCCTGGGTCAATGCCAATACGCATCTCGTTGTACCCGACGAGTGGATTGAAGGGGAGACAGATTTAACGGTAGGCGGCGTGCTCTTCAAGATCAAACCGGTCGGCCCCGCCCACACACCCGAAGACTTGGTGGTTTATGTACCGCAGGAAAAAGTGCTGTTCGCCGGGGATCTGGTGTTTCGCAGCCGCATCCCCTATGTGGGCCAAGCCGACAGCCGCCACTGGATTACGGCGCTGGATCAACTGCTGGCGTTGGACGCGCACACCGTCGTACCGGGCCATGGCCCCTACTCGCAACAAGCCCGCCAAGACGTGCAACTCACGCGCGACTACTTGGTCTATCTGCGTGCCGCCATGGCACGCGCGGCCAAAGAGCTGGAGCCGTTTGAAGAGGCTTACGCCGCCACCGACTGGTCTCGCTTTGAGCAGTTGCCCCTGTTCAAGGCCGCCAACCGCATGAACGCCTACAACACCTATCTGCTGCTGGAGCAGGAGGGTCGATGAAAAACACGACGCCTCTGTCGCGCCGCCACCTGCTCTGTGTGGGCGCGACCCTGTGGGCTGGAGACAGGGCACTGGCAGCGCCCGCTGCCCCACCACGATCCCTGCCCTTGGCTGCCTCCCTAGTCAACGAACTCGCACTGGCCTTAAAGCAAGGCCAAGCCCTGGTGGTGATGGTCAGTCTGGTGGACTGCCCCTTTTGCCAAGTCGTGCGGCAAAGCTACCTCGGCCCTATGCACGCACAGCAAGGGCTGCCGGTGGTGCAGGTGGACATGCACAGCACACAGGTCTTGCAAGGCTTTGACGGCGCGCGCCTGAGCCATGAAGCCATGCGACGCGCCTGGGGGGTGCGCATTGCCCCGACGGTTTTATTTTTTGGCCCTGGTGGCAAGGAAGTCGCCCCGCGTCTGGTGGGGGCTTCTATTCCCGATTTTTACGGCGCTTACCTGGACCAACGACTCCAGCAAGCGCAGGTCGCCATTCGGCAGCAGCCCTGATTACGGGGTACCTGTCGCCTCGGCATCCGGTGCTTGGGTGTGTTTGATGAAGAGTTGCGCAGCCCAGATGCCAACCTCGTAGAGCAGACACATTGGTATGGCCAGCGCCAATTGCGAAACCACATCGGGCGGCGTCACGATGGCTGCAATGATGAAGGCCAACACCACAAAGTAACCCCGAAAGTCTTTGAGCTTTTGAATGGTGACGATGTTCATGCGCGCCAACACAATGACCACAATCGGCACCTCAAAAGCCATGCCGAAGGCGATGAACATATTGATCACAAATCCGAGGTAGGCCTCAATGTCAGGTGCAGCGGTGATGCTTTTGGGGGCGAAGCTCTGGATGAACTTGAACACCTGACCAAAGACGAAGAAGTAGCAAAACGCCACGCCAATGAAAAACAACAGCGTGCTGGAGACCACCAGAGGCATCACCAACTTCTTTTCATGGGTATAGAGACCTGGGGCCACAAAGGCCCAGACCTGCCACAGCACCACCGGCAAGGCCATTAAAAATGCCGCCATCAGCATGATTTTGAGCGGCACCATAAAGGGCGAAATCACCGAGGTGGCAATCAAGGTCGCCCCCTTGGGCAGATGCGCCACCAGCGGCGCGGCCATCAGGTCGTACAACTCGGCGGGGCCGGGGTAGATGGACAGTGCAACAGCCGCTACGGCAATTGCAATCATGGCCTTGACCAAGCGGTCTCGCAGCTCCATGAGGTGCTGCACAAAAGGCTGTTCAGTGCCTGCGAGTTCGTCGTCTTTGGGGGAATCGTCTGCCATGCGAGGAGGTTGGGTTCAGTGACCGTTCAGCTCAGTCTTTGGGGCCGAAAGCGGGCCACGCGCGCAGCCCCGGACAGGGCGCGGGTGCGAATGCCCTGGCGGGCTTTGTACCAATTGGGTGTTGCACCTTGCTTGATGCGCCAGTGTTTGCCAGGATGTTTGTAGGTGGGCGCGTCCACCGGGGGCTCCAGCAGGGGCGATGAATCCATGCCCGCCGTGGTCTCGGCCCAACTCTTTTCAAAGTCGCTGGCGCTGGTCTGGATGCTGCTTTCCACGTCGCGGGCTGCGCCTTCGACCGACTCTTTCATCTTTTTAAGCTCGTCCAGATCCATCGAACGATTCACCTCGGCCTTGACATCAGCCACGTAGCGCTGCGCCTTGCCCAGCAAGTTGCCCACGGTACGCGCCACGCGCGGCAATTTCTCCGGACCGATCACGATCAAGGCCACCGCGCCAATCAGCGCGAGCTTGGAAATGCCGAGATCAATCACAGGCGTTCAGACCAACGTTGAGCCAACGAAGCGTGGGACATCAAGACTTGGTTTTGGCTTCCACGTCAATCGTGGTTTTCTCGGCTGGGGCAGCTGTGTTGGCCACTTGCGCTGCGGGGGCGGCAGGCTTCTCTTCAGGGGCTGCGCCGCCTTCTTTCATGCCGTCTTTAAAACCCTTGACCGCACCGCCCAGATCACCACCCAGATTTCGCAGCTTCTTGGTGCCAAACACCATGACCACGATCAACAGCACGATCAACCAATGCCAGATAGAAAAAGAACCCATAAATGTCTCCTAAGGAATGAAGTGATTTTAGTCGCTGAAGGAATTAACCTTTTATCCAAGGGCGTGGCCCGCCAATCACGTGAAAATGCAGATGCTGCACTTCTTGCCCCCCCTCGTCACCGGTGTTGCTGAGGATGCGAAATCCCCCTTGCGGATAAGGGTTACACCCCTCTTGCAAAGCCAGTTGAGGTGCCAAAGTCATCATATGACCCAACAGACCCACGTGCGCCTCACCCACCTGAGCCAGAGAAGCGATGTGGTTTTTGGGAATCATCAAAAAATGCACCGGTGCCCAGGGGTGAATGTCATGAAAGGCGTAAACCTCTTCGTCTTCATAGACTTTTTTTGACGGAATTTTTCCCGCAATAATTTTGCAAAAAATGCAGTCCGGGTCGCTGTGTAGAGGCGTTGTGGTCATGCTGAAGCTCCGATGGGCAAGCCCTTGTTCATGTTCACCATGCCGGTGATGATGCGGTACAGAAACCAGATGGAGATCGCCGTCCAGGCCAACCAGCCCGGAAAGAGGAAAAGAAACCACAAAGGCAGCGTCACCGCGTACAAGAGTGCCGCAATCAGCACCGTGCGAATGCGCCAGCGGAAGTGCGAGGCGTGCCAAGTGCCTTCGGCATCCGAACGCTTCACCATGTCAATGATGAGTGCAACGATCAACAGAATCGGGCTCACCTGCCCACCCGGCACCAGAGCCGCCACCGCCACGATCAGGTGCAGCACATAGCTGACCGTGCCCACTGTGCTCAGGGATTGCATTTTTTCAGCGTTGGTCTGCACATCGCTCACAGGCTCACTCACTTTTCGACTCCCTCGCGCGCCAGGGCTTTGCGCAAGGCTTTTTCCTCGATGCCGCTGGTGCCCTCGCGGCGTTCCAACTCGGCCAACACGTCGGCGGGTTTGAGGCCGTAGTGCGCCAGCGCAATCAGGCAATGAAACCAGAGGTCGGCCACCTCGTTCACCACTTTGTCAGCGGGCGCGCCGTGGTCGGCGTCCTTGGCCGCCATGACGACCTCGGTCGCCTCTTCACCTATTTTTTTGAGAAAGGCGTCTGGGCCTTTGTGCAGCAGGCGAGCGACATAACTTTGATCGGGGTTGCCGCCATTCTGTGGCAGGCGGCTCTCGATGATGGCCGCTAGGCGGGCCAGCACGTCAGCGGCGTTGGCGTTCATTGGATTGGAGGACATGAAGTTAGTTGAGGACAGAGCTAAAGGTCTGTCCCGCCATGTTATTGGATTATTTGTAGATCGATGCCGGATCTTTCAAGACCGGTTCGGTGCTTGTCCATTCACCATCTTTGTACACACTGAAGAAACAACTGTGGCGGCCAGTGTGACAAGCGATGCCGGGTTCATGCCCAAGTTGGGTGATTTGAAGCAGCACCACATCGTTATCGCAGTCCACACGGATCTCATGCACGGTCTGCACGTGGCCCGATTCTTCGCCCTTGAACCAGAGTTTGCCGCGTGAGCGGCTGAAGTACACCGCGCGCCCCAACTCGGCGGTTTTGGCTAGCGCCTCGCGGTTCATCCATGCGAACATCAGCACGTCTTTGCTGGACGCTTCCTGCGCGATCACGGGCACCAAGCCCTGCGCGTCCCATTTCACAACATCAAGCCAGTTCATGGACGTATTGTCGGCGATGGCGATGGCCATCACAGCCGCACGGGAATACCGTGCTGCGTCATATAGCGCTTGGCCTGACCCACGGTGTACTCACCGTAGTGAAAGATGCTGGCGGCCAGCACGGCGTCGGCCCCGCCTAATCTGATGCCATCGACCAGATGATCGAGTGTGCCCACACCGCCAGAGGCAATCACCGGCACGCTCACCGCGTCACTCACCGCGCGCGTTAGCGCCAGATCAAAACCCGACTTGGTGCCGTCGCGGTCCATGCTGGTGAGCAAAATTTCGCCCGCTCCGCGCTGGGTCATCTCCTTCGCCCAGGCCACGGCGTCCAGCCCGGTGTTTTTGCGTCCACCGTGGCTGTACACATCCCAGCCCGCGCCTTGGGTCAGGGCCGCCTCGTCGGAGCGGCGTTTGGCGTCAATCGCCACCACAATGCACTGCGCGCCGTACTTGGCCGACACTTCATTGATCACATCCGGGTTGGCAAGGGCCGCCGAGTTGAAGCTGGTCTTGTCGGCCCCGGCATTGAGCAAACGACGCACGTCGTCCACGGTGCGCACGCCGCCCCCCACCGTGAGGGGGATGAACACCTGGGACGCCACCGCCTCAATGATGTGCAAGATCAAATCACGCCCATCGCTGGTGGCGGTGATATCCAAAAACGTAAGTTCATCGGCACCCTGCTCGTTGTAACGTGCAGCAATTTCGACCGGATCACCCGCATCGCGCAGCTCAACAAAATTGACGCCCTTGACGACGCGACCACCGGTCACGTCCAGGCAGGGGATGATTCTTTTGGCTAGCACGTCAACATTCGATTCAAAAACTCAATTGCCGAGTTCATCGGCACGAATCTGCGCGGCTTCAAAATTGAGATCGCCGGTGTAGATAGCGCGGCCACAGATCACACCTTCAACGCCTTCGTCTTCCACGGCACACAGTGCTTCAATGTCGCCCATATTGCTCAAGCCGCCTGAGGCAATGACGGGGATGCTCAAGGCCTGGGCCAGCTTGACCGTGGCCTCGATGTTCAGGCCCGAGAGCATGCCGTCACGACCGATATCGGTGTAGATGATGGATTCGACGCCATAGTCTTCAAACTTCTTGGCCAGATCAATCACTTCATGGCGGGTGAGCTTGCTCCAGCCGTCGGTCGCGACCTTGCCATCTTTGGCGTCCAGGCCGACGATGATGTGCCCGCCAAACGCGGTGCAAGCGTCTTGCAAAAATCCGGGGTTTTTCACCGCAGCGGTGCCGATGATGACGTAGCGCAAACCTGCGTCGAGGTAGCGCTCAATCGTGTCCAGGTCACGGATACCGCCGCCGAGCTGCACGTCAATCTCGCTGCCCACTTCTTTGAGGATGCTGCGGATGGCCATTTCATTCTTCGGTTGCCCGGCAAATGCGCCATTCAGGTCAACCAGGTGCAGGCGACGTGCACCTTTGTTCACCCAGTTGCGCGCCATGGCGGCGGGATTTTCTCCGAAGGTGGTGGATTGGTCCATGTCGCCCTGTTTGAGGCGAACACAGTGACCGTCTTTCAAGTCAATGGCAGGGATTAAAAGCATGATGCTTCAAGGTGGTGGGGAAAGGGATGACTGCAGCGGACACAGCCAGAACGGAGGGTGATCAGGGGTTCCAGTGCAGGAAGTTGCGGTAGAGGGCCAGGCCGTGAGCAGCGCTTTTTTCAGGGTGGAACTGTGTTGCAAAAACATTATCACGCGCAATGGCCGCCGAGAAGCGTCCGCCGTAGTTGGCTTCGCCCGCAGTGTGGCGCGCATCTGACGGTTTGGCGTAAAAGCTGTGGACGAAATAGAAGTAACTGGCGTCTGGCACCTCGCCCCACACCGGGTGGCGACCGTGACCATGATCCATTTGGAACACTTGGTTCCAACCCATTTGCGGCACTTTGAAGCGGCTGCCATCGGGCTGCAACTGGTCGGCCAGATCGAACTTGATGACTTCGCCGGGGATCAAGCCCAGGCCGGGCGTATCGCCTTCAGCACTGTGATTGAGCAGCATTTGCATGCCCACGCACACACCAAACAGCGGCTTGCTGGCTGCAGCTTCCAGCACCGCCGCCTGCAAGCCGGAGTCACGCAACTCACGCATGCAATCGGGCATGGCCCCTTGGCCGGGCAAAACCACGCGATCCGCCGCCCGCACGTCTTCGGGCCGGGACGTGATCAGCACCTGAAAATCACTGCCCAGCGCTGCCGCCTGCACCGCTTGCGACACCGAGCGCAAATTGCCCATGCCGTAATCGACCACCACCACGGTTTTCACTACAGCGAACCCTTGGTGGAGGGGATGGTGCCCACCGAGCGCGGATCCAGCTCCAAGGCCGCACGCAGGGCGCGGGCAAAGGCTTTGAACACGGTCTCAGCTTGGTGGTGCGCGTTCTCGCCCTTCAAGTTGTCGATGTGCAAAGTCACGAAGGCGTGGTTCGCAAAGCCCTGAAAAAACTCATGCGCCAGTTGGCTGTCAAAGCTGCCAATCATTCCGCTCTTGAACGGCACGTTCATCACGAGACCAGGGCGGCCTGAGAAGTCGATCACCACGCGTGACAGCGCTTCGTCCAGCGGCACATAGGCATGGCCGTAGCGTCGAATGCCTTTTTTGTCGCCCACCGCGAGGTGTACGGCCTGGCCGAGCGTGATGCCGACATCTTCCACCGTATGGTGGCCGTCAATGTGCAGATCGCCCTGCGCCGCAATGTGCAGATCAATCAGGCCGTGGCGGGCAATCTGGTCCAGCATGTGGTCAAAAAAACCGATGCCGGTGGAGAGTTGGGCCACACCGGTGCCGTCCAGATTCACTTTGACGGTGATGTTGGTTTCGGCGGTTTTACGGGTGACTTCGGCGGTGCGGGGTGAGGTCGTGGTGGTCATAGTGAGGCTTTCAACGCAGCTAGCATTTTTGCATTTTCTTCCGATGTGCCCACCGTGATGCGGATGCAGTTGTGCAGCAAAGGGTGCATTTTAGAAACGTTCTTGATGAGAACGCCCAGGGCCTTCATGCCGTCAAATGTTTTTTGCGCATCCGGCACGCGGGCGAGGATCATATTGGCCTCGCTCTTGAACGGCGTGACGCCGGGCAAGCCCAGCAGAGCGGCGAACATCGTCGCGCGCTGCGCTTTGATCTCCAGCGCCTGCGCGGCAAACACCTCGACATAGGCCAGCGCAAACAGCGCGCACTCGTAGTTGAGCACGCTGATGTTGTAGGGCGGGCGCACCTTGTCGATCTCGGCGATCAAGGGCTTGGGGCCCATCATGTAGCCAAGGCGCACACCGGCCAAGCCGAACTTGGAAAGGGTGCGCATCAAGAGAACGTGGCCGTGCGCCTGCGGCTGGGCGCGAATGCGATCCAGGTAAGTGCGGGAGGCAAAGGGTTGATACGCCTCATCCAGCACCACCAGCCCACCTTGCTGGCCCTGGGCTTGGATGATTTGGGCCATGATGGCCTCATCCCACAAATTGGCCGTGGGGTTGTTGGGGTAGGCCAGGTAAACGATGGCGGGGTGGTGCTCTGCGATGGCCGCCAGCATGGCGGGGCCATCCAGCTCAAAGTCAGGCGTGAGCGGCACGCCATAAAAATCTAGGCCTTGCAACTGGGCGCTCATGGCGTACATCACACAACCGGGCAATGGGGCCAAGATGCCTGCAGGCTTGAAACTGTTGGCGGCACTGGGAGGCACGTCACACGCCATGGCCAGCAAAGAGATCAACTCGTCCGAGCCATTGCCCAGCATGAGGTCAAAGCCCTCAGGCATGCCCGCATGCGCGGCCAAGGCGGCGCGCAGATCATTCACCCGCCCATCCGGGTAGCGGTTCAAGGCCAAAGCACCCAAACGTTGGCCCAGCTTCTCTTGCAGCCCGGGAGGTAAGCCAAACGGGTTCTCCATGGCGTCGAGCTTGACCATGCCCGCCGAGTCCTGGATGGCGTAGGCGTGCATGGACTGCACGTCTTGGCGAAACACTTGCATGACGTCCACTGATTTTTTGTCGCTCATGATGATGCGTCTTTCAAACGCATCTCAGCCGCCCGGGCGTGCGCCTGCAAGCCCTCGCCGTGCGCCAGTACCGAGGCAATTTTCCCCAGCGTCTGCGCACCCTGCTCGCTCACCTCGATCAAGCTGCTGCGCTTTTGAAAGTCATAGACCCCCAGCGGCGAGCTAAAGCGGGCCGTGCCGCTGGTGGGCAACACGTGATTCGGGCCGGCACAGTAGTCGCCCAGGCTCTCGGACGTGTAGGCACCCAGGAAGATGGCCCCGGCGTGCTTGAGCAGCGGCTCCCAGCGGTGTGGGTCACGGCTGGAGACCTCCAGGTGCTCGGGCGCGATGCGGTTGCTGATCTCGCACGCCTCTTCCATGCTGCGGGTGTGGATCAGAGCGCCGCGGTCGCTCATGGATTTGGCAATGATGGCTTTGCGCGGCATCTCGGGCAGCAGGCGATCCATCGCGGCCTGCACGGCGTCTATGTAAGCCGCATCAGGACACAGCAAAATGCTTTGCGCCAGCTCGTCGTGCTCGGCCTGGCTGAACAAATCCATGGCCACCCAGTCGGGCGGGGTGGAGCCGTCGGCCAAGACCAAAATCTCGCTCGGGCCCGCAATCATGTCGATGCCCACGGTGCCAAACACGCGCTTTTTGGCGCTGGCTACATAAGCGTTGCCGGGACCAGTGATTTTGTCCACCTTGGGGATGGTGGCTGTGCCGTAAGCCATCGCGGCAATGGCTTGCGCACCGCCGATGGTGAAGGCGCGTGTGACGCCAGCGACAAAAGCAGCCGCCAGCACCAGCGGATTCTTTGCGCCCTGCGGCGTGGGCACGACCATGATGATTTCACCCACACCCGCCACATGCGCGGGAATGGCGTTCATCAGCACCGACGAGGGGTAGGCCGCCTTGCCGCCTGGCACATAAATGCCGACTCGGTCTAGTGGTGTGACCTTTTGACCCAGCAAAGTGCCATCGGCCTCGCGGTAACTCCAACTCTCGCCGCTGGCCTGTTTTTGCGCCTCGTGGTAGCGGCGCACACGCTGGGCAGCGGCCTGCAAGGCTTCGCGTTGTTCAGCAGGCAAAGCGTCAAACGCAGCCTTGAGTTCGGTTTGTGTGAGTTCCAGCGCTTGCACCGAGGTGGCCTGCACGCCGTCAAAGCGTTGTGTGTACTCCAGCACCGCCGCATCGCCGCGCTGCTGCACGTCGGCCAGGATGCTGGCGACGCGCGATTCGATCTTGGCATCGGTCTCACCCGACCAGTGCAATCGGGCCTTGAATTGAGCCTCAAAATCGGCTGAAGCCGTTGAAATACGAGAACAAGCAGCTACTAAAGTCATAGCGATGATTGAGCCGCCAGGGCTCCGGCAAAAGCGTCAATGATGCGGCGAATCGGCGCTTGTTTAAGCTTGAGTGCGGCTTGATTGACTACCAGGCGTGAGCTGATGTCCATGATGTGCTCGACTTCCACCAGGTGGTTGGCCTTGAGGGTATTGCCGGTGGAAACCAGATCGACGATGGCATCGGCAAGCCCAGTCAAGGGCGCCAGCTCCATGCTGCCGTAGAGCTTGATCAAGTCCACGTGCACGCCCTTGGCGGCAAAAAATTCGCGCGCAATGGCCACGTACTTGGTGGCCACCGTCAAGCGCCCGCCCTGGCGCACCGCGGCGGCGTAGTCAAAGCCTTCACGCACGGCCACGCTGATGCGGCACTTGGCGATTTGCAAGTCCAGCGGCTCGTACAAGCCGCCCATGGTGGCCGCACCGCCCCATTCCATGCCGTGTTCGATCAGGGTGTCTTTGCCCGTGATGCCCAAATCTGCACCGCCGTACTGCACATAGGTGGGTACGTCTGTCGCGCGCACCAGAACCACCCGCACCTCGGGCTGGTTGGTGGCCAATATCAGCTTGCGGGTTTTTTCAGGGTCGTCCAACACCTCAATGCCAGCGGCCTTGAGCAGAGGCAGAGTTTCCTCAAAAATACGACCCTTGGAGAGTGCAAGTGTGATCATTTCAGTCTTTCAATGTCCGCGCCAATGCCTTGGAGTTTGGCCTCCATTTGGTCGTAGCCACGGTCCAGGTGGTAGATGCGTTCCACCACCGTGTCGCCTTTGGCCACCAAGCCGGCAATCACCAGGCTGGCCGAAGCCCGCAGGTCGGTGGCCATCACGGTCGCACCAGAGAGTTGTTCGACACCGTCAATCACCGCCACCTTGCCGTCGATCTGGATGTGCGCGCCCAGCCGCACCAACTCGTTGACGTGCATGAAGCGGTTTTCAAAAATGGTCTCCGTCACGCGGGACGTGCCCTGCGCAATCGCATTGAGCACCATGAATTGGGCTTGCATGTCGGTGGGGAAGCCGGGGTATTCGGTGGTGCGAAAACTCTGGGCTTTCAAATACTGGTGGGCTGGCCCGGGGGACTGCACGCGAATGCCTTCAGTCACCGTGGTGATGACCGCACCCGCATCGCGCAATTTTTCGATCACAGCACCCATGTGATCGGCTCGACCATGCTTCAAGATGACATCGCCGCCTGTGGCCGCCACCGCGCACAGGAAAGTACCGGCTTCAATGCGGTCAGCCACCACCTGGTGCGTGCAGCCCTGCAATTGTTCGACGCCTTGGATGTGAATACGGCTGCTGCCATGGCCTTGAATCTTCGCGCCCATCTGGATCAGCATCTCGGCCAGGTCGATAATTTCAGGCTCTTGAGCGGCGTTTTCCAGCACCGTTTCGCCCTGTGCCAGAGCCGCGGCCATGAGGAAGTTCTCCGTGCCCGTGACGGTGACCATGTCGGTGGTGATGCGTGCGCCTTGCAGGCGACTGCGCCGAGTGCCATTGACCATCGCCAGCTTGGCCAGCATGTAGCCGTGCTCCACCACGATCTCCGCGCCCATAGCCTGTAAGCCCTTGATGTGCTGATCCACCGGGCGTGAGCCAATGGCACAACCACCGGGCAGCGAGACCGTGGCCTCGCCAAAGCGCGCCAGCAACGGCCCCAAGGCGAGCACCGAAGCGCGCATGGTTTTGACCAACTCGTAGGGGGCCTCGGGCGAACTCAATCTTCCCGCATCCACGCGTACCGAGCCGTCTTCACCCCATTCAGCGCTGACGCCCATATTGCGAATCAGCTTGAGCATGGTGCTCACGTCTTGCAGACGCGGCACGTTGGCCAGCGTGACAGGTTGGGCCGTGAGCAAACAGGCGCACAGCTCCGGCAGGGCTGCATTTTTAGCACCAGAAATTCGCACCTCGCCACGGAGCTCTCGCCCACCGCGAATCAATAATTTATCCATAAATAGTCAGGTCGTCGGTACTTGCAGAGCCCACTCCGCCGGTGTCAGCGTCTTCATCGACAAGGCATGGACCTCGTCTGTTTGTATTTTCGCACCCAGGGTGGCATACACACGCTGATGGCGTTGAATGGCGCGCTTGCCTTCGAACTCGGTTGATACGATGGTGGCATACCAGTGGCGGCCATCACCTTCGAGTTCTAGGTGCTCGCAAACGAGCCCAGCTTGGATGACTGATTTGAGTTCGTCAGCGGTCATGGGTTTTGAGTTTCACTAAGGGGCGATTAAGGGGCGGTCAACCGCGAATTTTGTAGCCGATGCGCAGCAAGTGCACGGCCAGCGCAGAGACGAGCGCCAGCACTACGCCCACGATACCCAGACTCAACCACGGAGACACGTCGCTGACGCCAAAAAATCCGTAACGAAAGCCGTCGATCATGTAGAAAAACGGATTGAGGTGACTGACGCTTTGCCAGAAACTGGGCAGCGAGTGGATGGAATAAAACACGCCGCTGAGAAAGGTCATGGGCATGATGACAAAGTTTTGAAAAGCGGCGAGCTGATCGAACTTTTCGGCCCACAGACCGGCAATCAACCCGAGCGTGCCCAGCAGGGCGGCACCCAGCAAGGCAAACACAAAAATCCACACCGGGGCCACAAAACTCAATTCGGTGAACCACGCGGTCACCGCAAACACACCGCCCCCCACCACCAAACCGCGCGCGACCGAGGAGCCCACATAGGCAAAGAACCAGTTCCAGTGCGACAAAGGCGTGAGCAGCAAAAACACCAAATTACCCATGATCTTGCTCTGAATCAGCGAGGACGAGCTGTTGGCAAAGGCGTTCTGCAAGACGCTCATCATGATGAGGCCGGGCACCAAAAACGCGGTGTAACTCACCTGGCCATACACCTAGACGTGTTTGTCCAGCACGAGGCCGAAGATCAGCAGGTACAGCACCGAGGTCAGCACCGGTGCTGCCACGGTCTGGAAGCCGACTTTCCAGAAACGCAGTGTTTCTTTGTAGAGCAGCGCTTGCCAGCCGGTCATGATTTTTTACCCATCACTTCAAGAAAAACGTCTTCCAGATCGGCCTTGCTGATTTCCACGTCTTCCGCAGCGAGTCCGGCTTGTCGGATCGCAGACAAATAGGTTTCTATTTCTTGCGCGTTGTGCGTGGGGAACTGCACGAAACGCCCCGTCACACGGGCCTTGGCAGCCAGCTCAGCGGGCAATTCACCATCCAGCTTGAGTCGCAGCACGTGGCTGGACGCCGCCTTGAGCAATTCACTGGTGCGCTCCAGCGCCACCACCCGGCCCGACTTGAGCATGGCGATGCGGCCACACAAGGCCTCGGCCTCTTCCAGGTAATGCGTGGTCAACAGCACGGTATGGCCCTGCTTATTGAGCTTGGCGATGAATTGCCACAGGGTCTGACGCAACTCCACATCGACACCGGCCGTGGGCTCGTCCAGAACAATGACTGGGGGCTTGTGCACCAGCGCTTGAGCCACCAGCACGCGGCGCTTCATACCGCCTGAGAGTTGCCGCATATTGGCATCGGCCTTGTCGGCTAAACCCAGACTTTCCAGCAACTCATCAATCCAGTCGTCGTTGTTTTTGATGCCGAAATAGCCCGACTGGATGCGCAGGGCTTCCCGCACATTAAAGAAGGGGTCGAACACCAGCTCTTGCGGCACTACGCCGAGTTTTTTGCGCGCCTGGGCGTAGTCACGTTGAACATCGCTACCCAGTACTTGCACATTGCCAGTGCTGGCGCGGGACAACCCCGCCAGGATGCTGATCAGCGTCGTCTTGCCCGCGCCATTCGGGCCGAGCAAGCCAAAGAATTCGCCTTCTTCGATGTTGAAATTCACACCATCCAGCGCAGCAAAAGTCGTCCCCTTAGGGCCACGCGGCGAAGGATAGTTTTTGGAAACAGATTGAAAGGAGATGGCAGGCATGGGAGGCCGCTATTTTATGCGGTCAGCCTCATGCAGCGGGCAGTAGCTCGGCAATACCGTAAAGAGCGGCTAGGTCAGCCAGTTTGGGGGCCAGCCCCTGAATGGAAAAATGACGCCCCATGGCTAGGCACTCGCGCCTGAATTCCAGTAACACGGCCAGAGCGGATGAATCAAAACGCTGCAAGGCGCTGGCGTCCACGACCATTCCCGCCTCCTTTTGCTGGCGCAAACCCTGTAACAGCATTTGCAAGCAAGCCCGGGCCTGAGCGTGTGTGAGTTCAGCAGGGAGAACAAACACCTGTCAGCCCTTTTTGGCGTTGGCTTTGTTGCGATCAGCCAGGGAAGTAATCAGACCATCAATGCCGCTGGCATTGATCTCCTGAGAAAACTGGCTGCGATAGGTTTCCACCAACCAAACGCCCAACACGTTCAGGTTGTAAATTTTCCAACCTGCGCCTTCGCCCGGTGTTTTCTCCAGCCGGTAGTCGAGCTGAATCGGGTCGCCACGACCTTTGACTTCCGAACGAACAATGATCTCTTTGTCTTCAGTTGAACCGCGCAAAGGCTTCATCTCCACCACCTGATCGCTGATTTGAGACAAAGCCCCGGCATAGGTGCGCACCAGCAAGATTTTGAATTCTTCTTGCAGACGCTTTTGCTGCTCAGGTGTTGCCTTGCGCCAGTTCGGGCCGACGGCTGAGGCCGTCATGCGCTGAAAGTTCACGCTCGGCATGATCTTGTTGTCCACCAGGGTGACGATGCGCGCCAGATTGCCCGACTGCAAGGACTTGTCGGCCTTGATGGTGTTGAGTACATCGGTGGACAGGCGCTGAATCATGGCGTCGGGGGCTTCGTCGGCTGCGAAAACCGAAGTAGAGACCCCCAAAACCAGGGTGCTGACAGCCAAACCCGCCAACCAACGATTGAGTGAACGACGAAACATGCAAAACTCCTTCAAACTAAACCAAGTTAATGGTATCTATAACGCGCACCAACCTCATCACGCTGACCCGAAAGGTTAATGACAGCCTTACTTGGCTGGGGCTTCAACCGACTCTGCATCTTCTGGCGACTCTTCATCCGGCGGATTGCCATCGTAGACCGAATTGCGTCGGCGCTGCAAGAAAGCATCTCGGATAAACGAATATTTGTCCAGCGCCCCTTCCTCCACGACCGACTCGGCGTTGAGAAAACCTGCGCGTTGATCCACGACCCGTGTGACCAACAAGGTATTGCGCACCGGGATGTCATTGATCTGTGCCACCGCGTCTCCTTTGAAGTCCACCGGCAAGGCCACCGTGTCCCGCAGGGTGGAGGGTCCCAGAAGTGGCAAGACGACATAGGGCCCGGCACCCACACCCCAATGGCCCAAGGTCTGTCCAAAGTCTTCCGGGAAACGTTGAAGCTTCAATTCAGTTGCAACATCCAAAAGGCCACCCAAACCGAATATCGTGTTGAAGCTCACCCGCATAAAACTGCTGGCGGCAGCCTCTGCCTTCAGTTGCAAAACATTGTTCACAAACGACCACGCATCTTCAAGATTGCCAAAGAAATTTCTAATGCCCTGACGCACCAGTTTGGGCGTCACATCCCGATACGCTGTGGCCACAGGCTTGAGCACCGCCCGATCCACCGTGTCGTTGAACTTGTACATGCTCCGATTGAACGGTTCCATGGGATCAGCGGGATTGGCATTAGGGCCGGTGGCACAGCCTGTCAGTCCCCAGCAGATCACCAACGCATACAGGCACAAGCGGCTGACCCAGCTTGATCCAATCCAATTCCCTAAGAAAACCCGCGTGCTCATTTTCCACTCTTGCCTGTTGTTGCCGCAGGCGTTTTACCGTCTGCGGCCTTGCTGTAGAGGAACTGGCTGATCAGGTTTTCCAACACCACAGCCGACTGGGTGCTGCTGATGGTGTCGCCTGACACTAAGGGCTTGTCATCGGCCCCCGCCTCAATACCAACATACTGCTCACCTAACAGCCCACTGGTCAGAATTTTCAAGGAGCTGTCTTTAGGAAAAACATAACGATTTTCAAGCGATAAAACAACACGCGCCTGAAATGTTTTGTCATCAAACGACAAAGACTCAACGCGCCCCACCACCACGCCACCGCTCCTGACGGATCCTTTGGGTTTCAGACCGCCGACATTGTCAAAGCGCGCCTCCACCCGGTAAGTGGACTGAAAATTCAAGCTCAGTAGATTCGCTGCCTGCAATGCCAGGAACAAAATGGCTGCGCCACCGATCAGAACAAACAGACCCACCCACACATCATTTTTTGAGCGTTGCATCACTCTTCCTTTTAAATCGTAAACATCATGGCCGTCAGGATGAAATCCAGACCCAACACGGACAAGGAGGACACCACCACGGTACGCGTGGTGGCCCGGGACACACCCTCGGGTGTGGCCTGGGCTTCAAAACCTTGCAGCAGAGCCAAAAAGGTCACGGTGAAGCCAAAGACCACGCTTTTCACAATGCCGTTGCCCACATCTTTCCAGACATCCACGCCGCCCTGGATCTGGCTCCAGAATGAGCCTGCATCCACGCCGATCATGAGCACGCCCACCACCCAGCCCCCAATAATGCCCATGGCGCTGAACACCGCCGCCAACAAAGGCATCGTGATGACACCCGCCCAAAAGCGTGGGGCCAAAATGCGCTGAACCGGATCCACCGCCATCATCTCCATGGCACTGAGCTGCTCGCCCGCTTTCATCAAACCAATCTCGGCCGTCAGGGACGTTCCAGCACGCCCGGCAAACAACAAGGCCGTCACAACCGGCCCCAGTTCGCGCACCAGGCTCAAGGTGACTAACAAGCCCAAAGCCTCGGAGGAACCATAACGCTGCAAGGTGTAGTAGCCCTGCAAGCCGAAGACAAAACCGACGAACAAGCCCGAAACGGAAATGATCGCCAGCGAATAATTGCCAAGAAAGTGAATCTGGTCACGGATCAAGCCAAAGCGGCGAAAACTCGCCCCAAAACTGAGCACCAACCGCGCGAACAATCGAGCTCCCAATCCGAGGTCCGCCAGCTTGCTGCGGGTGGCAAAGCCAATGGTAGACGGTGTGTACCAGCTCATAACGAAGCTCCTGGTCGCTGTGACGATTGACGACCCAGACCAAAATCTTCATCCACCGACAAGCCAGGGTAGTGAAACTGCACCGGGCCATCGGGCAAGGCGTTCACATACTGGTGCACCAGCGGATCAGCGCTGTGACGCACCTCATCAGGCGTGCCCTGGGTGGCAATTTTGCCGTTGGCCAAAATGATGATGTGATCTGCAATGTCAAAGGTCTGTTGAATTTCGTGGGACACAAAAATACTGGTCAGTCCCATCGTGTCATTCAGATTGCGAATCAGACGCGCCGCTGTACCCAGTGAAATTGGATCCAGACCTGAAAAAGGCTCGTCGTACATCATCAGCTCCGGATCCAGGGCCATGGCACGCGCCAATGCGATGCGTCGCGCCATCCCACCGGACACCTCACTGGGCTTGAGGCCACGGGCGCCGCGCAAACCAACGGCATTGAGCTTCATGAACACAATGTCACGGATCAAGGGTTCGGGCAGGTCGGTATGCTCGCGCAACGGAAAGGCCACGTTCTCAAACACATTCATGTCGGCAAACAAGGCTCCAAACTGAAACAACATGCCCATGCGCCGCCGGGCTGCGTAGATCTGGGCCGCGTTCATCGGCGTGACATCCTGACCATCGAACATCAACTGCCCCGACTGTGCCCTAACTTGTCCACCGATCAAACGCAGAATAGTCGTCTTGCCGCCGCCCGATGCGCCCATCAGCGCAGTCACCTTGCCGCGCGGCACGCTTAAGCTGATGCCGTCGAGGATGACGCGCTCCCCATACCCAAAGGTGAGCTTGCGCAATTCGACGAATGATGATGAGGTGGGTGCGTCCATAAATGTCAAAAGCCGGAAATGCCCGGCTTTTGGATCATAAGGGATTGGGGGATACCCGTAGCGCGAAGGGCCACTTCAACGTGGCAACTCGCTTGTGCCCATCAAAAATTCATCCACCGAACGTGCGGCCTGTCGGCCTTCTCGAATCGCCCAGACCACCAAGCTTTGACCGCGTCGAATGTCGCCTGCGGCATAGACCTTGGGTACATTGGTGGCGTAACCGCCCGTGAAGTCAGTGCTTGCTTTGGCGTTGCCGCGCCCGTCCTTGTCAATGCCGAAAGACTCCAGCATGGTCGCAACCGGACTGACAAAACCCATGGCCAGCAAAACCAGATCGGCCTTGTATTCTTTTTCGGTGTTGGGGACTTCAACCAACTTGCCGCCTTTGAACTCGACTTGCACGGTCTTGAGACCGGTGACTTTGCCTTTTTCACCCGTGAACTCTTTGGTGGAAACGGCAAATTCGCGCACACAACCTTCTTCATGGCTGGAACTGGTGCGCAACTTGAGCGGCCAGTAGGGCCAGGTCATGGGACGATTTTCCTCTTCGGGCGGCTGAGGCATGACTTCAAACTGCGTCACGCTGGCCGCGCCATGGCGGTTGCTGGTGCCGACACAGTCAGAGCCCGTGTCACCACCACCAATCACGATCACATGCTTGCCCTCGGCGCGCAATTGCGCTTTGAGTTTGTCGCCTGCGTTGATCTTGTTTTGCTGCGGCAAAAACTCCATGGCGAAATGAACGCCACTCAGCTCACGTCCCGGCACGGGTAGGTCACGCGATTGCTCGGCACCGCCGGTGAGCAGCACGGCGTCAAAGTCTTTTTGCAACTGCGCCGCAGAAATCGTTTCTTTAGCCCAGTTGGTGACTTTGCTGTCCGCTGGGAACTCCCCCACCAGCACACTGGTGCGAATCGTCACGCCTTCGGCCTTGAGCTGCTCCACGCGACGGTCAATGTGCGACTTCTCCATCTTGAAGTCGGGAATGCCATAGCGCAACAGGCCGCCGACGCGGTCATTCTTCTCAAACAAAGTCACATCGTGACCGGCGCGCGCCAGTTGTTGCGCAGCGGCCATGCCGGCCGGGCCTGAACCCACCACGGCGACTTTCTTCCCGGTCTTGTGCGCGGCGGGTTGTGGCACAACCCAGCCCTCGTGCCAAGCGCGGTCAATGATGGCGTGCTCAATCGACTTGATGCCCACTGCATCGTCGTTCACATTGAGCGTGCAAGC
>JAYVPU010000292.1:0-3660 GCA_043757205.1 Comamonadaceae bacterium | reverse complement strand
TCAAGGTTGGCGCTGCGACTGAAGTCGAAATGAAAGAGAAAAAAGCCCGCGTTGAAGACGCACTGCACGCTACCCGTGCGGCTGTGGAAGAAGGCATTGTGGCGGGCGGCGGTGTTGCACTGTTACGCGCCAAGCAAATGGCTGGCGCTATCAAGGGCGACAACGCTGACCAAGACGCCGGCATCAAGCTGGTGTTGAAGGCCATCGAAGCGCCTCTGCGCGAGATCGTTTACAACGCAGGCGGCGAAGCCTCTGTGGTGGTGGCAGCTGTGTTGGCCGGTAAAGGCAACTACGGCTTCAACGCTGCCAACGACACCTACGGCGACATGATCGAAATGGGTATCTTGGACCCCACCAAAGTGACCCGCACCGCGCTGCAAAACGCAGCCTCCGTGGCTTCGCTGATGTTGACGACCGAGTGCATGGTGTCTGAGTCCCCCAAGTCTGATGCTGGCGGCATGGGCGGCATGGGCGGTGGTGACATGGGTGGGATGGGCGGCATGGGTGGCATGGGCATGTAATTGCTCCTTGCCTGAGGGCGCAGGGCGGCGTTGCAAACGCTTGCCGTACCACAGAGGTACTGTCAGCGCGTTTGCGCCTTGCCCTGCACCCTCATGCTGCGTCGATTAGCGTTTCGCTTTCGACTGAAAATACAAAAACCCGCGTGGCTTGCGCCTTGCGGGTTTTTTTAATGGCTGCTGGATCTGTGGGTTTAACGACCAACCATCGCCAATGCTTTGTCGTAGTAGCTCAGGTCCAAGAACTTCTCTGGCTCCGGTGCTTTGCCACCCCATTGGCCTTGCATCTCAGCGCGCAGGGCCAGCACGTTGCGAAAGCCTTCCATGCTGAAACGGGCATCGGTAGCCAAGCCGAAGCCGGGGGTCATCAAGGCCTCATAACTTTGGGCGGCTATGCTGGGGGCGAGTTTGAAGCGGGTTTGTAGCAGCGTGATCATCCCCACGCGGTTGGCCGGGTTCATGGCGTAGCGTGCGCCTTCGATGTAGGCGGCCATGTAGCGTTGCAACAGGTCTGCGTTTTGGCTGGCCCAGCTTCGCATGACGAAGGCACCTTGCGCTTGGTAGGGGCCTGCCAAGTCGGTCGCGTGGCCCAGGCTTTTGAGGCCTTTCTCGCCCACGAGAAACGAGAACGGCGGGTTCACCATACCGGCGGCCAAGTCGGCTTGCGTGGCCATGGCGTTGGCGCGCAAGGGCGTGCCGCCCACCACTTTAACGGTGTAGTCGCGGCCTTCAAGCAAACCCTTATTTTTTAAAATCTTCTTGGCCACCACGGCATAAGCCGTGTCTGGCGCGTCCACCGCAAGCGACTTGCCCCGGATGTCTTCAAAGTTGCGAATTTCCGGGCGCACCATGAAGTCATTCAAACCCGAATCGCCGCCCATCACGATCTTCACATCCTGCTTGGCGACTTCAATCATCGCCACCGCGTTGTCCACGGCGGCGTGGGCGATTTCAAACTTACCGGCAGGCAGCCCGGCACGTTGCTCCTCGGAGTTGGGCGTGTTTTGCACCTCAATCACAAGGCCGCGTTTTGCAAAAAATCCTTGCTCTATGGCCGCCAACAAAGGCAGGTTGCTTGAGCCCGGAAAGACGTTGACGCGCAGGGTGACAGGGGTTGGCGCAGTTGTGGCGCAACCCGGCAGATAGCTCGCAGAGGTGGCCGCACCCAAAACGAGGGCGGTAGAGAAGCTTCGACGTTGCATGGCAGGCGATCCTTGAGGGGTTGAAGTGGCGGTGAGGGAGTTGAAATCTTATCGCGCGGGCTTATGGGGTTAACCCTCTCGCATCATGTCATCAAAACCCTTTAAATCAGGGTCTTCTTTCCACCCCCCAACGGCCAAGGACACCCTATGAGCGACCGCAGAGAATTTATCAAAGACAGCTCCCGCAACCTGGCCGGTGTCTTTTTTTGCGCCTGTGGTTTTTCGGGCGCGGGTGCCCATGCGGCACATGACGGCAAAACGTCTAAGCCCCCGCAGTTCATGTTCAACGGCAAGCGCGTTAAAACCATCGACACGCATTCGCATTGCTACTTCCAAGAATCTCTGGATCTGATGGGCAAAGAGGCCGCCAGTGTGCTGCCGCCGGTCAAAGGCGTGCCCCAGCACTTCTTGACAACGGCCGAGGTGCTGGCCGAACGCCTGCGCAGCATGGACACCATGGGTATCGACATGGAGGTGCTCAGCGTCAACCCCTTCTGGTACCGAAAGGAGCGCGATGTGGCCGCCGAGATCGTGCGCATCAACAACGAGAAGCTGGCCGAACTCAGCGCCGCCAACCCCAAGCGGCTGGCCGCCTTTGCCTCGCTCTCGCTCCAGTTCCCTGACTTGGCGGTGCAGCAGCTTGAACACGCCATTAAAAAACAAGGCCTGCGCGGCGCAGCCATTGGCAGCAACGTGTTGGGGGAGGATTTTTCAGACCCCAAGTTTCACCCGGTGTGGGCCAAGGCCGAGGAACTGGGCGCGGTGCTGTTCATCCACCCGATCAGCGCGCCTGAGCTGGCCAAGCGCTACAAGGGCAATGGCTGGCTGTCCAACACCATTGGCAACCCGCTGGACACCACCATTGCCCTGCAACACTTGATTTTTGAAGGCACGCTAGACCGCTTTCCGGGGCTCAAAGTGCTGGCCGCGCACGGGGGCGGCTACCTGGGCTCTTACGCGCCGCGTTCAGACCACAGTTGCTTTGTCTCGCCGGTCAACTGCAACCCCGACATCGTGCTGAAGAAAAAACCCACCGAGTACCTGAACCAGATTTACTTCGACGCCCTGGTCTTCACGCCTGAGGCGCTGCGCCACTTGGTCGCACAAGTCGGGGCAAGTCAGGTGATGCTGGGCACCGATCACCCCATCCCCTGGGAAGACCACCCGGTGCAGCATGTGCTGAACACGCCCAGTTTGACGAACGCCCAGCGCGCCGCGATTTTGGGCGGCAATGCGGCGAAGCTGTTGGGCATCACACTTTAAGCGGCGGTCATCAGCGCTTCCAACTTGACCGTGTCCGCTACAAAGGCGCGTATGCCCTCGGCCAGCTTGTCGCTGGCCATGGCGTCCTGGTTCAGTGCGTAGCGAAAACCCGCCTCGTCAAAGTTCACGGCGGGCAAGTCCATGGCTTGCGCTGCCTGCGCGTCCAGCGCACGGGTAAGCGGGACCGCAGCGTTGTCGGTGGCCTCTAGCTGCGCCAGCAAATCGGGCGCGATGGTGAGCAAGTCGCACCCGGCCAGCGCGGTGATCTGCCCCACATTGCGAAAGCTCGCGCCCATCACCTCGGTGGCAATGCCAAAGTGCTTGTAGTGGTTGTAGATGGCACGCACCGACTGCACGCCGGGGTCGTTGGCCTGCGCGTTATCAGACTCCACCCAGGTGGCCCCGGCTGACTTTTTGTGCCAGTCGTAAATGCGCCCAACGAAAGGCGAGATCAACTGCACCTTAGACTGGGCGCACACCACCGCCTGGCTGAACGAAAACAGCAATGTCAGGTTGGTATGAATGCCGCGCTGCTCCAGTTGCTTGGCCGCGGCCATGCCCTCCCAGGTTGCGGCAATTTTGATCAACACGCGGTCAATGTGAATGCCCTGCGCCTGATACAGCTCGATGATGCGCTCGGCCTTTGCCACAGTGGCTTGGGTATCAAAGCTTAAGCG
>JAYVPU010000291.1:0-3660 GCA_043757205.1 Comamonadaceae bacterium | reverse complement strand
GTACACGTCGTTGGTGAAATGGCGCAAGTACACCGCCAGCAATGCCCCAAAAATACCAAAAGGCATGGCCAACAAGACCGACAAAGGCAAGGTCCATCTCTCATACTGAGCGGCCAAAATCAAGAAGATCATCAGGATGCCCGCCGCCAGCGCCAGCGTACCAGCATCACTGCTGCGCTTTTGCTGAAAGGCGGTGCCACCCCAGTCGTAACCGGCATCTGGAGGTAGCACCTTATTCGCCACCCGCTCCATGGCCGCAATGGCCTGACCCGAGCTGTAACCGGGTTTGGGCTCGCCCAAAATCTGGATGCTGGGCAGCGCGTTGAAGTGCTGCACCGAATCCGGCCCGGCCACAAACTTCACATCGGCCACGGCGCGGATCGGCACCATCTGGCCTGACTTGGCGCGCACGTACAACGCCCCAATGTCGTCCGGCTTGGATCGGTACTGACCCTCCGCCTGCATCAGCACCTGGTAAATGCGCCCGCTCTTGTTGAAGTCGTTGACGTAGTAGCTGCCCAGCGTCGCAGCCAGGGTGTTGTAGATGTCGGCCACATTCAGCCCCAAAGCGCGCGCTTTCTCCGTGTCCACGTTCACATAGAGCTGGGGCGAGTTGGCTTGCCAGATGCTTTTGACGCCTTGGAGCTCAGGCTGCTTGTTGGCCTCTTCCAGCAGACCCGGCAAGAGTTGCGCCAAGCGCCGCACACCGCCGTCGCCCTTGTTTTGCAGGTAAAACTCAAAGCCGCCGGTTTGACCCAGGCCCTGAATGGCGGGTGGTGCAAAGGCCAGTGGCAAGCCAGCCTTGATGCCGCCGGTCTTCATATAGGTTTCCATCACCAGTTCTTTGGCCGTCTGGTCACGCTCGGCCCAGGGTTTGAGCGGGAAGAACATGGTGGCAGCAGACGACTTGAGGCCGCCTCCCCCCAGAAAATTCAGCCCCACCAGACTGAACACGGTGTCGATGTTTTTATTCGGCGACATGGCCGCCTCCACCTGCTTAACGACCTGGTTGGTGCGCTCTAGCGACGAGCCCTCGGGCAAGATCACCGCGCCGATGAAATAGCCCTGGTCTTCGTCGGGCACCAAGGCTCCGGGTACGAGCTTGACCATCAGCCCCGTCAAACCCAACATGCCCACAAACAGCAACATGCCCAGCACACCGCGCTTGAGGAAAAAGGCCACGCCCTGGGTGTAGCGTTGCGTCATGCGTTTGAAGCCTTTGTTGAACCCATCAAAGAACTTGTTCTTGCGTTCAGCCCCGGGCTTGAGCAGCACCGCGCACAGGGCGGGCGTGAGCGTCAGCGCCACAAAGCCCGACAGCACCACGGCGATAGAAATCGTCACCGAGAACTGGCGGTACAACTCGCCTGCCAAACCGCCCAAAAACGCCACCGGGATGAAGGCCGCGCACAGCACCAGCACGATGGCGATGACCGGGCGAGTCACCTCGCGCATGGCCTCAATCGCTGCGTCACGCGGGCTCATGCCTTCTTCATGCATCAGGCGCTCGACGTTTTCCAACACCACGATGGCGTCATCCACCACGATGCCGATGGACAGCACCATGCCAAACAGCGTGAGCGTGTTGATGCTGTAGCCCAGCAGGTGCAGGCCGGCCATCGTGCCAATGAGCGACACGGGCACGGCCAGCGTGGGGATGATAGTGGCGCGCCAGCTTTGCAAAAACAGGTACACGACAAGGAACACCAGCACCATGGCTTCGGCCAGGGTCTTGACCACCTCGTGGATGGACTCGGCCACCAAGGGCGTGGTGTCGTAAGGGGTGGAATAGGTCAGGCCTGCAGGGAATTTGGCCTTGAGCTCAAGCAAGGTTTTCTCCACCGCCGCGCGTGTCTCCAGCGCATTGGCGCCGGTCTGCAAAAACACGCCCACCGGCACCGAGGGGTGACCGTTGACGCGGCCATAAAAGTTGTAGTCTTTGGAGCCCAGCTCGATCCGCGCCACGTCTTTGAGCCGCACCACGGCCCCCTTGTCGCCGCTGCGGATCACGATGTTGCCAAACTGCTCTGGCTCCAGCAGTCGGCCACGAGCTGTGACGGTCAGCGTCAGCTCTTCGGTGTTATCGGGCGGTGAGCCGATCTTGCCTGCGGCGTACTGCGCGTTTTGCTCGGACACGGCGCTGTTGATGTCACCCACCGTGATGCCCAGTTGCGCCATGCGGTCGGGCCGCAGCCAGATACGCATGGCGTAGTCCTTCGCCCCGAAAATTTGCACATTGGTGGTGCCGGGCACGCGTTTGATAGCGTCCAGCATGTTTTGCGTGACGTAGTTGGAGATGAACAGCGCGTCATAGCGGTCATCAGGTGAGTACACCGCCGCCACCACCAGAAAGTTGGCCGAGCTTTTACTCACCGTCAAACCCTGGCGTTGCACCTCTTGCGGCAGCTTGCTCAAGACCTGGTTGACACGGTTGTTCACGTTGACGGCGGCAATATCGAGGTTGGTGCCGACATCAAAAGTCACGTTGATGGTCACCGCGCCGTCGCCTGACGAGGTGCTGTCCATGTACAGCATTTTTTCCACGCCGTTGATGGACTGCTCTATGGGTGCGGCCACCGTGGTTTCCAGCACCTCGGCCGAAGCACCGGGGTAAATAGCCCGCACGTTGACGACAGGCGGCGAGATTTCCGGGTAACGCGAGATCGGCAAGATCCGCATCGCGGCGAGCCCCGCCAGCACCAGGAACAGTGAGAGCACCGTCGCGAAGATCGGACGGTCAATAAAAAATTTGGAGAACATGGGAAGTCTGCTCTCTATTTAGGAGCTACTTGCGCTTGACTGGCGGCTTCGGCGGGCGGTTTTGCTTGCGCATTCGGTGCTGCACTGGGCACATACGGCACAGGCTTGACCGTCATGCCTGGGTCATGCGCTTTGATGAAGCCTTCCACCAACACCCTGTCACCGGCCTGCACGCCCTTGGTCACAATCCACTCGCCCTGGCTCCAGCCGTCCAGCTCCACCGGACGCGGTTCCAGCTTGTCGTCTTTGTTGACGACAAACACGATCTTGCCAAAGGGGCTGTCAATCACCGCGCGCTGCGGCACGCTCAAACTGTTGGGGCGACTCGCGCCGCCCAACACGACGCGCACAAACTGACCCGGACGCAGCACACCCTCGGGGTTGGGCAGCTCAGCCCGCGCCTCAAAGCTGCCGGTCTGCGGGTTAACCTTTTCACTGGTGAAATTGAGTTTGCCTTCGCGCCCGTACAGGCTGCCGTCGGCCAGCTTGAGCTTGACGCTAAAGCCCAGGCTGCCATTGGCCGCGCGCTTGCCGCCCGCATTACCGGGCACGTTGAGTTGACCGCTGCTGAGTTGCTGCGTCATGCGCAGCACATCGGCCTCAGACAGGCTGAAGTTCACATACATCGGGTTGGTCTGCACGATGGTGGTGAGCAGGCTGTCGCTGGTGGTGATCAGGTTGCCGTCGGACTTGGCCGCGGCGCCGGTGACACCCGCAATGGGGGCGACCACCTTGGTGTAGGCCAGGTTGAGCCGGGCCTCGTTGGCCTGCGCATGTGTTTGCTTGAGTGCGGCTTCAGCGGATTCCAGCGCGGATTGGGCGTCGTCTGCCTCCTTTTGGCTGATGGCTTTTTCTGCCGCCAAAGGCGCGGCACGGGCCTGGTCGCGCCGGGCTTGTTTG
>JAYVPU010000290.1:0-14589 GCA_043757205.1 Comamonadaceae bacterium | reverse complement strand
TGTGGGTGATGGCGTGCACCAGGCCGTCTACTTTGACGCCCATGACCTTGATCGGGAACAGCGAGGGGTACTGGATGAGCGACTCCTGGCGCGGGGCCGGGGCATCGGCAGAGGGTGTTGCGGGAGATGCTGCACCGAGACATGGCGCGCCAGGGGATGACCCTTCGGGCGGCAATTGGGTCATTGGGTGCTGGCCGCCAAAGAGGATGCCTTGGCCCGCTCTTTGGCCGCCTGGTAGCCGGCGTGCAATTTGGCGTAGACCGGGCCGGGTTTGCCGCGTGTTGCGCCATGGCCGACCGGCTGGCCGTCCAATGTCGTGATGGCCAACACCTCCTTGGTGGCGCTGGACAGCAGCAACTCGTCGGCGTCCAGCACTTCGTCGCGGCTGATGCGGCGCAGCTCGAAGCCCAGGCCCTGTTCGCGGCAGATGTCTTCTATCAGCCCGTAGCGGATGCCTTGCAGTACAAGGTTGTCTTTGGGCGGGCCCAGCACCTTGCCGTTTTTGACCGCCCAGACGTTGCTGGCGGCAGCCTCGCTCAAAAAGCCGTCGCGGAACATCACGGTCTCAATCGCGCCAGCGTCAAAGCTGATCTGCCGCGAAAACACCGCGCCCAGCAGGCTGGTAGTTTTGATGTGCGCTTTCTCCCAGCGGAAATCGTCCGCAGTGACGCACGCCACGCCGCTGGCGCGCTGCTCGGGGGTGGGCGGCTTCATCAGGTTGGTCATCACAAACACCGTGGGCGTGATGTGTTCGGGCATCACGTGGTCCCGCAGCGCCACGCCACGGGTGACCTGGATGTAGATCAGTTGATCAATGTTTTGGGAGCCAGCCCCTGTGGAGTGTGCATAGTTAGCTATTAATTTTGATAACACATCGCGCCACTGCGCGTGCGTCATCGGGTTGGCCATGCGCAGCTCGCCCAATGAGCGGTCCAGCCGCGCCATGTGCGCATCAAATCGGAAGGGCTCACCGGCATAGACCGGAACCACCTCGTACACGCCGTCGCCAAAGATAAAGCCACGGTCCATGACGCTGATTTTTGCGTCAGGCAACAACGTGAATTCGCCATTGAGGTAGCAGGGCAGCGGGGGCAGTAAGGGGGGAGTGTTCATGCCGAAATTATCGCAGCCGCGGTAAATAACCCGAAAGGTAAACGCTTGTAGCGGGTTTCTACGTATAATCGTAGGCTTTGCGGTGATTGCCGGAAGTGAAGTTGTGTAACCTGCGTGTAATTTGAGATGTCGATAATCATGGCCGGCCCTGGATACCAAGCAAGTCACGACGGCAGCGACGACCGGCTTCTTGATGACCCGCAGTTCAAGCCGCTCAGTGCGCAAGAGGCGCAGGCCTTGCGCGAATCGATGCCGGCACTGTCACCCTGGCGCGTGGTGGGGTTGCAGGCGATAGTGGGTGTGTTGGTGGCTTTGGCCACTTGGGGCGTCACGCAGAGTTCAGCGAAGGCCTGGTCTGCTGGCTACGGTGCGCTGGTGGTGGTGGTCCCTGGCTTGCTGTTTGCACGGGGCCTGACAAGCCAGTTCTCGTCGCTCAACCGGACGACCGCCGGTTTTGGGTTTTTCTTGTGGGAAGCGGTCAAGATTTTTGTGAGTGGCGGGATGCTTTTTGCCGCGCCACGGTGGGTTGCAGATTTGGACTGGTTGGCAATGCTGATTGGCCTGATCGTGACTTTGAAGGTGTATTGGGTGGCGCTGTTAGTGCGTCCGAAATCGAAACGAATTAATTGAAGAGTTAAGAACAATGGCCGCAGAAGCAACCGCTCCCTCCAGCAGTGACTATATTGTTCACCACCTGACGCATTGGCAAAACAAGCCGCAAACGGAAATCGTCGATTTCTCCGTTTTCAACATTGATTCCATCATCTTCTCGGTCGTCTTGGGCGTGCTCGGCTGTTTCTTCCTGTGGCAAGCAGCGCGAAAAGCCACTTCGGGCGTGCCGGGCCGGTTTCAGGCAGCCGTTGAGATCTTGATTGAAATGGTCGATGCCCAGGCCAAATCCATTGTCCACAACGCCACCAGCCGCAAAATGGTCGCGCCGCTGGCGCTGGTTGTGTTTGTCTGGATCATTCTCCTCAACGCGATGGACTTGCTGCCGCTGGACTTTTTGCCTTTGATTTGGGAAAAAATCTACGGTGCTGCGGGGGGCGACCCGCACCACGCCTACCTGCGAATTGTGCCTACGGCCGATCTGTCAGTCACCATGGGGCTTTCCGTCTCAGTGCTGGTCATCTGCCTGATTTACAACGTCAAGATCAAGGGCATCGGCGGCTGGTCGCATGAGTTGGTCACGGCACCGTTTGGCACCAGCAAAAATCCGGTCTTTGCCTTGTTGCTTGGCGTGGCCAACTTTGCCATGCAAATGATGGAATTCGTGGCCAAGACCGTGTCCCACGGCATGCGGCTGTTTGGCAACATGTATGCGGGCGAGCTGCTGTTCATGCTGATCGCGTTGCTGGGCGGTGCCTGGGCGCTGTCGTTCGATCCGGGCAGCCTGGCGCTGCTGGTGTTGCACGTGGTCGCTGGCTGGGCCTGGGCCGTGTTCCACATTCTGATCATTGTCCTGCAGGCATTTGTGTTCATGATGTTGACCCTGGTGTACATCGGGCAGGCGCACGACGCGCACTGATTTTAGGCGTCGGCTCCGGGGAGAATTTCTTAGTTTCTGGTTTGGTATGTTGGTTAGCTTGATTAGTTTGGTTTGGTTTTATTTTTAATTTTCAGTTTTTAGTTTCTTAAGGAGTCATCATGGAAGTCATTGGTTTTGTTGCTCTCGCCGCTGGTTTGATCATTGGTTTGGGCGCTATGGGTGCCTGTATCGGCATCGGCATCATGGGCAGCAAGTTTCTTGAAGCCGCTGCCCGCCAGCCTGAGCTGATGGGCGAGTTGCAGACCAAAATGTTTTTGCTGGTGGGCCTGATTGACGCTTCGTTCATCATCGGCACCGGCATTGCCCTGTGGTTCACCACAGCCAACCCATTCCTCTCGCAAATCGCACGTCTGGTCAAGTAAGCCTTGCTTGCAACACCCGGGCTTGATACCCCCATGAAACCTACACTATGGGAGATTTACTGTGAGCATTAATGGAACACTGATTGCGCAAGCCATCGTCTTCGCATTGCTGGTGCTGTTCACGATGAAATTCGTGTGGCCCCCCATTGCGAAGGCACTGGATGAGCGCGCTGGCAAAATTGCCGACGGCCTCGCCGCTGCTGACAAAGCCAAGTCTGAACTTTCATCCGCCAATCAGCGGGTAGAGGCAGAGCTGGCCAAGTCACGCACCGAGTCCACCGCGCGTCTGGCTGATGCTGAACGACGTGGCCAAGCCCTGGTGGAAGAAGCCAAGGCCAAAGCCACGGAAGAAGGCAACAAGATCATTGCAGCGGCCAAGGCCGAAGCCGATCAGCAAACCGTCAAGGCACGTGAGGCACTGCGCGAGCAGGTCGCTGCACTGGCAGTCAAAGGTGCAGAGCAGATTCTCCGCAAGGAAGTCAACGCCACTGTTCATGCTGATCTGCTGGGTCGCTTGAAGACTGAGCTGTAAGAGGACAACCATGGCCGAACTCGCCACCATTGCCCGCCCTTACGCTGAGGCCTTGTTCAAGGCTTCAGTCTCCGACTTGAACGGTGCGGCTGCCTGGGTTGAGGCACTGCAAGCCATTGCGAGCAACTCGCAACTGCAACAGTTCGCTGAAAACCCCAACGTTACAGCCACGCAAGTGTTCGATGTGATTGCCGGTGTGAGCAAAGTTGCCTTGCCTGAGATGGCAAAAAACTTCTTGCGCACGGTGATTGAGAACGGTCGCTTGAATGCTTTGCCTGAGATTGCTGAGCAGTTTCGCGCGCTGAAAAATGCGCAAAGCGGCTCTGCTGACGCGGTGGTCTACAGCGCGTTTGCGATTGACCCTGCTGCGCTGGCCGAATTGGCCGTGACGCTGGAAAAGCGCTTCGCACGCAAACTCAATGTATCCGTCGAATTGCAAGCTGATTTGATTGGTGGCATTCGTGTCGTCGTGGGTGATGAGGTTCTTGACACATCCGTCAAAGCCCGTCTGGAACAAATGAAAGTGGCATTGACGGCCTGAGGCGCAAGCCCAGCCGTCTGCCCAATTAACGAAAGAAGGAAAGAGCCATGCAACTCAATCCCGCAGAAATCTCTGAATTGATCAAGAGCCGCATTGAAGGCCTGTCCGCCAATGCCAACATCCGCAACCAGGGTACGGTCGTCTCCGTGACCGACGGCATTTGCCGCATTCACGGCCTGTCGGACGTGATGCAGGGCGAGATGCTGGAATTC
Organism: Comamonadaceae bacterium; assembly: GCA_043757205.1. GTDB lineage: Bacteria > Pseudomonadota > Gammaproteobacteria > Burkholderiales > Burkholderiaceae_C > CANCDA01. The sequence goes on along the minus strand of JAYVPU010000290.1, from coordinate 10,280 downwards.
CCTGCCGACGCTGAAGGTCAGCCCAGCTACGGCTTGGCACTGAACCTTGAGCGCGACTCAGTTGGCGCCGTGATTTTGGGTGCTTACGAGCACATCTCCGAAGGCGACACCGTCAAGTGCACGGGTCGTATTCTGGAAGTGCCCGTGGGCCCTGAGCTCAAAGGCCGCGTGGTCAACGCTCTAGGTCAGCCCATTGACGGCAAAGGCCCAATCAATGCCAAGATGACCGACGTGATTGAGAAGGTCGCACCCGGCGTGATCGCCCGTAAATCGGTCGATCAGCCCATGCAGACTGGCTTGAAGTCCATCGACTCCATGGTGCCCGTGGGCCGTGGCCAGCGCGAGCTGATCATTGGCGACCGCCAGACCGGCAAAACCGCTGTGGCGATTGACGCGATCATCAACCAAAAAGGTCAGAACATGACCTGCGTTTACGTCGCGATTGGCCAAAAAGCCTCTTCCGTCAAAAACGTGGTGCGCGCGCTGGAGCAAGCTGGTGCGATGGAGTACACCATCGTTGTGGCGGCTACCGCCTCTGAATCCGCTGCCATGCAGTACGTCAGCGCCTACTCGGGCTGCACCATGGGTGAGTACTTCCGTGACCGCGGCGAAGACGCATTGATCGTGTATGACGACCTGTCCAAGCAAGCTGTGGCTTACCGTCAGGTGTCGCTGCTGTTGCGTCGCCCACCAGGCCGCGAAGCCTACCCTGGCGACGTGTTCTATCTCCACAGCCGTCTGCTGGAGCGCGCCGCACGCGTGAACGAGAAGTATGTTGAAGACTTCACCAAAGGTGCCGTCAAAGGCAAAACGGGTTCATTGACGGCACTGCCCATCATTGAAACGCAAGCCGGTGACGTGTCTGCCTTCGTGCCCACCAACGTGATTTCCATCACCGACGGTCAGATCTTCTTGGAGACCTCGCTGTTCAACGCCGGTATCCGCCCCGCGATTAACGCCGGTATCTCGGTGTCCCGCGTAGGTGGCGCTGCACAGACCAAACTGGTGAAGAACTTGTCTGGCGGTATCCGTACCGACCTGGCCCAGTACCGTGAGTTGGCTGCGTTCGCGCAGTTCGCTTCTGACCTGGACGAAGCCACCCGCAAGCAGTTGGACCGCGGTGCCCGCGTGACCGAGTTGCTCAAGCAGGCGCAGTACAGCCCGCTGACCATCAGCTTGATGGCCTCGACCTTGTTTGCCGTGAACAAAGGCTTCATGGACGACATCGAAGTCAAGAAGGTTCTGGCTTTCGAGCACGGTCTGCACGCTTACCTCAAAGACAAGCACGCGCCCCTGTTGGCCAAGCTGGAAGCAGCCAAGGCCATGGACAAGGATGCTGAGGCTGAATTGACAGCTGCAGCGACCGCGTTCAAAAAGTCGTTTGCTTGATTTTTCCTACCTAGACAGGAGCCACTATGGCAGCAGGTAAGGAAATACGCGGCAAGATCAAATCGGTGGAAAACACCAAGAAGATCACCAAAGCCATGGAGATGGTGGCCGCCAGCAAAATGCGCAAGGCGCAGGAGCGCATGCGCGGTGCCCGTCCCTATTGCGAGAAGATCCGCAACATCGCAGCCAACTTGGGCCAAGCCAACCCTGAGTACGTGCACGCCTTCATGAAGTCCAACGACGTCAAGTCCACGGGCATGATTGTGGTGACGACGGACAAGGGCTTGTGCGGCGGCATGAACACCAACGTGCTGCGCGGTGTCACCACCAAGCTGCGCGATCTGCAAGCCGCAGGCGTCAGCACGCAGGCGGTGGCGATTGGCAACAAGGGCCTGGGCTTTTTGACCCGCGTCGGTGCCAAGGTGGTGTCGCATGCGACCCAACTGGGCGACACCCCGCATCTGGAAAAGCTGATCGGCCCGGTCAAGGTCTTGCTCGATGCTTATGCCAAAGGCGAGATCAACGCTGTGTACCTGTGCTACACCCGTTTCATCAACACGATGAAGCAGGAGCCCGTGGTTGAGCAGTTGTTGCCTTTGTCGGCGGCGAAGATGCAAGCCGAAGCGCTGGCCAGTGGCCCGCAACACGGCTGGGATTACATCTACGAGCCCGATGCACAGTCCGTCATCGACGACTTGTTGATTCGTTATGTGGAAGCACTGGTCTATCAGGCCGTGGCTGAAAACATGGCGTCTGAGCAGTCGGCCCGTATGGTGGCCATGAAATCGGCCACCGACAACGCAGGCAGCGTGATTGGCGAGCTCAAGCTCATCTACAACAAAACGCGTCAAGCAGCGATCACGAAAGAACTTTCGGAAATCGTCGCCGGTGCAGCAGCGGTGTGACCTTCCAGTCACACGCGACGATTTAAACGTATTTATTTTTGGAGCAAAAAATGGCTCAATTCCAAGGCAAGATTGTTCAGTGTATCGGCGCGGTGGTGGACGTAGAATTTCCACGTGACCAGATGCCTAAAATTTATGACGCGCTCAAAATGGACGGCTCCACGCTGACCCTTGAAGTGCAGCAGCAAATGGGTGACGGCATTGTCCGTACCATTGCGCTGGGTTCTTCTGACGGCCTGCGTCGCGGCATGATGGTGCAAAACACCGCCAACCCCATCATGGTGCCGGTCGGCAAAGCCACATTGGGCCGCATCATGGACGTGCTGGGCGCGCCGATTGACGAGCGAGGCCCGGTTGCCAGCACGAAAACCGCCTCCATTCACCGCAAAGCCCCCACCTATGACGAGCTGAGCCCGTCACAAGAACTGCTGGAAACCGGCATCAAAGTGATTGACCTGGTTTGCCCCTTCGCCAAAGGCGGCAAGGTGGGCCTGTTCGGTGGTGCCGGTGTGGGCAAGACCGTGAACATGATGGAACTCATCAACAACATCGCAAAGGCGCACAGCGGCTTGTCCGTGTTCGCTGGTGTGGGTGAGCGTACCCGTGAAGGTAACGACTTCTATCACGAGATGGCCGACTCCGGCGTGGTGAACCTTGAGAACCTCGAAGAGTCCAAAGTGGCCATGGTGTACGGCCAGATGAACGAGCCCCCAGGCAACCGTCTGCGTGTGGCCCTGACCGGTCTGACCATCGCCGAGTCCTTCCGAGACGAAGGCAAAGACGTGCTGTTCTTTGTGGACAACATCTACCGCTACACCCTGGCCGGCACCGAAGTGTCTGCCCTGTTGGGTCGTATGCCTTCCGCCGTGGGTTACCAGCCAACCTTGGCCGAAGAGATGGGTCGCTTGCAAGAGCGCATCACCTCGACCAAGACCGGCTCCATCACATCCATCCAGGCCGTGTACGTGCCTGCCGATGACTTGACCGACCCCAGCCCTGCTACCACCTTCGCCCACCTGGATTCCACCGTGGTGCTGAGCCGTGACATCGCTTCGCTGGGTATCTACCCTGCGGTGGATCCACTGGACTCCACCAGTCGTCAGTTGGATCCGCTGGTTGTGGGTGCTGACCACTACGAAACCGCACGTGCTGTGCAAGGCACCTTGCAGCGCTACAAAGAGCTGCGCGACATCATTGCGATTTTGGGCATGGACGAGTTGGCACCGGAAGACAAACTGGCTGTGGCGCGTGCCCGCAAGATCCAGCGCTTCCTGTCCCAGCCTTTCCACGTGGCTGAAGTGTTCACCGGCTCCCCCGGTAAATACGTGACGCTGGCCGAGACCATTCGCGGCTTCAAGATGATCGTAGCGGGCGAGTGCGATCATCTGCCCGAGCAGGCCTTCTACATGGTCGGCACCATTGACGAGGCTTTCGAGAAGGCCAAGAAAGTCTAATTCTGTACTTCACAGAATAGGAAAACCATGAAAACCATCCATGTTGATGTGGTCAGTGCCGAAGAGTCCATCTTCTCGGGCGAAGCGCGTTTTGTCGCCTTGCCCGGTGAAGCGGGCGAGTTGGGCATTTACCCACGCCACACACCGCTGATCTCCCGCATCAAGTCGGGCTCGGTGCGCATTGAAAAGGCCGACGGCAGCGAAGAATTCATCTTCGTCGCTGGCGGTATTCTTGAAGTGCAACCGGATTGCGTGACCGTTCTCACCGACACCGCCATTCGCGGCAAGGATCTGGACGAAGAGAAGGCCAACGCAGCGCGCTTGGCTGCGCAAGAAGCCGTCAAGAACGCCAAAAGCGAAATTGATCTGGCCAAGGCCCAGTCTGAGTTGGCGATTTTCGCGGCTCAACTCTCGGCCCTGCGCAAGTACCGCCAGAAGCGTTAAATACAGCCATGAAGCTCAGTCCTCACGGACTGACGTCATCCCACAAAAAGCCTCACTCGAAAGAGCTGGGGCTTTTTACGTTGGGTTTGCGCAACTGCTGGTTGAGCTCGCGATCCGCCACAATTTCAATTAAACATTCAGCCAGCGCGACATAAAACGCCTGATGAAAACCAAATGACAAGCATACCCCCCAACCTTTGACGAACAGCGCTTGATCGACGTCAATTGTTGGTGGAGAATGGGTTGCACTGGATGATTGATTTTTATGAACTATGTCGCCCCTTTATGGCTGCCGGGCAGTCATCTTCAAACCATCTGGCCTGCGCTGTATTCACGCCGCGTGTTCGGTCCTCGCCCGCAGTACCGCAGAGAGCGCTGGCCCACGCCTGATGCTGACTTCATCGACGTGGATTGGCTTGCTGGCCCTGAGCACAATACCTTGATGGTGTTGTTTCATGGGCTGGAAGGCTCCTCGCGTAGCCACTACGCGGAAGCATTCGCCGACTATGCGCAACGCAACGGCATGTCCTATGCCGTGCCCCATTTCCGGGGCTGTAGCGGGGAAACCAACCACGCACCGCGCGCCTACCACTCGGGTGATTTTGAAGAAATCGGCTGGATTCTGGCACGCTTTCGCAAAATGCACCGCGGCCCTATCGTGGTGGTTGGTATCTCGCTGGGCGGCAATGCGCTGATGCGATGGGCGGGCGAAATGGGCGAGGCGGCTGGCAAGGTCGTATCGGCGGTGGCCAGTGTGTGTTCCCCGTTGGACTTGGTGGCGGGGGGGCGGGCCATTGGCCAAGGCTTTAATCGGCTGGTTTATACCCGCATGTTTCTACAGTCCATGAAGCCCAAAGCTATGGCCAAGCTGGCGCAATACCCTAAATTGTTTGACGCAAGAGCACTACAGGCGGCCTGTGATTTGCATGCGTTTGACGACATCTTCACGGCCCCGCTGCACGGCTTTAAAAATGCGGAGGATTACTGGGCTCGCGCCTCAGCCAAACCGAATTTGCACTGCATCCGTGTTCCCGCGTTGGCCTTGAATGCGCGCAACGACCCGTTCATCCCCGCCTCCAGCCTGCCCCTTGCCGAGGAGGTTGGCCCCTGCGTCACCCTGTGGCAACCCGACCAAGGCGGGCATGTGGGCTTTGCTACAGGGTTGCCGCCCGGCCATGTGCAAGCCCTGCCCGAGGCGGTAGGCGGCTGGCTGCTGTCCAAGCTGAGCACGGTTGAGCTGATGCCTGACAGTGGTCTCTACGCCCATTCAGTTCCGGGCTGAGCAGCGCTGCCATGGATGACATCGTTAAACAAGCCATGGCCAAGTGGCCCGACGTACCCGACTGCTATGGCTGGCTGGGGCTCAGTGCGCGTGGCAACTGGTATATGCGCGACGACCGCACGCAAGCTGCGGGTGCGTTTGCCAGTGGTGGCAAGCAAGCCAAGGGCTCGCTGCTTCAACATGAAAAACTCATTGAGTTCATTGCCCGCAATTACCTAGTGGATGCGCAGGGACGCTGGTACTTCCAAAACGGGCCGCAACGCGTGTTTGTCGAACTGGAGGCCACGCCCTACATCTGGCGGGTGAGTGCCGACTTTTCTGTGAGCGCGCATACCGGCGTGCCAACGCAAGTTCAGACTTGTCTGATGGATGAGCATGGCCACGTTTACCTCGTGACTGAGCTTGGTTTTGGATTGGTCCACACCCAGGACGTGGTGCAAGCCGCTGAGGCTGTGCAAGCGGGCGTGTGGGAGCCACATGCGTGCGAGGAGCAGAGTCTGAGCGCTCGGTTTTCTTATGTTCTCAGTCCAAAGGCGCTACAAAAAAAATAGCTGGTTAGGCCTGTTCTATATAGCTTAAAGAACGATTTTTCTTAAAAAACCGGCGTGAAAGCCGGTTTTTTTATGGGAAGTGAAGCGCTTACTTGGCTTCAGCCGTCACCGTCGCGGCTGGTTTGGGTTCAGCGAATTTGGCACCCGCGGCATTGGCCATGTAAACCGCACCGCGCGCAATCTCTACGTCAGTGAAATCGCCGCCAGCTTGTGGCGCCATGGCGCCCTTGCCTTTGAGGGCCGAGGTCACCAGCTTCTCCAGACCCGTCTTGATGCGCGGGCCCCAGGCGGCTGCATCAGCCAGCTTGGGTGCACCCGCAGCGCCGGTGGCGTGACAGGCCGCGCACTGGGCCTTGAACACGTCTTCACCGCTCTTGAGTGGGCGGTTGGCATCGCGAATCTCAACGCTGCCCACCTTCTGAATGCGTTCAGCCACCGACTGTTCCGCGTTCACCGCGCCAGCGCGGGGCTTGGGCGCGGAAGTCACGTAGTACACCAGGCCGATGATGATGAACACTGGCAGGACAAAAGCCAGCACAGAAGCAATCAACACTTGCTTGGGGTTCTTGATCGGGCCGGTGTGGGCTTCTTCGTGGTCGTTCGCGCTCATGGTGTCCTCAAAAAAACAGGGGCTGGGAAACAACCGGCGATTATAGCCGCCGCCCTGGTTGAAACCTCCTACAATGCGTAGCTGCATGACTGTGCGGCTGTAGCTCAGTGGATAGAGTATTGGCCTCCGAAGCCAAGGGTCGTGGGTTCGATCCCCGCCAGCCGCACCATTAATTCCCTTGTAAATCAAGGAGTTACGCCATTCAATGCATCGCATTGAGGCGCAATGTTTAGCGTTATTTGGCACACTGACTGTGCCGAAATTGTGCCAAGTCATTGGAGACTTCTCCGTAGTTTCTGGCACACCAACAGCGTCATCGTGCTAGACATTGACATTAATTGCATGTACCATTGACCCCAATGCGCTGAGGACACTTAGTCATTGAAGGGTTTGATTGATGATGGTGCGCGAACTATCTCAATTCCTTCAGCGATGTGAACCGTTCAGCAGCTATCCAGCAACAAGCGGACGTAGCTGGATAGTAAGAAAGGATGCCGCGAGGCAATCGCCCATAAGCAACGCCGCCGGTCTGGATGAGGCCGGGGACAACGAGCGAAGCTTTTAGGAGAGCAGGCCACCTTGGGGGATAACCCCGTCATGGTGCACTTCCACCCAGCTTGGCAAAGCTGCTTGGGATGCAAATGCAACTGCACCATGGCTGCCGCGTACTCATTCGAACCACTTGAGACTTGTCTTGAGTGGTCCGAATTGATTGTGGCCAATGAAAGCTTTGCTTACCGTAGATCAACTAGCGACCTACATCCAGAAATCGCCTGCTAGCGTCCGCTGCGACGCGAGCCGCAATCCCAAATCACTCCCCCCTATCTGCCGCCTACCGGGCAGCAAACGCCTGCTCTGGCGCGTGGAAGATGTTGAGGCATGGCTTGCCCAGCACGTCCAAAACACTGCGCCTCCAGTTCGAAGCGTGCAACAGGCTCCCGACGCTCTGGCCCCCATTACGCCGAAAAAGCGAGGCCGACCCACAAAGGCAGAGAGCATTGCCCGCCAGCGTCAAATCGCTGGTTCCGCAGCTCAATCCGCTAGGCGCGGGTGAGCCATGGCCATATACGCACAAAACCCAGGGCAACTGACCAAGGCCCGAGGGAAAAAAGACGTCGCCATCTTGGCTGCTGCGCATTGCATTCAAACCAAGCCACCTGCGGGCAATGACTTGGCATTCATGCACTCTGTCCTGTGCCAGGTAGGACTCCCGCGTTCAAGAGTTGATGGCCATGAATTCACGCGCCGTCAGGGCGCGGCTTGGATCAATGTGCAAGCGGGGTACCTCGATGAAGGCGACGGCCAGGTGCGGCAACCGGTGCCCTATGGGCCGATGCCGCGAATTGCACTGGCTTGGGTGTCCACCTACGCAAAAAGACACAACACGCCAGAAGTCCCCATCGGTGACAGTGCTTCGGCATTTTTGAGGGAGCTGGGCAAAGCCACCAGTGGCGGCGCACGTGGTGGCTACTCAACCTTGCGGATGCAAATGCATGCGCTCGCCGCCTGTCGGTTGCAATTTGGCTACAAAGGCCGGACCTTCAACGGCCAGCCAATTCAGCAGTTTGATGCCTGGATCGCCTCAAAAGACAGTGGACAAAAATCCTTGTGGCCAGGCCTACTGGTGTTGTCAGATCAATATTTCAAAGAGCTACAGGCCTACGGTGTTCCTCTCGACACGAGAGCATTGCAGGCTCTTAAAGGATCAGCGCTAGCCCTCGATATTTACACCTGGCTGGCACACAGGCTGCACCGCCTGGATGTTTGCGGCCAATGGCTGAGCTGGAATCATCTCTTTGGCCAGTTTGGCCAGGAGTTCACTGGCCTAAGGCCGTTGAATGACTTTCAAAAGAAATTCAAGCCGGCTCTTCGTGACGCATTGGCGGTCTATCCCGCCGCCCGCGTGAAGTTGGACGCATCGGGTCTGCTGATGCTTCCGTCACAGCCTCCTGTTGGCAAGTCTGTTGAGTGAGGCAGTTATGCACGCTGAATCAGACCTCAACACTTCCCCAGAGAGCCTCGCTGAATCAGACCTCAAAGCTTCGCTGAATCAGACCTCCACTAATACCGGTATTGATTCCGATAGTTTCTTACCCTATAGCAAGAGGGCTGTTTTCTGTGGACAACTGTTCAAACAGCCATTTAAGTGCCCCCCAGGGGGCGTAATGCACCCCCGCTCACTCGTCTACTCGGCGCAGCCTGTCCTACGGCAGGCTGCAAAGTGGCTTAAACGCGGCCCCAAGGCCTTTTTGCTTGGCAATGAAGGGGGCAGGCAGGGCAGCGGGACTTGGCACCTCCTAAGCCTGAATAAGCCTGAATGGCGGCGAACTCCAAGGACACCCTGGCGCACAACCGCAGCCTCACTCCGACCCGGCATCCGCTGGCAAGTGTCACGCCAGCCCGCAAGCGGGCCGCGACAAGCGCTCTGTCATGCCCCTTGCTGGCGCAGCTGCCTCCATCAAAACGGCTCTCCGGCCGGCCACCCCCCACAACCCCCGACGTGGAGTGCGGGGGAATTGTGGGGGGTGTCTTTATCGGCCGGAGAAGCAGTTTTGTCTGTTTACCCCAAAAAAGAAAACACGCAATGCCCGAGCTAGTGAGTGAGATTTTTAACACGCCAACAGGAGGAAATATGGCAAGTCAATTCAACCCAGACCAGGACACGACCGGAAAAATATTCTTCCGCATCACGCGGGAGCGTCGCACACCGTGGGGATACCTCCAGGAGCTTGGTAAGCCCGCCTGGATGAACGCCTCGCGCTCCGGCTTCTTTGAATCTGGAATTTTTGTGTATCCCACTGTCACCGCATCCGTCGCCGCAGCTCGTGAGGCGGCAGAGCGCATTGGGCTAATCGCACAAATTGAACTGACACCAGTGGCCCGTCGTGCACTGGTTTCGGAAATTTCTACCGAGGTTTAAGCAACCATGAAAGCGAACAGAACTATCCGGTTTACTCCAGAGATGGATGCCCAGCTGCTGGAGCTGGCCAACGCTTCGGACATGTCCGTTGCGGCAGTGGTTCGCCATGCCGTTGAGGCATACCTAGAAAAGCGCGATCTGCCCTCTACCTTCCTTCTACCAGGAAGGGCCTGTGGACAACCACGATCAAGAGCCATTCATTCCACTTCGGCAGCGTCGCCGTCATCGAGCAGCCGAAGAAATTCAATTGATGACGCCAAAAGGAGAAACAAATGCGTAAATTATTGATTTTGAGTGCCGTAGTTCTATCGGCAGCCAACCCTGCAGCATTCGGCGGGACCGTCATGGGTAATGGCGGTTCAACTGAAGTCACGCAGATCCGCAACAACATTGAGATAGTCATCCAAACTGCCCAGCAGATCCAGATGGTGCAAAACCAGCTGACCTCGTTGGCCAACCAGGCGAAGAACTTGACCAGTTCACCGCAGCAGATCTGGGGGCAGGCTTCAGGCGAATTGCAGCAGTTGGCCAGCCTCGTTGCGCAAGGCCAATCCCTGAGCTACACCGCGGGCAATATTGACCAGCTTTTCAAGCAGCAATACCCCGGTTACGGCAAGAGCACCACCTCTGCGAATTACACCCAGCAATATCAGGCATGGAGTCAAAACTCCCTGGGTGGCATCAGCACCGCGCTACAGGCTGCTGGGTTGCAGTCCCGCCAATTC
>JAYVPU010000289.1:0-3712 GCA_043757205.1 Comamonadaceae bacterium | reverse complement strand
CTTCGCTGGCTACTCGTCCGAGGACCTTGTCGGTCGCGTCAATCACAAACCACTCGTGCACGACCTCAGCGGGTTTTGCGCTGAAAGTTGACATGAGATTTCTCTTTTTAAAGGAGGGTTTGTTGGGCTCTTTTCCACGGTCGGCGTTCCTCTACTGGGAATCTCTTAGGTGGGGAGTGTCACCGTGACGAACACGGAAACGTCTTCGCCGCGGAACCACAAATGCGCTGCGAAGCCTTGGATTATACAAAATCAGAAGCCAACCGGGTAGCCATCCTTGCGGTGGTCGGATGCGGCGATGTAGCCGTGCTCGGTTTTCATGGCCATTTGGGCGCAGCCAAACTCGGTGTCAAAGCGCGGCGACACCTTGACCGGGTGACCGCGGGCGATCAGGCCTTCAATCGCCTCGGGCGAGAAGTTCCACTCCACCGCCACGCCGTGGTTGTCGTCCATGACGCGCCAGCGTGGGGCGTCGCTGGCGACCTGTGGGTTCTGCCCATGGTCGGCCACGCGCACCGTCACCTGCACATGGCCTTGCGCCTGCATGGAGCCGCCCATGACACCAAAGCTCATCAGCGGCTGCCCCGCCCGCGTGAGGAAACCCGGGATGATGGTGTGCGATGGCCGCTTGCCCGGCGCCACCTGGTTCGGATGACCCGGCTTGAGGTTAAAGCCCCAGCCCCGGTTTTGCAGGGCGATTCCTGTGTTGGGCACGACCACGCCCGAGCCAAAACCTTTGAAGTTGGACTGGATGAAAGAAATCATCATGCCATTTTTGTCTGCCGCCGTGAGGTACACCGTGCCGCCGTTGTGGGGTGAACCCACGCGTGCCGGGGCGGCGCGATCCGGGTCGATCAGCTTGGCGCGTTGGGCCAAGTAGGCGGGGTTGAGCAAGTCGGTGACGCTGACGTCCCGCATCGCGCTCGGATCAGCCACATAGGCATGCAGGTCGGCAAAAGCCAGCTTCATCGCTTCAATTTGCAGGTGCTGCGAGAGCGCGGTGTCCAGCCCCGCTGCACGCAAGTCCAGGTGCTGCAACATGCCCAGCGCCATCAGCGCGCCGATGCCTTGGCCGTTGGGGCCAATCTCGTGCAGCATGACGTCGCGGTAGCGTACCGCGATGGGTTCAACCCAATCGGCTTGGTGCGCCGCCAGATCCGCTTCATCCAACACGCCGCCGGTGTTGCGCGCATGGTCGGCGATGGCTTTGGCCAGCTCACCGTGGTAGAAATCATCGCCCTTGCTGGCGGCAATGCGCGCCAAGGTGTTGGCTTGGCCGGGGCAAATGAAATGCTCACCCGGCAGCGGCGCACGGCCCTGGGGTGCAAAGGCCTCGCGGTAACCGGGTTGCGGTGACAGCTCAGCCACCTGCGCCTGCCACTGGCGGTGCACGGTGGGCGAGACCATATAGCCTTCACGCGCATAGCGCAGCGCGGGCGCCATCAGCTCGGCAAAGGGGATGGTGCCAAAGCGGTCTGACAGCACGCGCCAAGCCGACACCGTGCCCGGCACTGTGACCGAGTCCCAGCCGCGTTGCGGCATGGCGGTGTATTTCGAGAAATACTCGGGCGTCCATTTCCGGGGTGCGCGACCCGAGGCGTTCAGGCCGTGCATCTGTTTGCCGTCCCACAGGATGGCGAACGCATCGCCGCCAATGCCGTTCATGCAGGGTTCAACCACGGTCAGCGTCATGGCCATGGCCAGCGCCGCGTCCACCGCATTGCCGCCGCGCGCCAGCATCAACAAGCCCGCTGCCGAGGCGAGCGGTTGCGAAGTGCTGACCACATTGGACGCGAGCAGCGGCATGCGCTGGGAGGTGTAGGGGAAATCCCAGAAGGCGGAGGTGCTGGATGACATGGAGCTTAGTGAGAGTGGTTTGAATGGGATTATGAAATAGGCGCGTTGCGTCGATTCATTCGAGCTTGACCTTGGCCACCTCGACGGCTTTGGCCCAGGTTTGGAATTCCTGCGCCATTTGGCGGCCAAACTCATCTGCCGGGAGGTACTTTAGCTCCACGCCTTGCTCTTGCATGCGCTGCTTCAACTCGGGCGCGGCCAGCACGCTTTGAAGGGCTTTGCCCAGCGTGGCGATCACCGCAGGCGGCGTGCCTTTGGGGGCGGCAAAGCCAAACACGTTGTCCGCCTTGAAACCTTTGACGCCACCTTCCTCTACGGTCGGCACATCCGGCAGCAGACCGATGCGCTTGCTGGAGGCCACCGCAAGCACCCGCAGCCGACCGGCTTTGACCTGCGGCATCGAGGCTGGAATGCTGTCAAACATGATGCTGGCCGTGCCCGCGATCAAATCAGGAATGGCCTGCGAGCTGCCCTTGTAGGGCACATGGACCACATCCACCCCTGCGGCCAACTTGAACAGCTCGGCCTCTAGGTGTGACAAGGTGCCCAGACCCTGCGACGCGTAGTTGTACTTGCCAGGGCTGGCTTTGAGGTAGCTGATCAATTGGCTGACGTTTTGCACCGGCAGCGCGGTGGGCACCACCAGCATGTGCGGCACGCTGGCGATACCGGCCACCGGCACGAAGTCCCGAATCAGATGCGCCGACGGATTCGAAGCCGCCGCCGCGATGGAGACATTGGTGACGGCGGCCATATAGAGGGTGTAACCGTCTGGCGCAGCCTTGGCGGCCAAGTTCAAGCCAATATTGCCAAATGCTCCAGGTCGATTTTCGACAACAACTGGCTGGCCCAGCGCCTCTGACAGCTTTTGCCCAATGGCACGCGCCAAGATGTCCGAAGCCCCGGCGGGCGGGAAGGAAATGATGACCTGAATCGGCCGATCCGGGTAGGCGGCATGGGTCGAACTTACACAGAACAGCGCTGAGCAGGCCAGCACGAACGTCCCTACCAGCCGTGCACCAGGGGCTGGGAATCTGCATCTTGCCAAGTCAAAAAATTTCATGCGTCGCTCCAATTAGATGATGAATATTGGGTTATTCGCCGGTCTGTACGTGCCGGTCTGTACGTTGACGCAACATTCATGCCCAGCCCCGTTAATATAGGCCCATGTTCAGTTACCGCCACGCCTTCCATGCAGGCAACCATGCCGATGTGCTCAAACACACGGTCCTGATTGCCATTCTTAAACACCTCATCGACAAAGACTCGGTGATGACCCTGCTCGACACCCACGCCGGGGCCGGTTTGTACCGGCTGGATGGGGATTACGCCGACACCAGTGGTGAGGCCGCTGACGGCATCCTGCGGCTCACGGGCTTGATGTCACCCACCAAGCTACCCAAAGATTTGGCAGACAAGCTGGGGCCCGACGGCCTCGCCCCGGCCCTGAAAAATTACCTGGAGATGGTGGCCAGCTTCAACACAGCGGGCAGCCACAAGATTTACCCCGGCTCGCCTTTCATCATCCAGCACCTGATGGCCGGACGCGACCGGGACAAGCTCAAGCTGTTTGAGCTGCACCCGACCGACGCCAAAACGCTGAGCGCCAACGTTGCGCAACTGGAAGCAGGTCGCCAGGTCGCCGTGCTGCGCGAAGATGGCTTTGAGGGCATCAAGAAGTTTTTGCCTCCGCCCACGCCGCGTGCCCTGCTGTTTTGCGACCCCAGCTATGAGATCAAAGACGACTACGACCGCGTGCCCGTCATGGTGGCAGATGCTGTCAAACGCTTTGCCGTGGGCACCTACGTGGTCTGGTACCCCATCATCCCGCGCCCGCAAGCGCACGACTTGCCGC
>JAYVPU010000288.1:0-14710 GCA_043757205.1 Comamonadaceae bacterium | reverse complement strand
GGCACCGTGGGTCATGTTGAAAGCGCCCTTCCAGCTCTTGGCCAAAGGGGTGCGGGCGGTGGAAACGATCAATGCGGAGGTCATGGTTTGTCCTTTGTTCAGTTGAAGGTCTTGCCTTCAGCCACCAACTTGGCCAGCAGTGGCGCGGGTTGCCAAAACTCAGCATCGTCCAGCGGGTTTTTCGCAAAGCGCTGCATGGCTTGGGCCACGTTGAACAGGCCTACCGTGTCGGCGTACTGCATGGGGCCACCGCGGTAGATGGGGAAGCCATAGCCGGTGATGTAGACCATGTCGATGTCGCTGGCGCGGGCGGCGATGCCGTCCTCCAGAATGTGCGCGCCTTCGTTGACCAGCGAGTACACCAGACGTTGCACGATTTCTTCGTCAGAAATTTTGCGTGGCGTGATGCCTAAATCTTTACGGTGTTTCTCGACCATGTCCACCACAATCTGTGAGGGAATGGCGTCGCGCTTGCCCGCCTGGTAGTCGTACCAGCCTGCGCCAGTCTTTTGACCGAAGCGGCCCAACTCGCACAAGAGATCAGCCGTCTTGCTGTACTTGAGACTGGGTTTTTCGACGTAGCGGCGCTTGCGAATGGCCCAACCGATGTCGTTACCGGCCAGATCGCCCATGCGGAATGGCCCCATGGCAAAGCCGAATTTCTCGACCGCGCGGTCCACTTGGGCCGGTGTGCAGCCCTCTTCCAGCAAGAAACCGGCCTGGCGGCTGTACTGCTCAATCATGCGGTTGCCGATGAAGCCGTCGCACACGCCGGAGACCACGGCGGTCTTCTTGATTTTTTTGGCCAGGGCCATCACGGTGGCCAGCACGTCATGCGCGGTTTTGGCGCCGCGCACCACTTCCAGCAGCTTCATCACATTGGCCGGGCTGAAAAAGTGCATGCCGACCACGTCTTGCGGGCGCTGGGTGAAGGCCGCGATTTGGTCCACATTCAGCGTCGAGGTGTTGGTGGCCAGGATGGCACCGGGCTTCATCACCGCGTCGAGCTGTTTGAAGACCGCCTCTTTGACGCCCATTTCTTCGAACACGGCTTCGATCACGAGGTCGGCATCCTTGATGTCGTCGTAGCTCAGCGTGGTGCTGAGCAGCGCCATATGCTGCTCGTATTTGTCTTGCTTGAGCTTGCCTTTCTTCAACTGGCCTTCGTAGTTCTTGCGGATGGTGGCAAGGCCGCGCTCCAGCGCTTCGGGCTTGGTTTCCAGCATCTTCACCGGGAGTCCGGCGTTGAGGAAGTTCATGGCGATGCCGCCGCCCATGGTGCCTGCGCCAATGACAGCTATTGATTTAATAGCGCGTTGTGCCGTGTTTTCGGGCATGTCTGGAATTTTTGAGGCGGCGCGCTCGGCCATAAAGAGGTGACGCAGTGCGCGACACTCGGGTGTCAACATCAGGTTGACGAACAGTTCGCGCTCAAACGCCATGCCCTCCTCAAACTTCTTCTGGGTGGCGGCTTGCACCGCGTCCACGCACTTGGCGGGCGCGGGGTAGTTCTTGGCCATGGCCTTGACCGTGTTGCGCGCAAACTGAAAGTAGGCATCGCCCAGCGGATGCTTACAGGGCAAATTGCGCACCAGCGGCAAGGGGCGCACATCGGCCATCGCTCGGGCAAGGGCCAATGCTTCTTCAGCCAGCGACTCGGGCGATGCGGCCAGTTTGTCAAACAACTTTTGTCCTGGCAGCGAGGCCAGAATTTCGCTCTTGACCGGCTCACCGCTGACGATCATGTTCAACGCTGTCTCTACGCCCAGCACGCGGGGCAGGCGTTGCGTGCCCCCGGCACCGGGGATCAGGCCCAACTTGACCTCGGGCAGCGCCACGTTGCAACCAGGGGCAGCAATGCGGTAGTGGCAGCCCAGCGCCAGCTCTAGCCCACCGCCCATGGCGACGGAATGCACCGCCGCCACCACGGGTTTGGATGAGTTCTCGATGGCCAGAATCACGCTGAGCAAATTCGGCTCTTGCAAAGCCTTGGGGGTGCCAAATTCCCGCAGGTCAGCTCCGCCCGAAAAAGCCTTGCCCGCCCCGGTGATGACGATGGCCTTGACCACTGCGTCGGCATTGGCTTGGGCCAGACCATCGGTAATCCCCTTGCGGGTGGCAAAGCCCAGTCCGTTGACGGGTGGGTTATTGAGGGTGATGATGACCACATCACCATTGACTTCGTATTGCGTACTCATGTTTGATGTCCTGGAAGTTTGTAATCTTTGAGGGATTCGCGGAGCTTTGTTTTCAGCATCTTGCCGGTGGCCCCCAAGGGTATCGCATCGACAAACACCACATCGTCAGGGATTTGCCATTTGGCGGTCTTGCCTTCAAAGAACTGGAGCAAGGCTTCGCGGGTGACCTCTGCGCCCGGCTTCTTCACCACCACCACGATGGGTCGCTCGTCCCACTTCGGGTGCGCCACGCCAATGCAGGCGGCCATGGCCACGGCGGGGTGTGCCACAGCGATATTTTCCACCTCGATGGAGCTGATCCACTCGCCGCCGGACTTGATGACGTCTTTGCTGCGGTCGGTGATCTGCATGAAGCCGTCGGCGTCAATCGTGGCCACGTCGCCGGTAGGAAACCAGGCCTGGCCTTGCGCGTCTTTGACCAGCGGGTCACCGCCCTCGCCCTTGTAATACTCGCGCAAGATCCACGGGCCTTTGACCAGCAGATCGCCATAGGCCTTGCCATCCCAGGCTTGTTCATGGCCATCGCCATCCACGATCTTCATGTCCACGCCAAAAATGACGCGACCCTGCTTGAGGCGGATTTTCATTTGCTCATCTTTTGAGAGCGACAGATGCTTGTTCTTCAAGGTGCACAGCGTGCCCAGCGGCGACATCTCCGTCATGCCCCAGGCGTGCAGCACCTCCACGCCGTAGTCGTCGTTAAAGGCCGCAATCATGGCGGGCGGGCAGGCCGAGCCACCAATCACCGTGCGCTTGAGTGTGGAAAAGCGCAGGCCCGAGGGCTTCATGTGACTCAGCAGCATTTGCCAGATGGTGGGCACACCGGCCGCGTAGGTCACCTTCTCTGCTTCGATCAAGTCGTAAATCGACTTGCCGTCCAGCGCCGGGCCGGGGAACACCAGCTTGCAGCCGGTGAGCGCCGCCGAGTAAGGAATGCCCCAGGCATTGACGTGAAACATGGGCACCACCGGCAGCACCGAGTCGCGGGCACTCAGGCACATCACGTCCGGCAGCGCCGCCGCGTAGGCGTGCAGCAGGGTGGAGCGGTGGCTGAACAGCGCGGCCTTGGGGTTGCCTGTGGTGCCGCTGGTGTAGCACATGCTGGAGGCGGTGTTCTCATCGAACTCGGGCCAGTGGTAGCTATCGGGCTGAGGCGCGACCCAGGCCTCATAACTCTGCAAGCCGGGTATGCCGGTGTCGGCCGGCAATTTATCCGCATCACACAGGGCGACCCAGTGCTTGACCGTCGGGCACTTGGCGAACACGGCCTGTACCAGCGGCAAAAACGTCATGTCAAAACACAGCACCGTGTCTTCGGCGTGGTTGGCAATCCAGGCGATCTGCTCCGGGTGCAGGCGCGGGTTGATGGTGTGCAGCACGCGCCCGGAGCCGCTCACGCCGAAGTACAGCTCCAGATGGCGGTAGCCGTTCCAGGCGATGGTGGCCACCCGCTCGCCATGTGCCAGCTTGAGTCCATCCAGGGCATTGGCCACCTGGCGTGAGCGCCGGGCGACTTCACTCCAGTTGGAGCGATGGAGGTCGCCCTCAACCCGACGAGACACGATCTCGCCGTCGCCATGGTGGCGATCCGCAAACTCGATCAGGTTGGAGATCAGCAGGGGTTGGTTTTGCATCAGTCCAAGCATGAGAGGCTCCTTGAATGTTGTACCGAACGAGAGACTACCAAACTTGCAATTTCAGACGACCTGCAATTTGCGCAAAAGCCTTATCACGGCTGACCAGGGTGGCATCCAAGGCCAAGGCATGTGCGGCGATCATCATGTCAAAGTCGCTGAGGTTAATGCCTCTGGCCTCTAGCGCTGCACACAATTCACCGTAGCAGACAGCGACGGACTCATCCCACGGCAGCACATCCATGCGCAACAGCACTTGAATTAGGGCATTTTTCAAGCGAACGGGTTGCCCTTTGCGGTGCAAGCCGTACTCCAGTTCCGCGAGGGTGACGCTGGAAATCACAGCTTGGCCCACAGGAACTTCGATCAAACGCGCCAGCAATGAGGCATCGCGCCCCTGCATGATGTGGCTGACCACATTGGTGTCGAGCATGTAGCGCTGGCTCATTCCTCCCAACCCTCAAAAGGGTCACGCCGTGCATGGGTTTGACGGCGCTCAACAAGCAAGTCTCCAGCCTTGTTGTGCGCCACCACGTCGAGCAAGCCTTGCCAGTCGGTCGGTTTGCGTGACAGCACGACATCGCCGGTGAGTGGATCGTGGCGGATGAAGACTTCGGCGACGTCAAAGCGAAACTCCAGCGGCAAGCGAACCGCTTGGCTGCGACCTGTAGCGAATATTTTTGCGGTTTGGTGCATGGATAAACTCCTTTATTGCAACGATACATCTCATGATATATATCACAATCTTGCGCGTCAAGGCATTTTTCCAAGCTAACCCCATGGACATCTACTGACCCGCAGTTGCCTGACAATTGCGGCATGACTATGGTTTCTGAAATGAATGCCGATCTCGCTATCGGCCTGCGCTGGCACAACCGCTTCGCGCAACTCGGCCCCGACTTCAGCACCGCGCTGCCGCCCCAACCCCTGCCCGCGCCCTACTGGGTTGGGCGCAGCCCTGCTGTAGCGGGCGAGTTGGGGCTGGACGTGGCTTGGCTGGAATCGAGTGAACTGCTCAATGCACTCAGCGGCAACCGGCAGCTCGAGGGCACGCAGCCGCTGGCGTCGGTCTACAGCGGCCACCAGTTTGGCGTGTGGGCGGGGCAATTGGGTGATGGCCGCGCGCTGCTGCTGGGCGAGACGGCGGACGGATTGGAGCTGCAACTCAAAGGGGCTGGGCGCACGCCCTACTCGCGCGGAGGTGATGGCCGCGCCGTGCTGCGCTCCAGCATCCGCGAATTTTTGTGCAGCGAAGCGATGCACGGCTTGGGCGTGCCGACCTCACGCGCGCTGTGCGTGACTGGCTCAGACGCGCCCATTTACCGCGAAGAGGCCGAGACAGCGGCGGTGGTGACCCGGGTGGCCCCGAGCTTCATCCGTTTTGGTCACTTTGAGCACTTTGCCTATCGCAACCAGTTGCCGCAACTCCAGCAGTTGTCAGATTACGTGATTGACCGTTACTACCCGGCCTGCCGCACATCGACAGCGTTCAACGGCAACCCCTACGCCGCCCTGCTCCAGGCGGTGTCCGAACGCACCGCCGATATGGTAGCGCACTGGCAGGCGGTGGGCTTTTGCCACGGCGTGATGAACACCGACAACATGAGCATTTTGGGGCTGACGATTGACTACGGCCCGTTCCAGTTTCTGGACGGGTTCGATCCGGCCCACATCTGCAACCACTCGGACACGCAGGGGCGCTACGCCTACCAGCAGCAACCCAATATCGCCTACTGGAACCTGTTTTGCCTGGGGCAGGCGCTGCTGCCTTTGATTGAAGAGCAAGAGCTGGCGCTGGCCGCGCTGGAATCCTATAAAACAGCCTTTCCCGCTGCGTTGCAAGCCCGTATGCGCGCCAAGCTGGGTCTGAAAGAAGCCGTGCCGGGCGACCTGGCTTTGATTGAGACCGTCTTGAAACTGCTGGCGCAAGACAAGGTGGACTACACCATCTTCTGGCGTCGCCTAAGCTACTGGGTGGCTGACGGCCAGGCCGAGCCGGTGCGTGATCTGTTTTTGAATCGGCCCGGTTTGGATGCCTGGTTGCTACAGTATTCAGAGCTGCTTACGCGTGTAAATAAAGGGCTAGCGTTCGATTTAATGCTAAAAATTAACCCCAAATTTGTACTCCGCAACCATTTGGGCGAGCAAGCCATCCGCGCTGCGAAACTAAAAGACTTTTCCGGTGTCCATACTCTGCTGGCTTTGCTGGAAGACCCGTTTGCCGAGCATCCTGGGTTCGAGAGCTATGCCGACTTCCCGCCCGATTGGGCTTCTTCCATTGAAATTAGCTGCTCATCATGAAAATTGAAAAAACCGACACCGAATGGAAGGCCCTGCTGGCTGAAAAAGGCGCAGAGCCCGTGGCCTTTGAGGTCACCCGACACGCCGCCACCGAGCGTCCTTACACCGGCAAATACGAAAAACATTGGGCACCCGGCAGCTACGCCTGCATCTGCTGCGGGGCCAAGCTGTTTGACTCCGACACCAAATTTGACGCGGGCTGCGGCTGGCCCAGCTTTAGCCAAGCGGCTGCGCCCGACGCCATCACCGAAGTGGTGGATCGCGCCCACGGCATGCGCCGCACCGAAACCTTGTGCGCGCAGTGCGGTGCGCACCTGGGCCATGTGTTTGATGACGGCCCGGCCCCCACCGGCCTGCGCTACTGCATGAACTCGGCCTCGCTGGATTTCAAACCCTGACCCGCCCATTGATAATCACCGCATGAAAATACTGATCGATTTCTTCCCCATCCTGCTCTTCTTTGGGGCCTACAAGTTCGCCGACATCTACACCGCCACCGCCGTGTTAATGGCCGCCACCGTGCTGCAAATGGGCTTGATCTACCTGATCGACCGCAAGCTCCAACTCATGCACAAGATCACCCTGGTTCTGATCCTGGGCTTCGGTGCCCTGACCTTGGGCCTGCATGACGAGCGCTTCATCAAATGGAAACCCACGGTGCTTTACGCCAGCATGGCCATCGCACTGGCGGTAGCGCTGTGGGGGATGCGCAAAAACATCCTCAAACTGCTGCTGGGCAACCAGTTGGAGCTGCCCGACGCGGTCTGGATGCGCCTGAACCTGGCCTGGATTGTTTACTGCACCTTCATGGCCGCCACCAACGCCTATGTCGCGGCTTTTTACAGCACCGAAATCTGGGTCAATTTCAAGCTCTGGGGCTATGCTTTTCCACTGACCTTTATCGTGGCGCAGGGGCTCTACATTGCGCGTTACATCAAAACTGACGAGTCGCAAAGTAAATGAACGATCTGACCCAACTTGTCAGCCAAATGACGCAGCGCCTGCATGAGCGGCTACAACCCACGCTGCTAGAAGTCATTGACGAAAGCGCCCAACACGCCGGCCATGCGGGGGCCAACGAGCAGGGCTACGGCACGCACTTTCGGGTGCGTATTGCGTCACCTTTTTTTACAGGCACGACACGCGTGGCACGCCACCGCCTTGTGTATGATGCGTTGCAGGATTTCATTGACCAGGGCGTACATGCGCTGGCCATTGAAACCGTTTAAAAAACTTGGCCATTAATCGCATACACCGTTCGGGCTGAGCTTGTCGAAGCCTTACCAGCCCTTCGACAAGCTCAGGGCGAACGGACTTTGTTTTCTGTACTTATCTTAGGATCCATGATGAAGAAGCAGTTTTACTCGGCCATTGCTGCCGCCACCCTGGCCAGCGCGCTGGCCCTCCCAGCCGCCGCTCAAAACGTTGCCATCGTCAATGGCAAGGCCGTCCCCACGTCACGCGTGGAAGCGCTGGCACAGCAGCTCGCCCGCGCAGGCCGCCCTGTCACCCCCGAGATGATGGGTCAACTCAAAGATGAAGTCATTGCCCGTGAACTGTTTGTGCAGGAAGCCCAAAAACAAGGCCTGGACAGCAGCGATGAGTTCAAAACCCAGATGGAGCTGACACGCCAGACCATCCTGATTCGCGAACTGTTTGCCAACTACCAAAAAACCAATGGCGTGACCGACGCTGACATCAAGGCCGAGTACGACAAACTGGCCGCTGCCAACAGTGGCAAGGAATACCGCGCCCGCCACATCCTGGTGGAAAAAGAAGACCAGGCCAAGGCCATCATTGCCTCGATCAAAAAAGGCGCGAAGTTTGAAGATATCGCCAAAAAGCAGTCCAAAGACCCAGGCTCTGGCGCCAATGGCGGCGACCTCGATTGGGCCAATGCGGGCTCGTTCGTGAAAGAGTTTTCTGACGCCATGGCTGGTCTGGCCAAGGGCAAGATGACCGAGACACCCGTGAAATCGCAGTTCGGCTACCACATCATCCGCCTGGACGACGTGCGTGAAGCCCAAGCCCCCAAACTGGAAGACGTCAAGCCGCAAATCGCCCAGCAGCTGAACCAGCAAAAACTCATCAAATACCAGGATGAGTTGCGCGCCAAAGCCAAGATCGAATAAGAAATTCCGTTCGGGCTGAGTTTGTCGAAGCCCTTCGACAAGCTCAGGGTGAACGGACTGACAACGAGAGTCCTTGTCCATGAAGATCACCTCTATTTTTACCGCCCTTGCACTCGCCCTGGCCAGCGTCTTGAGCGCTTGCTCTTCGGCCCCCAAAGTCCCCGCAACCACTGTTTCAGAGCTGGCCCCAGGGGGCACTTTGCGGGCCGCCATCAATTTGGGCAACCCGATTTTGGCCACCCGTGACCCAGCCACCGGCCAAGCGCGTGGCGTGTCGGTGGACTTGTCCCGTGAACTGGCGCAGCGTTTGGGCGTGAAGCTGGAGTTGATCACCTTCACCTCCGCCGGGCAGGTGGTGGATGCGGTGAAAGACGCCAAGGTCGATATTGCCTTTGTCGCCATTGACCCGGTGCGCGGCGCTGACATCGGCTACAGCGCAGCCTATGTGGTGATTGAGGGCGCATACATGGTGCGCCAGAATTCACCAATTCAACGCAACGAAGAAGTGGACCGCCCCGGCATCCGCATCGCCGTGGGCCTGGGCAGTGCGTATGACTTGTTCCTCAAACGTGAAATCAAAGCCGCCACCCTGGTGCGCGCCCCCACCTCACCCGCTGTGACCGACTTGTTCATGGCGCAAAACCTGGACGTGGCCGCAGGGGTCAAACAGCAGCTCCAGATGGACGCCCAGCGCATCCCTGGTCTGCGTTTGCTGGATGGCCGCTTCATGGTCATTAATCAAGCCATTGGCACACCCAAAGCACGCACGGCAAGCATCAACTACCTGCGTTCTTTTGTCGAAGAAATGAAGGCTTCAGGTTTTGTGGCCGAGGCCCTTAAACGCCACGGCATTGAAGGCGCAGCCGTAGCCGAATTGACCGCCCAAAAATAACCAGGAGTCACCGATGTTCAGAACACCGCATCTAATTTACTGCGGGGTGCTGGCCATCACCCTGTGCGCGCCTGCCCAAGCCCGCGTCACCCGCGTCGTCATCGACGAAACCATTGCGCTGGCCACACCAGCGGGCAGCGCCCCACCGAGCATCGCCTACGAACAAGTGGCCGGCCGCGCCTTTGGCGAGTTGGATCCGAAGCTGCCGGGCAACGCCATCATCCAAGACATTGAGCTAGCGAAGGATGCGGATGGCAAGGTGCGCTATGTGGCCTCTTTTGTCATCTACAAGCCGGTGGACATGCGCCAGGCCAGTGGCCTGATGTGGCATGACGTGCCGAACCGGGGCCGTGTGTACCCGGTCGCTCCGCAGGAGTTTGCGCTGGGCGATATCGAGCTGGCCAGCGCTTGGCAGGGCGACAACGCGGGGCAGACCGCCGTGAAAGACAAAGGCTCGGCCAATGGCTTTCAATGGCTCAAGCTGCCAGTGGCACGCGCAGCCAATGGTGCAGCCGTCACGGGCGAAGTCATGGGACGCATCGTCAACCGATCCGGCCCAGCATCGCAAGGCCTGATCGTGCAGACCAACCCGGTGCCCTACAAGCCTGCGAGCCTGGACACCCGCCAAGCCAAGCTGGTGTCACGCGGGCCCGAAGGCATGCGCGGCGAGGTGGTGGACGAAGTGACCATTGCCCCCAGTGACTGGGCCTGGGCCCAATGCAATGCCGCCAACCCCTTCCCCGGCACGCCCGACCCAACGCAAATTTGCCTCAAATCCGGCTTTGACGCTAAACGCCTGTACCAAGTGGTGTTCACCGCGCAAGACCCCTATGTGCTGGGCGTGGGCTTTGCGGCCTGGCGCGACGTGGCGGCTTTCTTCAAAAAATCAAACGCAGATGACGCAGGCACGGCCAATCCGATTGCCAAGGCCGTCAAGCACAGCATCTCGCGCGGCGTGTCGCAGTCGGGCAACTTCTTGCGCGGCTGGTTGCACCTGGGCTTTAACCAGGCCGAGGACGGCTCCCAAGTGCATGACGGTATGTGGCCCATCATTGCCGGACGCCGCATTGCCTTGAATTTCCGATGGGCTCAACCCGACGGCGTGCTGGAGCTGTACCAAGCAGGCAGCGAAGGGCCGCAGTGGTGGCTGCCGCACCCCGACGCCGTGCGCGGCCTCCCCAAGGCGGGCATTTTGGACCGCTGCACGGCCAGCAAGACCTGCCCCAAAATCATCGAGCACTTTGGCTCGGCCGAGGTCTGGGCACTCAAACTCACGCCCGAATGGGTGGGCACGGACGCCAAGGCCGACCTGCCTCTGCCTGCGAACGTGCGCCGCTACTACATCGCCAGCACGACCCACGGCGGTGGCGCAGGCGGCTTTGACACCAGCCTGCCCGGCGTGGGCCTGCCCACCGCACCCTTGATGTGCCCCGGCAACAATTTTGGCATGGCTGTGTTGCCCACCAACCCGGTGCCGCACACGCAAACCGTCAACGCCATCCGCGTTCATTTCCGCAACTGGGTGATGAACAACACCGCCCCGCCGCCCAACCGCTACCCCACGCTGGCGGCCGGTCAACTGGCCGAGTCGCACAAGGTGGCGCTGGGCTTCCCCACCCTGCCCGGCCTGCGCGCCACCCTGCCCGAGGCGGACTTCATCATGCCGGTGCTGGACTACGACTGGGGGCCAAAATTCAATGCGTTGGACGGCTCTGGCATTCCGTCCAACACGCCGCCGCCCATCAAGCAAGCACTCAAAATGCTCACGCCCAAAGTCGATACCGACGGCAACGAAGTGGGCGGCGTGCCGGTCGTCTTGCTGGGCGCACCGCTGGGCACTTACCTGGGCTGGAACGTCACTGCGGATGGGACCATGCCTTTTCACAAAGGTCAAATCTGCAACTACGCGGGCGGCATGATTCCGTTTGCGCGCACGGCAGCACAGCGACTTGCCAACAACGATCCACGGTCTTCTCTCGAAGAGCGCTACGGCTCGCATGAGGGCTATGTGGCGGTGGTGAAAAAAGCCGCCGCGCGCGCGGTGACTGAGGGCTTTTTGTTGCCCGAAGATGCCGCCGCTTTGATTGCGGCCGCAGACAAGAGCGCAGTTTTGCGCTGATGATTTTCGTCATTCTCGAGTAGGCGGGAATCCAGAAGCAGGAAACTTATGAAACTCAATCTCCACAACAAATGCGCCATCGTCACCGGTGCCACCCAAGGCATTGGCTTGGCCACAGCGCAGATGCTGGCCGCCGAGGGCGCGTCCGTCGTCATCGCCGCACGCGGACGTGAGCGGCTGGACGCGGTGATTGCCACGATCCGCGCCGCAGGCGGCCAAGCGCTGAGCGTGCAGGCCGACATTGGGCAAGAGGCCGACTGCGCGCGCGTGGTGCAAGAGGCGTTGGCCGCGTTTGGTCGCGTCGATATTTTGGTCAACAACGCGGGCACGTCCAACCGGGGCGCGTTCGAATCGGTGACCGACGCCACCTGGCAAGCCGACTTTGATTTGAAGCTGTTCGGTGCAATTCGTTTGACGCGTCTGGTTGTGCCGCAGATGCGCAAGGTGGGTGGTGGTCGCATCATCAACATCACCAACATCGGGGCCAAGCAACCGCAGGCGGGGTCTATGCCGACCTCGGTGACGCGTGCAGCCGGGCAGGCCATGACCAAGGCTTTGTCCAAGGAGTTTGCGGCGGACAAAATTCTCGTCAACACGGTGTGCATCGGCCTGATTCGAGCCGGGCAGCACGAGCGCAAAGCCGCCTCCAGCGGGCGTGATGTGGAAGACCTGTATGCCGAGATGGGCAAGGCCATTCCGCTCGGGCGCGTAGGTCTGGCGCAAGAGGTGGCCAATGTCATCACCTTTCTCGCCTCGGACGCGGCCAGCTATGTGACCGGCACCAGCATCAATGTCGATGGCGGCACGTCTGGGGTTTTGTAAATCGTTTTCGTCGTCGTTCTCGCGCAGGCGGGAATCCAGTTCATTGGCATCCCAAAGGAGAAACTTCAATGCAGAAATGGCAAACCATGGTGTGGACGGCGCTGCTGGCAAGCTTGCTAACTGCCTGCGCCAGCCCGCCCAGTAACAACACCCTCACCGCCCTCGCCGGCCCGCTGGTGCTGGACAAGCAAGGCAGCTTCTTTGTCGGCGGGCGCAACATCCAATCCGACACGCTCTCCACCCTGCCCGCCTACGCCCCAAGCGGCACGGTGGCGGTGGAGCAAATGTACGTGCGCTACCAGCAGCCGGTGGACGCCAAACGCCTGCCCTTGACCTTCATCCACGGCTGCTGTTTGACGGGTAAAACCTGGGAGACCACGCCCGATGGCCGCATGGGTTGGGACGAGTATTTTGTGCGCCGGGGTCACCCGGTCTATGTGGTTGACCAAGTCGCGCGCGGGCGCTCGGCCGCTAACGCCACACCCGTTGTCAGCGTGCGCGCGGGCAAGACACCCGCCGCTGAAACGCCGCCTGTTTTCATGGCCGGGCAAGAGGGCGCGTGGGCGATCTTCCGCTTTGGTGCGACTTACCCGCAAGTCTTTCCCGGCATGCGCTTTCCGCTGGAAGCCATTGGCGAGTTTTGGAAGCAAATGGTGCCCGACTGGCTATTCACTTTGCCCACGCCCAACCCCACCATTTCTGCACTCTCCGGGCTGGCCACAAAGTTGAACGGCACGGTGCTCATCAGCCACTCGCAATCGGGCATCTTCCCGTTTCAAGTGGCGGCCTTGTCAGAACGCGGCATTGCGGGCGTGGTCTCCATCGAGCCCGGTGCCTGCCCCTCGGCCACGGGTGATTTGAAGCCCTACCTCAAGGTGCCCATGATGGTGCTGTGGGGTGACTACGTGGATCAGGCGCCGCGCTGGGCCCCGCGCCTCAAAGCCTGCCGTGAATTTGCCGCTGCCGCCACCCAAGCCGGTGGCCGCGTGGTCAACATCGTATTGCCCGAGATCGGCATCAAGGGCAACTCCCACATGCTGATGCAGGACAACAACAGTCTTGAACTGGCCGATTGGCTCTACGCCTGGATCGACCGCAATATCGAGCAAACCCGCCGCTGAACGGCGGTATCTCAAATCACCCCATAGGAGCAGCAATGAAAAAATGGCAAACAGGTGTGTTGATGGCGAGTGTGGCCGCCGGGTCGATGGCGGGCAGCGGCCACGCGATGGCGCAAGAAGACCAGCGCCGCTTCAAGCTGACCCCCATCACCGAGATGACGGCCGATCAAAAAGCATATGTCGATGCCGTGCTGTCCGGCCCCACCTCGGCCACCGGCAGTGCCGCCGCCGTGCCGGGTGCGCCCACCATTGGCAGCCCCTTCAACGTGTACCTGCGCAGCCCCCTGCTGGCCGAGCAACTGCGCCGTGTGGCCGAGCACATCCGCTTCAAAAGCTCATTGCCCTTCAAGGGCAATGAGTTTGCGATTTTGGTCACCGCGCGCCAATGGGGTTCGCAGTACGAGTGGTTTGCGCACCACCGTCTGGCGCTCAAAGCAGGCTTGAATCCCGCCATTGCCGAAGAACTGGCCCAAGGCAAACGCCCGAGCGGCATGGACGCGGACGAGACCGCCATCTACAACTTCTCGCAAGAGCTGCACACCACCAAGCAGGTGAGCGACGCCACCTTCAAGGCCGTGGTGGATAAATTCGGCGAGCAAGGCGCGATGGACCTGATCGCCGTGAACGGTTACTACGTGCTGGTGTCCATGGTGCTCAACGTAGATCGCACACTGCTACCGGGCGGGGCCAAGCCGCCGCTGCCGGAACATAAATAAAGCTTCGTCATTCCCGCGCAGGCGGGAATCCAGTTCTCAAGGAAACACATGCTCACCCTCTCCAAGTTCGTCCATGGCGCATCAGCCCTCGTGCTGTGCATCACCGCCTTCACCCTGTCAACCGCACAAGCCCAAAACATGCCCACCCCCGTCGAGAGCCACTGGATCGCCAAAGACTTCCGCTTTCACACGGGTGAGGTGCTACCCGAACTCAAGCTGAACTACACCACCGTGGGTGACCCCAAGGGCGAGCCGGTGCTGGTGTTGCACGGCACCACCGGCTCGGGTGCGGGTATGGTGAACCCGGCCTTTGCGGGCGAGCTGTTTGGCCCAGGGCAGGCGCTGGACGCCAGCCGCTACTTCGTCATCCTGCCGGACGCGATTGGTACCGGCAAATCGAGCAAACCGTCCGACGGCTTGCGCGCCAAGTTCCCGCGCTACAACTACAACGACATGGTGGACGCGCAGTACCGTCTGGTCACCGAGCACTTGGGCGTCAAACACCTGCGCCTGGTGATTGGCAACTCCATGGGCGGTATGCAAACCTGGATCTGGGGCCAGCGCTACCCCGCTTTCATGGACACGCTGGTGCCCATGGCCTCCCTGCCGACCGAGATGTCCAGCCGAAACTGGATGCTGCGCCGCCTCATCATCGACTCCATCCGCAATGACCCGACCTGGATGAACGGCAACTACACCGAACAGCCCAAAAGCGCGCATTTTGCGTCGGTGTTTTATGCCACGGCCACCAATGGCGGCAACCAGGCCCTGTTCA
>JAYVPU010000287.1:0-14837 GCA_043757205.1 Comamonadaceae bacterium | reverse complement strand
CGGGCTTCAAGGTCTGGCCGGCCGAGGTGGAGGCGCTGATGTTCAAGCACCCCGCCATTCAAGAGGCCTGCATCATTGCGACCCAGGACAGCTACCGGGGCGAATCGGTCAAAGCCATCGTCGTCTTGCGTCCTGCGTTTGTGGGCCAACTGGATGAGCCGACTATCATCGACTGGTGTCGTGCGCACATGGCGGTGTACAAGGTGCCGCGCAGCGTGCAGTTCGTCGATGCGCTGCCTAAAAGTGGCAGTGGCAAGGTGCTGTGGCGTGTGTTGCAGGCCGCTGAAAACAACAATTCCTCCAACTGACCATGAAACTCTCCGTTCTCGATCAATCCGTGGCCGTCGCTGGTCGCCCTCAGAGCGACGCCATTCGCGACACGCTCGCCCTGGCCGAACACTGTGAGGCGCTGGGCTACAACCGCTTCTGGCTCAGCGAGCACCACAGCCACCCAAGCATCGTGGGCAGTGCGCCCGAGGTACTGATGGCGGCGGTGGCTGCGCGCACCACGCGCATTCGCATTGGCAGCGCGGGCGTGATGCTGCCGCACTACGCGCCGCTCAAGGTGGCCGAGCAGTTTCGCGTGCTGGATGCACTCGCACCCGGGCGCATCGACCTGGGCGTGGGCCGTGCGCCTGGGAGCGACTACCGAACCTCGCAGTTGCTCAATCCCAATGCCAGCGCGTCTGAAGATTTCCCGCGCCAAGTGCTGGAGTTGCAGGCCTGGGTCACCGGCAGCGGTTTGCCGACTGGCCATCCCGGCCACGGAGTGGATGCTTGCCCCACCGGGCCGACCGCGCCTGCGCTGTGGATGCTGGGCAGCTCCAACTATGGCGCGCAGCTTGCGGCGCATTACGGCCTGCCTTACGCCTTTGCCTACTTCATCACCGACGGCCAAGGTGCGGCCGAGGCTTTGGAACTCTACCGCCATAACTTTCAAGCCACCGCGCAGCAGCCACGCCCGCACGCCACCCTGTGCGTTTGGGCGCTGGCGGCTGATACGTCGCAAGAAGCCTGGCACCACTTTCGCAGCCGTGAGCGCTGGCGCATGGACCGCAATATCGGCCAACTCGGCCCGATCTTGCCCGCCGATGAAGCCCTGCGTGACTACAGCGCGGCAGAGCTGCCAGCGCTGGAGCGCTTGCGGCGCAACGCCCTCGTGGGCAGCGGGGCCGAGGTGGCCCAGCGGCTGCGCACCTTGGCCGAGTCGCTGGAGCTTGACGAGCTGGTCATCATCACCTGGGCCAGTGAGCCACAGGTGCGACGCCGGTCTTACGAGTTGCTGGCCCAGGCCTTTGATTTGAGACAATAGACGAGAGATCGTTAATTCCCACTTATGCAACCCTTTCGTTCGGGCTGAGATTGTCGAAGCCTTGCGAACCCTTCGACAAGCTCAGGGTGAACGGATCAACAACATTAGGTACTCATCATGTTCGAAACCGCCATCGCAGGCAGCCTGCCCAAACCTTCTTGGCTTGCCGAAACCCAAAAACTCTGGCCCCAGTGGAAGGCCGAAGGCCTTGAGTTGACCCAGGCCAAAAAAGACGCCACGCTCTTGTGGATCAAGGCGCAGGAGGACGCTGGCGTGGACATCATTGGTGACGGCGAGCAGTCACGCCAGCACTTTGTACACGGCTTTTTGGAGCAGGTCGCTGGCATCGACTTTGAGCACAAGGTTAAGATGGGCATCCGCGACAACCGCTACGACGCCATGGTGCCGCAGGTGGTGGCCGCGCTCAAGCTCAAGGGCCGCGTGCACGCGATGGATCGCAGTTTTTGCGCGCCCACACCCAGAAGAAAATCAAGTTCACCCTGCCCGGCCCGATGACGATTGTGGACACCGTGGCGGATCGTTTTTACGGTGACAAGATCAAGCTGGCCATGGCCTTTGCCGAGCTGCTGAACCAAGAAGCCCTGGCCCTGCAAGCCGATGGTGTCGACATCATTCAGTTTGACGAACCCGCCTTCAATGTGTACATGCTAGACGCGGCTGACTGGGGCGTGAAGGCCGTGGAGCGCGCCGCCCAAGGCCTGACCTGCACCACGGCCGTGCACATTTGCTACGGCTACGGCATCAAGGCCAACGACGACTGGAAAGAAAAACTCGGCGACGAGTGGCGCCAGTACGAGACCGTGTTCCCGGCGCTGGCCAAAAGCAGCATCCAGCAGGTCAGCCTGGAGTGCTACCACTCGCATGTGCCACCGCACCTGATGAAGTTGCTCGAAGGCAAAGACGTGATGGTGGGCGTGATTGACGTGGCCAGCGACACGGTGGAAACGCCCGAGCAGGTGGCCGACACCATTGGCAAGGCCTTGGAGTACGTGCCCTTCAACCGATTGTTTCCCTGCACCAACTGCGGCATGGCCCCGATGGACCGCGAGATCGCCCGGCGCAAGCTCGAAGCCCTGGCCCAGGGCGCTGCGTTGGCGCGTCAACGCTACGCGCAAAAAGCCTGAACCGTCAATGATCGGCTTGGCACGATGACCCGTTTGTTGTTGTCTCATGACCCCGTTGCGCCAGCGCAATTGGATGCGACACTGCGCCAGCAGGGCTATGCCGTGCTGAGTGCCGCCAGCGTGGCTCAACTCACGGGATGCAACTTGGCTGATCTTGAGGGCTTGCAAGCCTTCTGGGGCGATCTGCCGCCCGATGCGCACCTGAAGGACGGCGGGCGCTACCGGCGTCGGCGTCATTCCTGCTTTGAAGTACAGGGCCAACAGGTGACGCAGGTGGCCCACCGTGCCCACTGGCAGCCGGTGGAGTACAACGCCTTGCACGGCGGCATGGAGCGCTGGTTTGAGGCCATGCCCCCTGAAATGGTGCAGCAAGCGGTTTGGACGCAGTTGCTGCAATGGCTGGGCGCGGTGAGTTATGCCTTGAAAGGTCTGCAAAAAGACCACAAGCCTTGGTTCGTCGAGGCCCATCAGTTTCGCATTGACACCACCGACGGCATTGGCCGCCCCACGCCCGAGGGCGCGCACCGCGATGGGGTCGATCTGGTGGCCGTGTTCTTGGTGGAGCGTCACGGCATCAAAGGCGGTGAGACGCGGGTGTTTGAGGCCGACGGCCCACACGGCCAGCGCTTTACCTTGACCGAGCCGTGGTCACTGTTGCTGCTCGATGATGAGCGCGTGATCCATGAATCCACCCCCATCCAACCCCTGCACCAAGCCGGTTACCGCGACACGCTCGTCATCACCTTGCGCCAGGGCAGCTTTCAGGCTCAGCGCTTAAAAACGACTTGATTTGACGAGGCTCAAAGACGTGCTTTGAAGTTGGGCGCAGAGTGTGCGACACGCTTCAGGAGTATGGCGGTGTTCAAGCACATTTTGATTCCGGTGGATGGCTCGCTGATGGCGCAAAAAGCGGTCGAGAAGGCGGTGGGTCTGGCGCAGGCCTTTGGCAGCGACGTCACTTTGATTTATGTAATCGACCCATTCCCTTTTACTGGGCTGGGCAGCGACTTTGGCTATGGTCAGGCCGAGTACCTGAGTGCGGCTTCGGCCGAGGCTGATGAGGCCACCCAGGCCGCGCAGCAGGTGCTGCGCGCTGGTGGCGTGCGAGCCGAGACGATGGTGGTGAACGCGCACTCGACTTGGCGTGGCATTCTGGATGCGGCGACCCAGGTTGGGGCGGATCTGATCGTCATGGGCTCCCACGGTCGGCATGGGCTGGAAAAACTGGTGCTGGGCAGCGTCACGCAACGCGTGTTGTCCCATGCCCATCTGCCCGTGTTTGTGGTGCGGGAATGACGGAGCTCGCCATCCACCTTGACACCGTCGTTAGATACGACACAACCTGAGTACAAGTTAGTCCTCGCCGAAATTTGTGGTTTACCGCGCAGGCGGGAATCCGGGGCCTTCCCGCACCCAATGCCGAGCTTTCTTCAGCAAGTTCCAGCCCCACCACAATCGAGGTAGCCAGCGCAGGAGTCGTCTGGGTCGGAACAGCAGCAAAGCGCCTAACGACAAGATCGGGTGGGCTTTGAGGTGTTGCCAACCTGCATAAGTTTGATCGGCCAGCGTCAGTGACTCTCGCAGTTCCCGGCCCTGTTCTGAGAGTTCAAAGCGCAACAGGGCGCTGCGCTTGAGCAAGGCGTGTTGCCGCTCAGTCAAGGCCTGTTGTTGGGCGTGACGTGAGCGCAGCATGGGCCTAGCCTCCATCAGGCCGATCCAGCCCGGCACGGTCACGGGCGATTTCCCCCAGGCTGGCGCTGAACAGGCCGCTGGGGTTGTGCAGGCGTTGTCGCCCCGCCAGCAGTAGTCCAAACCCGCCACTCAGAAACAGCAAGGCCAGACCACCCAAGGCCAGCAGGCGGTGACTCTCCCACAGCCAGATGACGATGAGGGCACAAACCAGAACCAAACCCAAGCCCACACACACCAAGCCCAAGCCCAGCCAGAGCAACGCCAGCCCAAGGCGCAAGGCCTCCTGCTCTACCTCAGTGCCCAAAAGCGCCAGCCGAACTTGCGCCAACGCCAGCGTCGTTGACAGCAATTGGCGGATGGACGCAAATAGGCCGCGCTCAGTCGGGGGGTCACCGTGGCTATCCACGCCGACCCATCAGCAGGCCAATCACCAGCGCTGCACTGGCCACCATACCTAAGGTTTGCCAAGGATTTTTATGCACATACTCATCGGCCGCGCGACCCGCAGCTTTGGCTTTGGCCAGGGTGATTTCCTGCACATGCACCAGATCGGCTTTGGCTTCGCGCAGGCGGTTCTGGATGCGGCCTCGCAGTTCGGTGGCGCTCTCACCGGCCTGGTCGGCGGTCATGCGCAGCAACTCTTCGGTGTCGGCAATGACAAGCTTGAGGTCGCTGGCCAGCTTGTCTCTCTGGATTGTGGTCGTTTCAAACATGGGCTATCTCCAATCGTGGGTTGATGATGAATACCAGACTCAACCTTAGATCGCTTAGAAGTGGCTTGCCATGACAAAGATCAAAGGCAGGCCATTCTTTTACCCAAAAATATCAGGCAAAGCCCAGCGCTGCTCAAGTCAGAACGCGGGCGGGCAGCTAAAGCCCAACCATTCACCCGTGGTGGGATGCTCAAAGCTCAGCGTGCTGGCGTGCAACAGCAGCCGATGGGCCTGCTCACGCACTGCCGCGTTGGCATACAGCGCATCACCCAGGATGGGGTGGCCCAGGGCCTGCAAATGAACTCGAAGTTGGTGGCTTCGACCGGTCACGGGTTCGAGTTCGACGCGGGTGACCGGATGGCCTGGCGGGTATGCCAGATGTTGCAGCACCCGCCAGCGCGTCAGGCTGGGTTTGCCGTGCAGCGGGTCAATGATGCGCAGGGGGCGGTGGGGCCAGTCCACCGCGATGGGCAAATCAATCACCCCCCAGTCGGCCACAGGCGATGCCAGGTGACCCGCCACGACGGCCTCATAGGTTTTGTCGATCTGCCGGTGCGCAAACGCGTGGTTGAGCACACGCTGCGCTGCTATGCCTCGCGCCATCAGCATCAAGCCCGAGGTGGCCATGTCCAGTCGGTGAACGACCAAGGCATCGGGGAAAACACCTTGTACCCGGGCGCTCAGGCAGTCTTGCTTGTCTGCGCCGCGTCCGGGCACAGACAGTAGCCCGGCAGGTTTGAGTACCACCAGCAGCGCGTCATCCTGGAATAAGACCGTGACTTCTGCCGGGTTGCGGTGCGGCAGCTGAACGGCATCCCGTGAGGTGGCATCAATGAGGTGGCTCATCTTGCAGCAGGCGCTGCACGGTGGCGCACAGTTCTTCGATGTCGTTGGGCTTGTGAATGAGGGCCCGAGCGCCTTCGGCCAAGGCGCTGTCTTCAATCTCTTGGGTGATGTAGCCCGAAGCCAGCACTACGGGCAGATCGGGCCGAGCGATGCGGGCCATGCGCAGCAACTCCACCCCGCTGTAGCCGGGCATGTTGTAGTCGGTCACCAGCAGGTCGAAGTCATGGGCGCGTTTTTGCAAGGCCGTGGCCGCCAGATGGGGATTTGTAAATGTGCTGACGGTGTAGCCCTTGCGTTTGAGCGAGCGCTCCACCAGAAACACCAGGGCCGAGTCATCGTCCACGTACAAGACGTGTTTACCCTGGCCCGAGACCGCACTGGTCTTGGGAGCTGCGGGTGGCGCGTGCGGCAATTGCAGGTAGGTGACCGGAAAATACAAGGTGAACTGGCTGCCCACGTCTGGCGTGCTGGTGACGCTCACGCAGCCTCGGTGGCTTTGCATGATGCCGTGCACCACCGACAAGCCCAGCCCTGTGCCCTGGCCCACGGGCTTGGTGGTGAAGAAGGGCTCGAAAATTCGTTCCAGCCTTTGGGGGCTCATGCCGCTGCCAGTGTCTTGCACGCAGACCGTGACGTACGAGCCGGGTGAAATGCCCAGCCGCTCACATTCGTGCGCAGGCGGGTGACAGGCGTCCAGCCGAACGTTGACCGTCCCTTTGTGGGCGCCAAAGGAGTGAATGGCGTTGGTGCACAGGTTGAGCAGGGCCTGCTCGATTTGGGTGGCATCGGCCAGCACCAGGGGCGTTGTTTTGAGATGCATCTCCAGGGTCACCGTGGGCGGTAATGTGACGCGGAGCAAGCGCGCGGTTTCTTCCACCACGTCGGCGATCTGAAGGGGGGTGCGCTTGGGAGCCTCGTTGCGGCTGAACGTCAGGATCTGGCGCACCAGATCGCGGGCGCGTTGAGCGGCCCGGTCGATCTCCATCAGGCTGACCTGAGCTGTCGAATCGGTTGGTGTGTCTTGTTGGGCCAACCGTACATTGCCCAAAATCGCGCTAATGATGTTGTTGAAGTCATGCGCGATGCCGCCCGCCATGGTGCCGATGGCCTGCATTTTTTGTGACTCGCGCAACTGAGTTTCTAGGATGTTGCGGTGCGCCTCCACTTGTTTTCTGGCCGTGAGGTCGCGCGCAAAAATGGTGGTGATGTTGCCCTGGGGATGGTGCTCGCTGGTGACGCTGGCCTCCAGTGCCAGAGCTTTTCCATCGAAGGTTTGACCTATGACTTCGCCCAGCATGGCGTGCTTGACGACTTGCATGGTGGCCATGGCGCTTGCGATTTCGGGAAAGAAGCGCTCCAGCGGTGTGTGCAAGGCCTGCTCGGCAGGGCACTGAAACAGGATGGCCGCTGCCGGGTTGAACACCCGGATCAGCAAATCGTTGTCCACGCAGATGATGGCGTCGAGGGATGAGTTGATGATGGTGGCCAGCCGGTTTTCGCTCAGGCGCAACTCTTCATTGCGTTCTTGCAGGGCGGCCGCACTCAGTTGTAGGGCACGCCGCCGCTCGTTGAGGGCGCGGCGCTCGGCCAGCAAGGGGCCTTGGTCAATGATGGCGCAGATGAAATGGGTCTGATCGTTTTGGGTGTATTGGATGCGCGCCATGTGCAGGTCACCCGTGAAGCCAAGGACGGCACCCCGAAAGAACTGCACCTCATTGGTCACGCTGTGGCCATCGCGCTGCGCCACGGCCATCGCAAGCTTCACGTTGTCGGTGTGGCCGGGTTGAACCAAGGGCAGTAAAAAATTGAGTGGAGGGTCTTGTTCGGTGGGCCGAAACAAGCGCAAGGCCATTGCATTGCTTTGGATCACCATGCCTGCTTCGTCCACCACCATCAAAGCCAACGGTACATTGGAGAAGAGTGATTCAAACCGTTCTGATGCACCCTCAGCGGCAAGGCGGCTGTATTGCAGGGTCGCATTCTGGGTTTTGAGATCGGTTTGGTAGGCGCGCAAATCCTCAATCAGTTTGGATAGAGTGTGGATCGAGGTTGCTGGCTGCATGTCAGGTGCGCTGAGGAGTGAAAGGAAATGGTAGCAGACGAATTCTCACTAGACGCCCTTTATGATCCGCCTCATGATACGAGAGGCAACACCCGTCATTTTCTACTCCGTTTAAGGACTGTATCGTTATGCCCCACATGGCTGCTTCTTCGGCGCTGTCGCGCTTTCGTGTGATTGACCTGACCCAGGTGCGCGCGGGCCCCACCGCCTGCCGCCAGTTGGCCGACTGGGGTGCCGATGTGATCCAGGTGCAAATGCCCGAGCACATGCGCGGCGACGACACGCTGGGCGGGCAAGACGGCTCGGACTACCAGTACACGCACCGCAACAAACGCTCCATCACGCTGAACCTCAAAGAGCCCGAGGGCATTGCCGTGCTCAAACGCTTGATTGCGGGCGCGGATGTGGTGGTGGAGAATTTTCGCCCTGATGTGAAGTTTCGCTTGGGTATTGATTACGAGACCTTGAGCAAAGACCACCCCGGTCTGGTTTACGCCAGCATCTCCGGCTTTGGCCAGACCGGTCCCCTGGCCCAGCGCCCCGGCTTCGATCAGATTGCGCAGGGCATGGGTGGGCTGATGTCGGTCACCGGCATGGCCGAGCAGGGTC
Organism: Comamonadaceae bacterium; assembly: GCA_043757205.1. Classification (GTDB taxonomy): domain Bacteria; phylum Pseudomonadota; class Gammaproteobacteria; order Burkholderiales; family Burkholderiaceae_C; genus CANCDA01. The sequence continues at coordinate 6,458 of JAYVPU010000287.1, read as the reverse complement.
CGATGCGCGTGGGCATTCCGATTGCGGATTTGTGCGCGGGCATCTTTGCAGCGCAGGGTGTTTTGGTGGCGCTGCTGGAGCGTGAGGCTTCAGGTAAAGGCCAGTGGCTGCACACCTCGTTGCTGGAGTCGATGGTGTACATGATGGACTTCCAGACCTCGCGCTGGTTGATCGATGGTGATGTGGCCACGCAGGCCGGCAACTTTCACCCCACCAGCATCCCGACCGGCGTGTACAAGGCGCGTGATGGCTACATGAACATTGCGGTGTTTGGCTCCAAAATCTGGGAGCGCTTTTGCGACATCCTGGGCGCGCCCGAGTGGGTGAGCGATACGCGCTACCACGACAAGCAGGGTCGATCCGTGAACCGTGACACGCTCAACGCTGAGATTAACCGGCGCTTGGCAGAGCACGACCGCGCGTACTGGATCGAGCGCCTGAACGCGGGTGGCGTGGCCTGCGGCCTCATCAACAACATGAGCGAAGTGTTTGCCGAGCCGCAGGTGCAGCACTTGGGCATGGTGCATAACGTCGTGTCCAAACACCAAGGACCGCAGCGCCTGGTGGGCCAGCCCGTGCAACTAGAGCGCACCCCCAGCACCATTGCCCGCGCCGCGCCGCGCCGGGGTGAGCACAGCGAAGAAATCTTGAGCGAATTGGGTCTGTCTACAGAAGACATGGCGCGTATGAAATCCACCGGAGTTTTTTGATGTCTGAAACCGTTTATTCATCCCCCACCGAGCGTGTGCAGACCTGGGCCGAGGGCAGCACGCTGCACATCCGCTTTAACAACCCGGCGCGTCATAACGCCTTGTCGGTCGATATGTGGGAGGCCATACCCGCTTTGTTGACGCAGGCTGAAAACGACCCCGCCATTCGCTTGGTGGTGTTCTCGGGCGCGGGCGAAAAAGCTTTTGTCTCGGGCGCTGACATCTCCCAATTTGAAGACCAACGCGCCGCTGAAGCCGCCGTGACCCGCTACGAAGCCATGGCCGAGAACGCCTTGATGGCGATTTACAACTGCAAGAAGCCTACGCTGGCCTGCATTCGTGGCTTTTGCATTGGCGGTGGTGTGAACGTGGCCATCAGTTGCGACATCCGCATCGCCGCCAGCACGGCAGTGTTCTCGATTCCTGCGGCGCGCTTGGGCCTGGGTTACCGCTATTCGGCCATGAAGAATTTGGTGGATTTGGTCGGCATGGGCGCGGCGAAAGATTTGTTCTTCACGGCCCGCAAAATTGATGGGGACGAGGCCAAGTCTTTGGGCCTGGTGTCGAGGGTTTGCGCAGCTGAAGAGTTGACCGCGCTGCTGTCCGAGTACACCTCAGCCCTGGCCGCCAACGCACCACTCACGGTGTACGCAGGCAAAGCCATCACGGCTGAAATTTTGAAGCCTTCGACTGATCTGGACATGGGCCTGTGCCAGCAGCTCATCAAAGGCTGTTTTGAAAGCGCAGACTACGCCGAAGGCCGCAAAGCTTTTATGGAAAAACGCAAGCCGGTGTTCACCGGCAAATAAACACAAGCATCACATAAGGAACCACCATGAAATCGTATTGGCTGAAGATGGACGACCACCACTCCACACTGGAGCTGCGCGACGTGGCACAGCCCACCCCTGGCCCGCGCCAAGTGCTGGTGCGCGTGCGCGCAGCGGGCCTGAACCGGGGCGAGCTGATTGCGGGCCACGGCTTGCACGGCAGTGGCGCTGCGGCCAAACCCATTGGCATGGAGGCGGCGGGCGAGGTGGTGTGCTTTGGCGCTGAAATCACCGGCTTCAACGTGGGTGACCGCGTGATGGGCCGCTGCCCCGGTGCGTTTGCTGAGTACGCCTTGATCGACGGGCGTGAAATCATGCACGTGCCTGCCAACCTGTCGTGGGAAGTGGCGGCCAGCATTCCGCTGACCTTCTTGGTGGTGTACGACATGCTGGTCATGCAAGGGCGATTGAAGGCCGACGAATGGCTGCTGGTGGCGGGCGCGTCGTCAGGCGTGGGCGTGGCCTCGATGCTGATGGCCAAAGCCTTGGGGGCCAAAGTGATTGGCACCTCGGGTTCCGCTGCTAAGCTGGCGCGGCTCGACACCCTGGGCCTGGATGTGGGCTTGTGCACACGTGTCGCTGATTTCCATGACGCAGTCATGCAAACCACCGAAGACAAAGGCGTTGATTTGGTGGTCAACACCGTGGGCGGCTCGGTCTTTGCCGAGTGCGTGCGCAGCATGGCGTTTGAGGGGCGGCTGGCCACCGTGGGCTATGTGGACGGCGTGTTGCAAGGCGCGATGGACATTGAGCTGCTGCACGCCAAGCGCCTGACGCTGTTTGGGGTGTCCAACAAGCTGCGCAACGCGGATCAAAAGTCCTCCGGCGTGCCCGGCTTCAAGAGCCACATCCTGCCGCTACTGGCCAATGGCCGCATCCAACCGGTGGTGGACAAGACCTTTGCCTTTGCCGACTTGGCGCAGGCCAAGGCGATGATGGAGAGCAACCAGCACTTGGGGAAAATTGTATTGATGGGGGCTTGAATGAAAACCTTGTCGTTTGTGTCGGCGCTGCTGCTCGGCGGCTTGGGCTTGAGCGCTCAGGCCCAGACGGCAGCCTACCCCAATAAGCCGATCAAGATGTTGGTCGGTTTTGCGCCCGGTGGCGCGGCCGACTATGTGGCGCGCACGGTGGGCGACTCATTGGGCCGTGCACTGGGTCAGCCCATCGTGATCGAAAACCGCGCTGGGGCAGGCTCCAGCATCGCCGCTGAAGCGGCGGCCAAGGCGGCACCTGACGGCTACACCATCCTCATCGCCAGTCCGGCGGCCATCTCGGTCAACCCGGCGCTTAACCCCAAGCTCAACTACGCGGCGCGCGACTTTGCGCCCATCACCAAAGTGACCAGTTCACCGCTGGTGATTGCGGCGCACCCGGGCAGTGGCATCAACTCGGTGGCAGACCTGATCGCCAAGTCGAAAAAAACCCCGGGCTCGTTGAACTACGCTACCTCGGGCAACGGCTCAGCCCCGCACTTGGGCGCGGCGCTGTTCAGCCAGGTGGCGCGAATTCAGATGACGCATATCCCGTTTCGCGGTGGTGGCCCGGCCATTCAGTCGGTGGTGGCGGGAGACACGCAAGTGACCTTTGGCACGCCGCCCTCGGTGCTGCCCATGGTGCAGGCCGGGCGCTTGAAGGGCCTGGCGGTGAGCAAACGTGAGCGCTCGGCTCTGGTGCCCGATTTGCCCGGCATGGCCGAGGCGGGCCTGCCCGATTACGCGATTGAGTTTTGGTATGGCTTCTTTGTGCCCACGGGCACACCACCCGTCATCATCAAGAAAATTTTTGACGCCACCACAGTCGCTCTACAGCAGCCGCAAGTCAAGGCTGCGCTGGCGCGGGAGGGCACTGAGGTGTCTTTGTCGGCATCGCCCGAGCAGTTTGCGACCTTCTTGACCGAGGACGCCAAGTTCTGGGTCAGGCTGGTCAAAGATGCGGATGTGAAAGTGGAATAAGGGCAGACGAAATAAGCTAAAGTCTTGCCCCTTGCAGGTCTATCGGCCTGAACTTTCAACACAACATCCCCATGCCCAGCTACACGATACGACCCGCCAACGCCAAAGACGCCAAGACCATCACGGACATTCATGCCCGTGTCAGCGATGAAATTTACAAGGCCTTGCTGCCTGCCGACGCCTTCAAGCCGCAGTCCTTGATCGAAGGTCTGGCCTACTGGCGCGATGCCATCGAATACGGCGAGCCGCAGGTGCTGGTTGCGCTGGAGGGCGAGACGATTATTGGTTTTGTGGGTTTTGACCGCTCGCGGGACAGCGGCACCAAGCCCATCGTGGGCGAGATTTGGTCGATTGTGGTACTGCCCTCGCACTGGAACTCGGGCGCGGGCCTGGCCCTGTGGGATGCCGCCCGTGAGGGTTTACAAGACGAGGGTTGCACCCAGGTCACGCTCTGGCTGCCGCTGGGTAACGAGCGCGCCTTGCGCTTTCACGAGTTGGCCGGGTTCAAGCGTGAGCTGCCATCGGCCAGAACGGTGGATGTGAATGGTTTCCGGCTGGAAGAAATCCGCTTGAAACGATCGATAGCCTGAGCTTTTTCTCGACGCTTGCGCTCGCCTTGCGTTTGCCTTCTTTCAGGCGTTGCCAGGTGAGTTGCAGCAAGCGGGCGTCCGCGCTGGCACGATGACGCTGAGCGCCGCGCTCTTGCTTGACCTGGTCTTTGACGATGTGCCAGAGGTCGGCTTCTTCTTCGCTCAGCAAAGTGCGCAGATTGTCCAGTTTGAAATTGGGCGTCATGTTGGCCGCATCAAACAGACGACCCAGCCAGCTGTAGTCATGGCCCCAGCCATCGGAGTAGGCGGTTTGTCCGCCCAGGTTTTGGTTGATCAGGCTGGCCACTTCTCTCACGTAGCGCCCTCGGCTCACCAGCAGGTCTTGCGAAATATGGTGCACCGCTTCGGCGTCTCTGTCCCAATGCGTCCAATCGGGTTCGGGCCGGATCAGCGAACACCAGGTTTGCCCCTCGGGTAGGGCGTAGCCGACTTCAATGGGGTAGCCGCTACGGCCAAAGCCGGAGGCCTCGATGTCCAGGATGATGGGTGCGGTGGTCATACCGCTGGTATCGGCAAGGCTGCGCGATAACTTGAGGCTAGCCCTTCAACAACCCGCTACTCAAACAGCGACTCAAAGCCATCAATCGGCTCGAAGCGCTTGTTGCGGTAGTGCAGGCGTGAAGGCCCGGGCAAGGCGCGCACGCGCACCGAGTGGCGCGCATCGCCGGGGTAGCACAGCACGCGCACACCGTCCTGGTCAAAGGGCTCGGGCTGCACCACCGGGGGCAAGCGGCTTTGGGCCTCGCGCAAGACGCTGGCCACGGTGCTGTGGCGCGAGAGATGCGCCAAGCTCATGATTTGCGGCGGGGCCAGCTCGATCTGGGCGTCACGGTACTGGACTAGTGCGGCGCGGGGTGCAATCCACACGCTCTCGGTGGCTTCGTGGTTGTCGTGGCTCGCGGTTTGGCCCGCCGGCATGGCGGACACAAAGAAGCGGGTGTCAAAGCGTTTGCTACTCACCGACGGCATGAAGGGCGTGATCCAACGCACCCAGGGGGTGACGCTTTGCGTTTGCAGCCGCAGACCCAGGCGCGCCAACAGAGCGGGAAAGCTCAAGCCCTGCGCCAGCAAGGCGCGCGCCTGTGTCACTTGGTCAGCCGTGGCACTTTGCGCGAACAACACGCCCGACTCTTCAAATGATTCACGCAGTGCGGCCACATACATGCTGGCAGCGGTGGGTGCGTCCAGCCCGGGCTCGCCCAGACTGGCGTGCAGTGCTTGTAGGGGTTGATCTAAAAGCGCCTGCGTGTCGGCAGCAGCGTCCAGCGCGTCCACCTTGCCCCCCGGAAACACATAGGCCCCGCCCAGCACGTCAGACAGGCCATGGCGCTTGATCAGAAACACCTCCAGGCCTTGAGGTGCGTCGCGCAGCATGACCACTGTGGCGGCAGCCCGAACGGGGGTGGTGACAATGGTTGAATTCAATTCCATGGTGGGCTTTCTTGAAACTCAGAGGCTACCAGAGTATGTTGCAACTCAAGTAAGACTGGACAGGTTTTAAACCGATTCGGGGAGGATGGCTTGAATGGTCGTGCCTTGACCCGGCGCGGACAGCACGCTCAACTGACCCCGTTCAGCTTCGACCCGATAGAGCATGCCGATCAGGCCGTATACCGACGCAGGCAGAGCGCCGGTATCGAAGCCAACGCCATCGTCGCGCACGGTGACGCGCACTTGCCCATCCTGCGCCGCCAACTCGACCCAGATCTGTTGAGCCTTGGCGTACTTGGTGATGTTGGTGAAGGCCTCTTGCACCAGCCGATAGACCACCAGCTCAGCGCTCACCGCCAGCCGTACCGGCGTCAGCGCACAGTGCACCGCAACGCCCGTGCTCTGCGTAAACTCGCGCGCCAAGATCTCCAGCGCCGCCACCATACCCAGGTTGGAAAGCGTTGAAGGGCGCAGGTCTTCGATGATGCCGCGCCCCATGGCAATGCAGGCGTTGAGCGATTGCACCAGATGGTCCAGCCGCTCATGCGCGTCGGGCACGGCACCCACCAGACGCGGCTTGAGGCGCGCCGCGTCGAGCTTGGCAGCTGTCAGCAGGGCACCCAACTCATCGTGCAAATTACGCGCCAGCTTGCTACGCTCGTCCTCGCGCGCGGTTTGCAGGTGCTGTGCCAGCCCGGTGAGCGCCTGGGTTCGTTTGGCAACCAAGGCTTCGAGCTGGTCGCGTTCGGCTTGGAGGATGCGATTGTGTTCGTGCTGCAATTGATCGACGATAGACACCCCCTGGTTGGCCGGGAAAGCCAGCCGTATGAACCCCGTGGCGATCTTTGTCGGGGTACTGGTCTGGGGCTGGATTTTTGGTATCTGGGGTTTGTTCCTGGGCGTGCCAATCCTGCTGGTGAT
>JAYVPU010000286.1:0-14849 GCA_043757205.1 Comamonadaceae bacterium | reverse complement strand
GGTTCCACGGGCCTTGCGCCAGTCTGGCGACATGTTCGTACAGCAACGGCTGGCCCTCGATGGATGCCAGGTGCTGGTTTTGCAGGTCATCGCCACCGGGGTTGGACGTGCGGCACAGCAAAAAAGCACCCTTGCCGGGGTATCTGGCTGCATCCAGATAAGGCGCGACCGAGTCAAAACCCATGAAGGGCGAGAGCGTGACAGCGTCTGCGCCATAACGCTCGAATGCTTCGATGGCGTACTGTTCAGCCGTGCTGCCAATGTCACCGCGCTTGGCGTCCAGAATGATGGGGACCTGCGGCGCTGCGCGGCGCATGTGGGCCATGAGCTGCTCTAGCTGGGCTTCAGCGCGGTGCGCGGCGAAATAGGCGATCTGCGGTTTGAAGGCGATCACCAAGTCGGCGGTGGCATCCACGATCGCCGCGCAGAAGTCGTAAATCTTGCTGGCGTCGCCTTTGTATTTCTCAGGAAACTTGGCGGGCTCGGGGTCCAGGCCCACGCACAGCAGGGATGAATTTTGGCGCTCGGCGGTGCGCAGTTGCTCAATAAAAGTCATAAATCAAGCAGCAGCAAGGGTGTTTTGGCGCGTGAGCAGCAGGGCATGAACTGGTCGTTTGCGGCCTGCTCTTCGGGCGTGAGGTACATGTCTTTGTGGTCGGGTATGCCTTCGATCACGCGCGTCAAACAGGTGCCGCACACGCCCTGCTCGCACGAAGTTTGCACCTCCACCCCAGCGGCTGACAGGGCCTGGATGACGGTTTGCTCTGCCCCCACCTTGATGACACGGCCCGAACTGGCCAACTTGACCTCAAAGCTGGCGGCGTCGGCCGACTTGACCACATCGGCCGAGAAGAACTCATAGTGAATTTGGCTCTCGCGCCAGCCCTGGGCGCGTGCGCTGGCCAGCACCGCGTCCATAAAGCCTTTGGGGCCGCAGACGTAGAGGTGCAGGCCCGGCGTGGGCGCGCTCAAGCGCTGGGCGATGTCGAGCTTTTGCGCGGCCTCGCCATCGTCAAAATGGAACTGCACTTGGCCAGCAAAGCTTGACTGGGCAATGCGCTCATAAAACGCCGTGCGCTCGCGTGAACGCGTGCAGTAGTGCATCTCAAACGCCGCACCGCTGATAGCCAGGCGCTCGGCCATGCACAGAATCGGTGTGACGCCAATACCGCCCGCCAGCAAGAGGCTGCGCTGGGCGTCATGGGTTAGCGCGAAGTGATTTTTAGGCGGGCTGATGTGCAGCACCTGGCCTTCTTGAATCGCGTCGTGCATGGCGATCGAGCCGCCGCGTGAGGCCGGGTCGCGCAGCACGCCGATCAGGTAGCGGTGGCTCTCAGTCGGGTCATTGCACAGCGAGTATTGACGGGTGATGTCCGTGCCCGGCACTTGCACGTCGATGTGTGAACCTGCAGAGAACGCAGACAGCGGCCCGCCGCCCTCGGCCACCAGCTCAAAAGTGCAGATATCAGCGGTCTCGGTGGTCTTGCGGGCGACCCGCACAGATAAAGTGGATGCATTGCTCATGGGGCGGCTACTTCTCTCGGTGTTTCTGCGGCCATCAGCCGGTCCAAAATTTTGCGCGACTGCACGCCGCCCGCGTCGATGTTGAGCATCAACAAAGCTCGCTCCGGGTGGGCCAACAGGTTGCGCTGCTGCAACTCCAGCATTTCCAAGTCTTCGCTGAAGATTTTGCCCTGACCTTCGCGGATGCTGGCGGTGAGCGCCTTGTCTTTGGGGTTGAACTTGCGCGCCATGCCCCAGAAGTAGTGAATCGACGTTGCCGTTTCAGGCGTGATGAAGTCCACCACCACGCTATAGGCCTTGTGCTCGGGCGGCGCGTCGTAGCCGCCCTTGCCTGCGTGGGCCACGCCCACTTCAATCATCACGTTGCTCGGCGGCGTGAAGCGGCAAATCTGCCAGCGGTCCACCGGCACATCGTCGGCCAGGTTATTGCCGCGCAGCGCCATCTTCCAGAACGGTGGCGCGGTGATGTTCTCCATGAAGCGGCTGGTGATGACCTGATCGCCCTCCACCGTGGTTTTGCACGGCACTTCGTCAATCTCTTTTTGTCCGATGCTGGTCGAATGCACATAGGTCTCGTGCGTCAAGTCCATCAGGTTGTCGATCATCAGGCGGTAGTCGCAGGCGATGTGAAACAGACCGCCGCCGTAGGCCCAATCAGGGTTGTCATGCCACTCAAGGTGTTTGATTTTTGACTCGTCGGCCAATGCCGCGTCGCCCGTCCAGACCCAAACAAAGCCATGGCGCTCGACCACCGGGTAGCTGCGAATGGCGGGGAAGCCGCGCACGCGTTGACCCGGCATGGCAATGGTTTTGCCGTCGCAACCCATCTCCAGCCCGTGGTAGCCGCAGACCAGCTTACCCTCGGTCACCGTGCCCAGCGACAGCGGCGCACCCCGGTGCGGGCAAAAATCGTCCAGCGCGGCAACTTGACCCTGCGCACCGCGATAAAACACGATGCTCTCGCCGCATATTTTTCGGCCCAGTGGTTTTTCGTCAATTTCGTCCGGCGTGCAGGCGACATACCAAGTGTTTTTCGGGAACATGGGGGAAACCTTTGATTCAAATTGATCCATTAACACTGCTCGCCCTGCGCGTGTCAAAGGGTTTGATGGGATCGGGGTCGATTTTCCCCTAGTTTTGCCCGGCCATCTGCGCCGCCCTGCGCCTGAGCGCCTGATTAGGGCCCTTGCACGTCGCTCACCACGCCCTGCACCACCCAGACCTTAATCGCCCGCACGGTCTCGGCTTCCATGCCGACAAAGCCGTGCTGGGTGAAGGCTTTGCATGCTTCCCCGCGTCCAGCGCTGCTCGAGCGCACGGTGATGAGGGGAGAGCGGGTTTTCCCGGCGTGCTGTTGGGCCTGCAAGTAGGGCGTGACGCGGCACGGGTCGTCGGCATGGTGCACCCACAGGGTCGGGAATTTAAAGTCGTCAAAGTTCAAGGTGTTTAGCCCGTGCGAATTGCGGATGCCCTGAAACAGCGAGGCGCTGAAGATCACCTTGGTTTGCGGCTCGCCGATGGCCTTGGCGGCGTAATAGGCGGAGACGCTGCCTTCGCTGGTGCCCACCAGGGTCAGGGGCAGCGGCCCATACTGCTGGCGCAGGGTGTGGATCAGGCCTTGAATGTCTTGGGCATAGCGCTCGGTCGCCCGAAACTGCCCGCTGAAGTTGGACCATTCATCCGACGGCGCATCGACCGATAACACCAGTGTCTCGCGGTCCAACCAGGCGTGGCGGCTGCGGATCAAAAAATTGCCCGTCATGCCAAAAGCATCCGCCGCCTGGATTTTCATGATGCCGGGCGAGCCCGGCAGCAAAAGAACAGCGCGGGCAAAGGCGTCGTGCTCACGCCAATGGCTGACCAGGGCCGAGATGCTACGCCCTTTGAGCGCTGCCGTGATGACGGACTCGCTCACTGCGTCGGCGGCCCACGTTGACGGGGCGAACAGGCTCAGCAGTACACCCATCAGGGCAACTAGGCAGCGGGCTTGTGAGCGCATGGCCAGGCCGTGATTGCTCAAGCCGATGTTCGACTGGATCCGGTCGTACTCAGCGCGTTGCAGGCACCGGCAGCGCGGGTGCCATCGTTGACGCGGGGGGTGCCACCGGCGCCACTGGCGCGGCGGCGGGGGCGGGGACCGCTGAGGCTGGCGCATCCACTTCCCGCACATCGCTGACAAAGTACTCGGTCTCACCAAAGCAGGTCGAAGGAATGAATTTGTGCTGGCGGTACATCAACACCACGCGCTTGCCAGCCAGCAGGTTGATTTTTTGCGCCACGGCCTCGTCACGCACGCTGAAGTCAAATTTCTCGGGGATGGCACCGGGCATGGTGACCATGGCAATCTCACCCTCCCATGACTTGCACAGCCAACCTTTTTTGGACAGCTTTTGCACATAGCCCGCGCGCTCGCCCTCGGAGTAATTCCAGTGCAGGGTCAGCCAGACCCAGCCGCCAGCGAGCAGCAGCAGGGCGAGCAGAAAAATCAGGGCGTAGCGCAGGGTTTTGGAGGGCATGGGGTGGGCTCTAGTTCAGTGAAGCTGGGCAGTGTAGCGCACGCATTTTTCACGCGCCGCCCCATGCCGCACCCTGCGGGGCGAACGACGCCCGCTACTCCAAGGTCTCCAGCTTGAGGATGGACGCCCCGTGGTTGTTGCCAACCCAGAAGGTGGGCGGCGTGGTGGTGTTATCGACAAAGACGCGGCGGATATTGGTGGAGCGGGGCAACAGGTACTCGGTGAACGCACCCGTTTTGCTGTCCAGCCGGGCCACGCGGTCGGTGGTCATGGAGCCGGTCCAGGCCTGTTCGTTTTTGTCCAGCACCACGTCATAGCTGGCCGAATACGGCGTGGGCACGGTCCACTCCTTCATCTGGCCTGTCTTGGTGTCGAGCATGCCGATTTTGTGGCCCCGGTATTCGCCAAACCACAGCCGGTCTTGCGCGTCCATGGAGCCACGGCGCGGTGAGGCCCCCTGAGTGGGGATGTCGTAGAGCGTCACAGCACCGGTTTTGGCGTCGATGCGGCCAATTTGCTCTTGCCGGAAGTCGGTAAAAAAGGCGTTGTTTTTGGAGTCCGAAATCACGTCGTAGATGTTGTGCAGCTTCTTGGAGTCTTTGAAGGGCGCCCAGGTCTCGACCGCCCCGGTCTTCAGGTCAAAGCGGTGCACGCCCGCAAAGCCACTGTTCTGCGCCCACACCTTGCCGTCCACGCCCGAGTTCAGGGGCGAGACCTGGTTCAACTGGGTCGATGACAGGTTGTCCGCCTTGGCGGGGGTGAAAAATTTGAACTCTTCGGTCACCGGGTCAAAGCGCGCAATCGAGGCCTGGTACATATTGCCGATCCACAGCTTGCCCTCGCGGTCATTCCTCAAGGCCAGCACGCCGGTCGGGTAGTCGGGTTTGGAGATCGCCACGTCAAACTCTTTGACGGCGCCGCTCACCGGGTCCACCCGGCCAATTTTTTGCTCGCCAAAGCTGGAGTACCAAATTTGCCCTTTGGGGTCCAGCACCACGTCGTGCGGCTGGATGACGGGTCGCGGCAGGTCGTACTCGGTGTAAATCGCCTTGGTGGCCGCACCGCTGGGGCGCGGGAAGGTCTGCAGTTTGTAAGTCCACTCGTTTCTGTCGTTCAGGTTGATGCTGGCCAAAAACTGCCCCAGCTCTTTGTACACCTGCACGCGCTGGTCGCCACGCTCTTCCATCAGGCGATCTCCCTTGCGCAATTGCGGAGCGATGGGCATGCTTTGGTTGACGTAGGCCTGCATGCGCGGCAGCACACTGTTCACAAATTCTTCAGAGCTGTACTTGGAGCGCACCACCCGCTCCAGGGTGTGGCAGGCCACGCAGTTGAGCAAGCCGCGTTTGTCTTGCGCCGTGCCGGGTACGCTTTGAATCCACTCGGCATTGGTGAGTTGGGCCGCCAAATCGGCTGTGGGCTTGAGTGCGATGTTCAAGCGCGTCGGCTGGCCGGACGCGATGGTGACGGTGTCTGATTTTTCAGCGTCAAAACCGATGGCTCGAATACGAATGGTGTACACGCCAGGGGCCAGTTTGACGCGCGGGAACGCATAGTCACCCGCCTTGTTGCTGAGCACAGACCAGGTGATGGGTGAGCCCTGCTTTTGTGCGCTCACCACCACGCCTTCCATGCGACCCTCGGTCAAAGCGCTGACTTGGCCGTGGAGCGCCAACTCGGCCTCAGGGCTTGCGGCAAAACTGGTCGGGCTTATCCCGCACGCAATCAACAGCAAGGGGGCCATCATCAGAGCGCGAACTTTCACGGCAAAACTGTGGGTCAACATGTTGAACGCTTTCTGAGAAATAGGGGGGTGAAGGAACTTTCCACTGCAAATCGTCAAGGGCAATTGGCACGATGTCAATGGGGAAAATGCCCATGAGAACGGCTCACAGGCTATTCGAATCTGCACAGTTGCAATGGTAAATTGACATATACTAAAAATGTACAGCGGGAGTGGGAATGGCACAGATCAAAACTCAAGGCGCACAGACCGAGGTCGCCACGCAGCAAGTTGGCGATCTGGAGGCTACTTTTATTGCGTTTGTCGCCGCCAACAGCATCCGAACGCCATGGGCGGTGGTGATGATGTTCATGTTGATTGCCGTCATCGCCCATCAACACCTGGCCTCACCCGTCGCCTTGGTCTGGTTTGTGCTGGCCTCTGGTTTTAGTTTTTACCGAGCGCACGCGCTAAAACAGCTCCGAGTAGGTTCACAGGCCGAAAACGCTCAGAGCATGCAAAAAATCGCCCGCCTCAGCCTGTCGAATGGGTTGTTGACTTGCGCCTATCTACTTTTTTTCAATGCCCTCACCAGTGCAGAACAAGCACTGGCCACTTTGCTTTTGATCTCTCTGTGTACGGGGGCCGTTGGCACGACAGCGGGTCAGCCCAAAGTGTTCTGGCTTTATTCGACGCCCATGCTGCTCAGTCTGAGTGTCAGCTGGCTTGTCATCACCGATAGCGCAGACGTTCACTGGATTGACAAAACGATTGGCCTGCTGATTTTTCTCTACGGCTGGGTCCTTCACGGCCTGTCCAAGACGACCTACAAAAGCTTTAGCGAATCACACGCCATCCGCTATCACGAGCACGAACTCAATGCCCGCTTGAAAGCCGCTGTTGCAGCGGCAGAGGAAGCCAGTCAAGCCAAAACACGGTTCCTGGCCTCGGCCAGTCATGACTTGCGCCAGCCACTTCATGCGATTTCTTTGCTCATCGCCAGCTTGACCCTGCGCCCGCTCGATGCGCGGAGCCGGGAGATCGTTCAATACTTGGAAACTGCAAACAATTCTTTAGCCGCCTTGTTTGACAGCTTGCTGGACATTTCAAAGTTAGACGCGGGCCTGGTCAAACCTGAAAAAGAACTGCTGAACTTAAGCACCCTGGTTGCTGAATGTTTTTTCATGAACCAGAAAACCATCGAAGAAAAAGGCTTGCGCGCCATTCTGGATGTGAAACCCGGTGCGTCCCTTTATGTTTTTTCCGACAAAATTCTAATCCTCCGCATCCTTCAAAATTTAATCGATAACGCGATTAAATTCACAGCGATGGGGGCTATCACCATTCGCGTCAGGCTGCATGAGATGCAAGCGCAGCTCTGCGTTCAAGATACGGGCATTGGCATACCGCTTGAACTCCAATCGACCATCTTTGAAGAGTATTTCCAAGTACACAACGAGCAACGCGATCGCTCCAAGGGTTTGGGCTTGGGCCTGTCAATCGTGCAGCGCTTGGTCTCCCTCACAGGAGGGCGCATGGACTTATCGTCCAACCCGTCGGGGTCCAAATTCTCAATCACTTTCCCCACAGCGGATCCGCGCATGCATCAGCTCTCGTGTGCTCAAAATTTACCAACCCATTCGCTGCAAGCGCATCAGTTCAATGAGCTGAAAATCCTGGTGGTGGATGATGAGCAAACAGTGAATCAAAGTGCGACCGCCTTGCTCGAAGAAATGGGATGCCAGGTGGTTCAAGCCAGCAGCACACCTGAGGCGATCATGCACATCCAAGCCTGGACGCCCGATTTGGTGTTGGCTGATTTTCGCCTGGGTGATGGCGATAGCGGGTTGAAAACCATTCAAGCCTTGCGGCAATCGTTACCGCATCTGTCGGCCGTCATGATCAGTGGTGATACGGCACCCAGCCGATTAAAAGAAGCCGCCAACGCTGATTTGCAGCTGCTGCACAAACCCCTTCATCTCAAGCAATTGCAGCAAGTGCTCAGCGATGCGATGACTCAGAAAAAAATCAGAGATGCAATTACTTCATGAATCCAAACCGATGGCTGTCCAAGGATCTGCTGGCCCTGTACGAAGAAGCGTCAAACACCCGCCCGTTTGACGTCTTGATTGTCGGCAGTGGCTATGGGGGCAGCATGGCGGCATCAGAGTTATCCGGCGCTGTGGACAAGACAACGGGTGGGCCCTTGCGCATTGGCTTGCTGGAGCGTGGCAAAGAATACCTGCCAGGCATGTTTCCCTCCTCACTGTCGGACTTGCCTCAACACGTTCGCGTCAGCGCGCCCAATGCGCAAAAACCAAACGGCAAGCGAACGGGTTTGTTTGACATTCGCCTCGGGCCGGATGTTTCAGCGCTGCTGGCCAATGGCCTGGGGGGCGGGTCGTTGATCAATGCGGGGGTGATGGAGGAGCCCAAATGGGCCTCCAACCCCGCACTCCAAAGCGGCGCGTTCCATACCGGCTTAACGAGCCAGCTCACGGCGCTTTTTCCGTTGGTCAAGCAACGACTAGGGGCCGAGCCCAGCATGACGGGGCTTGAAAAAACAAGGGCGCTGCAATCCATTGATCCCGCCAATTTCCGTCTTGCCGACATCACCATCTCAAAAACCCAATCTGCACCCTACGACGCTTGCACGCTCTGTGGTGACTGCATGACCGGCTGCAACGCCAATGCAAAAAAATCTCTGGACACCAACTTGCTTCTTGAGGCCGCCAAAAAGGGGCTGGAGATATATACCGGGGCCTCCGTCATCGCATTAGTGTTTGACGCCATCGTGCAGCAATGGCGGGTCACTGTCGTTTTCACCAACGAGCAGGCACGCAAAAAATCAAAGCCCTTAACGCTTAAGACCAGCAAGCTCATTTTGGCGGCGGGCAGTTTTGGCTCCACCGAGCTGCTGCAATCAGCACAGGCGGAGTTAGTGCCCAAGCCTTTGAATCCGCCCACAGAGCCGATCAGACCAGCGATCTCGGCCACGCTCGGCACGCGCTTTTCGTGCAACGGCGACAGTCTGTTGACCGTTTACAAAATGTTCGACAACACCAACCCTCAGCGTGTGCATGCGACCAGCGATGAAGACGTCGCTTTCGATCATCGCCAGGTGGGCCCGACCATCACCGGCATCATTGATGTGGCACCACAAGCCCATCAAGTGCGCGGCGGTTTCATGCTGCAGGAGTTTGCGATTCCCGCACCGCTCAAACGCTTGTTCTCAGAAGCATCGACCACGTCGGCGGCGCTCTACCAACTGGCGAATGCCGACCCATCCCAACACGTACCGGCCACGGCGACGGCCAATTTTTTAGACCCCATGGCCGTGGACGATAACGCCATCGAGCGGACCGCCTTGATCGGCGTGATTGGCCACGACGATGCCGCCGGCACGCTGCGCGCGAGCGTCAACAACATCGCATCTCATGAGTCTTATGCCGAAGGTTTGCTGCACGTGGATTGGCCCGGTGCGAAGGAGGCGGTTGAGCTGGATGAAAGCTACAACAAGCTCAAAGAAAGTGTGACTGAGGACAAAATTATTCGCAACCCAATTTGGCGCGCACTGTCCCCCACCATGGAGAGCGTGCTCAGTGCAACGGGGCGGGGCCCCGTGTTGACGGTCCACCCGCTGGGGGGGTGCCCGATCGGGCGCGACGCCAGCGAAGGGGTGGTCGATGATTGTGGCCGCGTGTTTGATGCTTCGATAAAGCCAGGCGCTTCCGGCAGCACGTCCTTTTGGCAAGGCAGCTTGGTGGTTCTAGACGGCTCGATCGTGCCCGCCTCTCTGGGTGCCAATCCAGCCCTCACCATTGCAACGCTAGCCTTGCGCGCTATCCGGCAGCTCAAGGTCGATTGGGACTATGGCCCGCCTGCATCAACCCTGCCCAACCTAGACCCCCAATGGGCGGTGCGCCCCGTCTATCGCAATCTTCAAGCGTGTCAACCGCAAAAACCCACAGCCACGGAGGTCACCTTGGCTGAGCGCCTGATCGGCGACATCCATCTGAATGGCGAAGCTGAGCCTTACGTCGCCGAGTTGACCTTGCGCTACGAGTCTGTTCTGGTCAAAGATTTGACCCATCAACTTTTTCGGCAATTGAAGACCGACCCCGCTTTAAGTTCTGAACTTCGTCTCTTTAAAAAATCCGTCTGGAACCAACTCGGCCTGGAGATTGTCAACGACCATCAACGCGCACAGCACGCCGTGCTCATCACCTCTGTTGAGGGAACGCTTGAATTATTGAACCGGGAAAAGAGCAATGCTTGTATAAGAAAATTGCATAGCCTTTGGGCTTGGCTTCGCAACCGAGGGATGCGCGATATTGTTCAAGAGGTATCGGAACGTTGCCGAGGCCTCAAACCCGGTTCTCAATATTTTTGGAAAGACATTGGGAGCCGTATCTGCAATACCCTCGCCTTGGCCAGCCGGGGTGGTGAAGTCAGACGGTTTGACTACGCGCTGAAGACCAGCAGTACGGCCATCAAAAACGAATTGGCTATGCCATTTAACGGTGCAATTGTTGGCGAAAAGCGTTTCACTTACTCTCGTTTTGCGAATCCCTTGCGGCAGCTCACAGAGCTCAAACTCACGCAGTTTCCATTGCAGCGGGAGGGTGGCTCGGTTCTCAAATTAGACGGCAGATTCATTGCGGGGGAAGGTATTCCACTGCTGCAAATCAGCAAACAACACGACCAAGTCCACGCGCTAGCCGAACTCGCCTCGCTCGGTGCGTATATGACGCGCCTCGTGCTGAACAACCATGTCTGGTCATTGCGCAAACCAGATCGCGCGCAGGGCCGAACACCCACCTTGCTGCCCGGCCTGGTTGATGGTTTGCCGATACCGGAAATCACTGAAATTGAAATCGACAGACACGCCAACATCCAGCCCGCTGGACGCCGTGCTGTTTCTGGATTGCCCGTTGTGATTCGTCTCACGCGCTACAAAGCCAAGCCCGACTACGACGGTGGCAAATCCGACAAACCTCCGCTTTTATTCATCCACGGCTACAGCGCTGGGGGCACCACTTTTGCACACCAGTCCTTGCCCATGTCGATGGGCAAATATTTTTGGCTGCAGGGGCGTGATGTTTGGGTGCTGGACATGCGGACCAGCCCCGGCATGCTGACGGCGTTTACGCGCTGGACCTTTGAAGATGCCGCGCTGGCCGATATTCCTGTGGCGGTTGCACACATCAAAAATGCAACCGGAAAACCAAAGATTGATGTCTTTGCCCATTGCATTGGTGCGGTGATGGTGAGCATGGCAATCTTGACCGACAAGAGTAATCTTCACGATGTCACCGACTACCTAGGCCACTCAGAGCGTCCCCAGCCCAAGCGCTATCTGGCCGAGCTTGAAGCCCTGCCGACCTCCATCAACCGCTTGGTGTTGTCGCAAAAAGGGCCTACACTCATTTACTCTAATGCCAACGCGGCGCGCGCTTACCTCATGCGCGGATTCCGTCAACTTTTGCCGGAGCAGTATGAATTTCGGATACCGCTGCACCAAAACGCAGCAGCCGGTTTGTTGGACCGCGTGCTCAATGTGTTGCCTTACTCCGACGAAGAATACAAGCGCGAAAATCCGCTGTGCCCGTGGACAAACACACCATGGGTGGGCTTTAGACACCGCATGGATTTGCTGTATGGCCGCGACTATGAGATCGGGACCATTACAGAAGAAACCCTTCAGTCGATCGAAGATTTATTTGGCCCCTTGAACCTGGAAACGCTGGCGCAGACGATTCACTTCATCGAAAAAAAGCTGATCACTAATGCCGCCGGTCGCAACGTGTTTGTCTCGCCCGCCCGCATGCAGCGCCGCTGGGGGCAAATCACAGAAACCATGAGCGTGCATGGCGGTAAAAATGGCCTGGTGGATCCACTCACCCTATTGGCCATGCAAGCGCTAATGGACAACTCGGGTTTGACCGCGCAGTACCAAACCAGGCTCTTTCCCCAAATGGGGCATCAAGACTCTTTTATCGGAACACATGCGATCGAGATGTTTGCTGAGGTGGAAGCATTTTTGAAATGAACAATGCAAACTACGTCTTTCGTCAACCCTTCTTAGGCCCACGCATCGCTGTGGATGTCGCTCTGGGCCCTGATGGCGCGCCGGCCCTGCAGGTCATGTCGGATCCCTCGCACCTACAAATCGAGACCGACCCACTGCATCCGGATGCCTACGTGCTGGCCTTGCCCGTGGCGTGCGATGGTTTGGCGCAGCTATCGGTGTGCCAGCCTGACGCCTGGGCCACCTTCAAGGGGATCGATGTGCCGTCAAGGCACTGGTCAGAGCCGCTGCTTTTGGAGAATCCTGCACTGTTGGGGGGCAATGGTCATGTCGTGGTCATGGCTTACCGAGCCTCTGTTGACGCACGGGACCAGCCTCAAATCAAACAAGCTGACGTTTGGGCGGAGCTCAACCTTTTTTACACCCCACAGCAACTGATGAACATGGTCGTGCCTTGGGCTGATGCACGCCCCAACAACGCTGCACTGTGCCTCGCCTTTGGCAGTTGCCATTACCCGGCGGGTATGTTGGACAAGCGTCCCGCTTTTGCCAGTTATGCGCGCCTGGAGGCTCGTCTTGCCAACACCGCGGTTGATCAACGACCACAAGCTCTGCTCCTTCTGGGTGATCAAATTTACTCGGATGCCACGGCCGGTTTTCTTGACCCAGTGCGCGCCGATGACCGCTTCGAGAAAGCTTACCAAGACTTCTTTGGCGCAACTGCGGTGCGCAATGTGCTCAAGCAAATACCCGCACGGATGATGCTGGATGACCACGAGCTGGAGGATAACTGGGAGCCGACAAGTCCCCAGGGCGCCAAAGGAAAATACTACCGGTCTGGACTTGATGCGTATTGGCGCTATCAGCGCGGCTCATCCGCCCACACGGCGCAAACACCGCACGACTTTGCCTTGCTCCAAACCTGGATGACGTTCCCACAAAGCGGCTTTGAATTTTTCATGGCAGACAGTCGAAGCAGACGCACCTATCGCAATCCTGAAAATCTAAAACTTGACAGCACTTTAATTTTGGCTGAGCCGCAAAGTACGGCCTTGGAAACTTGGCTAAACAGTCAACAAACCGATCACGGCAGCCGTCCCAAATTTGTGACTTCCGCGTCTATTGTTTTGCCGCGCCACACGGCCAGCGAGTCCGATACGCTTTACCTTGACGGCTGGGATGGCTACCCAAGCTCACTGTCGCGACTGCTCGGTTTTATTTGTGAAAACGGCATTCAAAACGTCATCTTTCTCTCGGGTGACGAACATATGGCGTGCTTCACTGACATTGAACTCACGCGCGTTGACGACAACAACACCGTTCGCGCCTATTCCATCCATGCCCCCGCCTTGTACGCCCCGCTGCCTTTTGCCAACGCCAATCCCGCAGAATTAAGAGTTTCGGAAGATTTCAATTTCGAGTCGAAGGATCGACACTTTAGGTGCGCCTACAGCAACCAGGTCTTCCAGGTTGGCGATGGCTTTGGTGTGTTAACCCTGTCGGACAACAGTTCCAGCGCACCCTCTCGCCCAACATGGCAACTGGGTTTGGTGTTTGATGGCGCACAAGGCTGTACACCCCCCGTGTTGCGTCAATTAAGTTAAAGTGATTGTCCCTACGCGGTTCAGGCCTCGATGAGCCACTGTAAGCAATAGGATTGACGCCAAGGACATACCCACAGGAGAACGACGATGAAACTCACACCCGAACAACTCGCTCAATTCGACCGCGACGGCTATCTGTTTTTCCCCGGCCTGTTCACAGCGGAAGAAACACAGACGCGGTGCGCACCAACTTTGCCGCCCACATGTACAGCGAGCCCTTTGCCAAACTGGCGCGCCACCCGCGCATGATCGAACCGGTGCAAGACCTGCTGGGCGAGGCGCTCTACATGCACCAGTTCAAGGTCAACGGCAAGATGGCTTTTGAAGGCGACGTCTGGCAGTGGCACCAAGACTACGGCACTTGGCTGAATGACGACTTGATGACGACTTGATGCCGACTGAGCGCGCGATGAACGTGGCGATCTTTCTGGACGACGTCTCCGAGTACAACGGCCCCTTGATGTTCATCCCCGGCAGTCACAAAAAGGGTGTGGTTGACGCCAAGCATGACCTGACTACCACCAGCTACCCGCTGTGGACGGTAGACAATGATTTGATCCGCCAATTGGTGCAACGCGCCGGTGGCAAAGCCGGCGGCATCGTCAGTCCCAAAGGCCCGGCGGGCTCGATGATTCTGTTTCACTCTTGCCTGGTGCATGCCTCAGGCAGCAACCTCTCGCCGTTTGACCGGGTCAGTGTTTACCTCAGCCTGTGCGCAGTCAGCAACCACATCCGCCGCCACAAGCGCCCCGAATACATCGCGCACCGCGACTTCACGCCCATCACCTGCCTGCCGGACGATTGCTTGCTGAACGACTACCCGGTGGATTTGCCTTGGAAAGACGGTGTGCCCGCCTCGGCACTGCAAACCTCGTTGGAAGAAATTGGGCAGAAAAAAGCGGCCTGAGTACCCGCTGCGATAGCAGCATGGTGCGGGCCGCTTGCTGATTACAAGCCCAGTTACAAACCCAGCAACTGCGCCGGGTTGCGTTTCATCATGGTGTCGATGTCAGCTTGCGACACGCCAGCCGCTTTCACGGCGGCCACCTGGTTCTCAATGCCATCGGGGGGCGTCGTCATGCCCTGCTGACCGAGGTCGGTGGACAGCACCAGGTGCTCGGCACCGATGTCCTTCACCGCCTGCGCCACGGCTTTGACATCCACGCGATCCCAGTGGGTCATCCACGGGTACTGCGCCTGCGGGCCGGTCATGAATTGCAAGTAGCAGATTTCAATTTTGGCGCCCATGGCCGCAACTTGTTTGGCCTGCTCTAGGCTCAGACCCGGGATGTTGGTCAGGCCGTGCGTGCCCAACATGTGCTTCACGCCCAACTCGCGCCCTCGCTTGACAACTGCGTATTCCGCTGATCGTGACCGATGATTCCGGCATCGTGACCGGTCGTTCCGGGGATCGTGACCGACGGATTGAATCGTTCGAGCACAGCGCGCTT
>JAYVPU010000285.1:0-3770 GCA_043757205.1 Comamonadaceae bacterium | reverse complement strand
ATCTCGTCGTTGATGATGCCCGCCTGCACCGGGCTACCACCGGGTGAATTGATCAGCAAGACCACGGCCTTGGCGCTTTCATCCTCAAACGCACTGCGCATGGCCGTCACCACCGGATCGGCACCCGCGTCACTGCCAGAGGCAATTTCACCCTTGATCTCCACCAAAGCCGTGTGGGCTGAATGGATTTTTTTGGTCGAACCACCCAAGCCAAACCCAAACCAGACGAGCAAGAGAAAAATCACCAGCCAGATCACGCGGCCAATCAACTTCCAGCGCCGCGCCGCGCGCTGCTCTTCCAAGGCGGCAAAGGCTAGGCGCTCGAGGACGCTGCGCTCCCATCCGGGGGTCTGGGAAGACTCGTCTTTTGCTACTGATTTTGTAGCTTCTTGTGCAGTATTTTCAATGGTTTCAGGCATATGTCTTTCTTTTCCCTAGGATTCGGAACTGTTGGGATCGGTTATATCAAAAATCAAGGGGTTTCAGGTTGTAGGCAGTATGCCAGTGCACCACGCCATCCCACTCGGCAAGGTCAATTTTCACCAAATGCCCTCGACATGGCCCACCACGGCAAGCGCCGGTCTCAGGCTGGTACATGGCCCCATGGGTGGCGCAAATCAGCCAGCGACCCGTGCTGTCGAAAAAACGATTCGGCTGGAAATCCATCTCCATGGCCACATGGGCACAACGGTTCAAGTAGGCGTGGACTTGCCCCTCAAAACGAATGGCAAAGGCGCGGCACGTCTGCCCCTGGTACACCACATTAAAGGGCACGGCCAGCTCGCCGTCCGTCAAGTCGGTGGAGGTACACAGCGCGATCACTTGCTCAGCCATGCTGGATCAGCCAATCATGCAATTCACGCACCGAATGCGCCACAAAGCGCGGCGCCAAGTCATGAAAGGCCCCGTGTTCATGGGCCCCGTAGCTCACACCCACGCTGGGGCAACCCGCGTTCAGCGCCATTTGCAAATCATGCGTGGTGTCGCCAATCATCAACACCCGCTCGGCGGGCACGTCGAATTCGGCCATCAACTCCTGCAACATCAACGGGTGCGGCTTGCCCGCCGTCTCGTCCGCTGTACGGGAACCGTCAAACACGCCCTGCAACTCCACACTGAGCAGCACCGAGTTCAAACCTTGTCGGCTTTTGCCCGTAGCCACCGCCAGCCAATGGTTGCGCGATTTCAGATCCGCCAGCATCTCGATCACGCCCGCAAACAGGCTGAGGTCGTTCTGACGTGCCGTGTAGTGGTGGCGGTAGCGGGCTCCCAGCTCAGGGTACCTCTCAGGCGGCACATCAGGGGCGGCATGGGCCAGCGCCTGACTCAAAGCCATGCCAATTACATAGGCTGCATCTTTATCGCTGGGCACCGTGCCCCCCACATCGCGCACCGCCATCTGGATACTGCGCGTGATGATGGCGGTGGAGTCAAACAAGGTGCCGTCCCAGTCGAAGGCGAGCAGGTCAAACTGGCGAGGGCGCCCTTGCTTCTGATCTGTCTTTGGGGAAGGCGATGGAATGCTAGGGAGTGACATGGGTCAAAAATTGTTCAAGTTCAGGCGGCAATGGTGCCAGCAATTCGATTCGCTCATCACTCACAGGGTGACTGAACTGCAAACGCCAAGCGTGCAGAAACATACGTTTGAGCGCCGCGCCATGGGTCGTCGTTTTTGAGGCCGCTTTTTGCAAAGCTTTGTTCACTTCAAAATTGCCGTATTTGTCGTCACCTGCAATCGGGAAGCCTTCAGACGCCAGATGTACACGAATCTGGTGGGTACGGCCAGTTTTGATGGTGACCTCGAGCAGAGAAAAGTACACCAGTCCAGCTGCACTCCTAGAAGCCCCGTGCAACCCTTCAACAAGCTCAGGGCGAACGGCAAGCTGCTCACGCACCTTCACCAAGGTCACCGACTTCATCCCATCCGGGTCATCGCGCGCCACCACCTTCACGCGCCGCTCGCCATCGGGCAGCAGGTATTTGTGCAGGGGTTTGTCCAACACCTTTTTGCTGGACGGCCATTGGCCCACGACTAGGGCCAGGTAGGTCTTGCCGGTTTCGCGTTCGCGGAACTGGTCTTGCAGGGCTTTGAGGGCGCTGCGCTTTTTGGCCAGCAGCAAGACACCGCTGGTTTCGCGGTCTAGCCGGTGCACCAGTTCCAAAAATTTGGCTTCATGGCGGGCCATGCGCAACTGCTCGATCACGCCAAAACTCACGCCCGAACCGCCATGCACGGCCACACCGGCGGGTTTGTCGATGGCCAGCATGGACTCGTCTTCAAACAAAATGGGGAACTCGCGCGCCGGGCCGCCTTTGAGCCCAAGGCTGGCCGCGCCCTCGGCCATGGCCTGGGCTTTCTCAGCCACCCGCTCAGACATTCGAACCGGCGGCAAACGCACCACGTCCCCGGTCTTGATTCGTGTATCGGCACTGGCGCGGCCCTTGTTGACCCGCACTTCGCCACTGCGGATGATGCGGTAAACATGGGTCTTGGGCACGCCTTTGAGGTGGCGCATGAGGAAGTTGTCCAAGCGCTGCCCGGCCGACTCTTCATCGACTTCCAGCGATTTGACCTGGGGGCTTTGAGGTGTTGGATTGCCCTCTATAATGTGTTTCACTAACGTCGTGCTGTAAGTGGTTGATTTGGATGGAGTTTAGTCCACCCGCCTCCCACAGCCCCGTTAGAAGGTCGATGCCACCGAGTCGTGCCGCATGCAAACCGCAAGCCAGAGCTTGCAGTGGCCTGCACAAGACCCGGCCCAACCGACGCACTGAAACACCGATACGGAATACCCAAGCCTGGCAGACAAGTGCTGTCAGGCGGATCAAAGCGAAATGTTTGTGTTGATGAGCCTGATTTTCAACTGCCTGGGGCGCACTACTGCGCTCACGGGTGGTGTTGGTCGGCCCACAGTGTCTGAACCCCAGACACAAAGAGCTGCCAGCTTGGCCGCCACTCCACAAACGCATCCCCTCGCCCCCATCCACGCGCCTACGCCTCAGCTCACTGTGTGAGTCTGCGGTTCTCCGGCAATTCCCTTCGTTTCAGCGCATCAGTTTCGGCATCGTTTGCCCCATATGGGCAGGTAAATTGTTGAATTGAAAAGAGAAAATCCATGAAACGGATGCTGATTAACGCCACCCAGACCGAAGAACGTCGCTTGGCCATTGTTGACGGGCAAAAACTGCTCGACTACGAAATTGAAATTGAAGGGCGCGAACAGCGCAAGGGCAATATCTACAAGGCGGTCGTCACACGCGTTGAGCCATCGCTGGAAGCCTGCTTTGTCGATTACGGTGAAGACCGCCACGGCTTTTTGCCCTTCAAAGAAATCTCCAAACAGTACTTCCAGCAAGGTGTCTCCGCCGGTAATGCCCGCATTCAAGACGCCATTCGCGAAGGCCAGGAGCTGCTGGTTCAAGTTGAAAAAGAAGAGCGCGGCAACAAGGGCGCGGCCCTGACCACCTTCGTCTCGCTGGCGGGTCGCTATGTGGTGCTGATGCCCAACAACCCGCGCGGCGGTGGCGTGAGCCGCCGCATTGAGGGCGACGACCGTGCCGACCTCAAAGACGCGATGGACCAGCTGGAATACCCCAAAGGCATGTCCATCATTGCCCGCACCGCCGGTATTGGCCGCAGCGCACCTGAGCTGCAGTGGGACTTGAACTACCTGCTCAAGCTCTGGAGCGCCATCGACGGCGCGATCAACGGTGCCAAAGGTGCCTTCCTGATTTACCAAGAGTCAAGCCTGGTGATCCGTGCGATTCGC
>JAYVPU010000284.1:0-3777 GCA_043757205.1 Comamonadaceae bacterium | reverse complement strand
CCACCACGTCCAGACGTGCGCCCAGCGTGCTGTACACGGTGCCCATTTCCAGGCCGATGATGCCGCCGCCCAGGATCAGCATGCGCTTGGGGACTTCTTTGAGTTCCAAGGCGCCGGTGCTGTCCACCACGCGGGGATCGTTGGGCATGAACGGCAGGCGCACGGCTTGTGAACCGGCGGCAATGATGGCCTTCTTGAAAGCGATGGTTTTTTTACTGCCGGTTTTCTCTTGCGCCGTGCCGCTGGTTTCTTCCACCTCGACGTGGTTAGCACCGACGAAGTTGCCATAGCCGCGCACGATGGTGACTTTGCGCATCTTGGCCATGGCGGCCAGGCCGCCGGTGAGCTTGCCAATCACCTTTTCTTTGTGGCCGCGCAGCGTGTCCACATTGACTTTGGGCGCACCGAATTCAATGCCCAGGGCGCCGAGGTGGCTGACGTCGTCCATCACGGCGGCGACGTGCAGCAAGGCTTTGCTGGGGATGCAGCCGACGTTCAAACACACGCCGCCGATGGTGGCATAGCGCTCGACCAGGATGACTTTGAGGCCGAGGTCGGCGGCGCGGAAGGCGGCAGAGTAGCCGCCGGGGCCTGCGCCCAGCACCAGCAGGTCACAGTCCAGATCGGCCGTGCCTGCAAAGCTCGCGGCTGCAGGGGCAGCTATGGCCGCCACGGGGGCTGGAGTTGCTACGGTATTAGTAGCTGCTTGTGCAGGTGCAGCGGGCGTTGCCGTCGGTTTTGACTCTGCACTTTGAGCCGCATCGGCTGATTCGAGCAGTAAAACGACCGAGCCCTGCTTGACCTTATCGCCCATCTTGACCTTGAGCTCTTTCACCACGCCGCCGTGGCTGGCCGGGATTTCCATGGAGGCCTTGTCGGACTCCACGGTGATCAGGCTTTGCTCGGGCTTGATGGTGTCGCCGGGTTTGACCAGCATCTCAATGACGGTGACTTCGTCGAAGTCGCCGATGTCGGGGACTTTTATTTCGATAGTTGCCATATAAACCTCTTACAAAAGGATGCGACGGTAGTCGGCGAGCACCTGGCCCAGATAGGCGTTGAAGCGCGCAGCAGAAGCGCCGTCAATCACCCGGTGGTCGTAGCTGAGCGACAGCGGCAGCATCAGGCGCGGCGTGAACTCTTTCCCGTTCCAGACGGGCTCCATCACCCCTTTGCTCAGTCCCAAAATCGCCACTTCAGGCGCATTGATGATGGGGTGGAAGTAGCGCCCACCAATGCCGCCCAGCGACGAGATCGAGTAGCAAGCGCCTTGCATATCGGCCGGGCCGAGCTTGCCTTCACGCGCTTTTTTGGACAGTTCACCCATCTCGGTGGAGAGCTGAAAAATGCCTTTTTTGTCGGCGTCTTTGAGCACGGGGACCACCAAGCCGTTGGGCGTGTCGGCCGCAAAACCGATGTTGAAGTATTGCTTGTAAACCAGTTGATCGCCATCGAGCGAGGTGTTGAAATCCGGAAATTTCTTGAGGGCTGAGACGACCGCCTTGATGACAAAGGCCAGCATGGTGACTTTCACGCCGCTCTTCTCGTTTTCTTTGTTGAGCTTGACGCGGAAGGCTTCCAGATCGGTGATGTCCGCGTTGTCATGGTTGGTGACGTGCGGAATCATGACCCAGTTGCGGTGCAGATTAGCGCCGCTGATCTTCTTGATGCGCGAGAGGTCTTTGCGTTCGACCGGACCGAACTTGGTGAAGTCCACCTTGGGCCAGGGCAAGAGGTTCAGGCCCGCGCCGTCGCCACCACCACCCGCCGGTGCCTTCGCAGCCTGGGCCTTGGTCTGGGCACTGGCCGCCATAACGGCCTTGGTGAAGTCTTGCACGTCGTCTTGGGTGATGCGGCCTTTGGGGCCATTGCCTTTGACTTCATCCAGCGGCACACCCAGCTCACGGGCGAACTTGCGCACGGAAGGGGATGCATGGGGTAGCTCGCCGGTGGGGGCGATGGTGGGGTTGTGGGCTTCCACCGTTCCGGCTGAGCTGGTCGAAGCCTGCCCTTCGACCAGCTCAGGGCGCACGGGGGCTGGCGCAGGGGCCGGTGCAGGTGCGTTAGTCGCTACAGAAACAGGAGCTGCCTGTGCAGGTGCTGCGGTGGCTGCAGGCGTATTAGATGCTGAACCGGCGCTCGAATCCGCCGCCTCCAGCACCAACACCACCGAGCCTTGCTTGACCTTGTCACCCATTTTGATGCGCAACTCTTTCACCACGCCTGCTGCCGACGATGGAATCTCCATCGACGCCTTGTCCGACTCGACCGTGATCAGGCTTTGTTCCGCCTTCACGCTGTCGCCGGGTTTGACCATCAGCTCGATCACGGTTACTTCATCAAAGTCACCGATGTCCGGGACTTGTACTTCTATCAATGCCATGTTGTGTCTCCGAAAAAGGGTTATGCGTAGAGCGGGTTGATCTTCTCGGTTTTGATACCGTACTTCAGAAGAGCCTCTGCCACTTTGGCCACCGGCACGGTGCCGTCGTCGGCCAGCGCGCGCAGGGCGGCGACCACGATGTAGTGGCGGTTCACCTCAAAGTGCTCGCGCAGTTTGGAGCGGAAGTCGCTGCGGCCAAAGCCGTCGGTGCCCAGCACTTTGTAGGTGCGGCCCTTGGGGATGAAGGGGCGAATCTGCTCGGCGTAGGCCTTCATGTAGTCGGTCGATGCCACCACGGGGCCACCGTGTTTGTCCAACTGTTGGGTGACGAAAGGCACGCGTGGCGTCTCCATCGGGTGCAGCAGGTTGTAACGCTCCACGTTCTGGCCATCACGCGTCAGCTCGTTAAAGCTCGGGCAGCTCCACACATTGGCGGCCACGCCCCAGTCGTCTTCCAGCAATTGTTTGGCAAACTGCGACTCGCGCAGGATGGTGCCGGAGCCCAGCAGGTTGACGCGTGGCGTCTTCTTGGAGCCCTCTTCCAGCAAGTACATGCCTTTGATGATTTCGGCCTCGGTGCCAGGCTTGAGGCCGGGCATGGGGTAGTTTTCATTCAGCAGGGAGATGTAATAAAACACGTTCTCCTGGCGCTCCACCATGCGCTTCATGCCGTCTTGCATGATCACGGCCACTTCGTGTGCGAAGGTGGGGTCGTAGCTCACGCAGTTCGGAATTGTGCCGGCCAGGATGTGGCTGTGGCCGTCTTCGTGCTGCAAGCCCTCGCCATTGAGCGTGGTGCGCCCCGAGGTACCGCCCAGCAAGAAGCCTCGCGCTTGCATGTCACCCGCCGCCCAGGCCAGGTCGCCAATGCGCTGGAAGCCGAACATCGAGTAGTACACGTAGAACGGCACCATGATGCGGTTGCTGGTGGAGTAGCTGGTGGCCGCAGCGATCCAGCTGCTCATGCCACCCGCTTCGTTGATGCCCTCTTGCAGGATTTGACCTTTGACGTCTTCCTTGTAGTACATCACCTGGTCTTTATCGACCGGGGTGTACTGCTGGCCCGCCGGGTTGTAAATGCCAACTTGGCGGAACAGGCCTTCCATACCAAAGGTACGGGCTTCGTCCACCAAAATCGGCACGACACGCGGGCCAATGGCTTGGTCGCGCAGCAACTGGGTTAAGAAGCGCACATAGGCTTGCGTGGTGCTGATCTCTCGCCCCTCGACCGTCGGATCGGTGATGGTTTTAAAAGTCTCCAGCGCAGGCACGGTGAAGCTCTCATCGGCCTTGGTGCGGCGGTGCGGCAGGTAGCCACCGAGTGCTTTACGGCGCTCATGCAGGTACTTCATTTCAGGCGTGTCGTCGGCCGGTTTGTAGAACGGCAACTCGGC
>JAYVPU010000283.1:0-3787 GCA_043757205.1 Comamonadaceae bacterium | reverse complement strand
CTTCAGTCGGTCCAGCAGCAAAGTGCGATTGGCCAAGCCCGTTAACTGGTCGTAAAAAGCCAGTTGGGTGATTCGTTCTTCGTCCTTTTTGCGTTGTGAAATATCGAAGTACGTGACGATGTAATGGGTGATGACGCCCTGGCCCGTTTTGACGGCTGAGAGGGTCACCAATTTGAGTCGAACTTCACCGTCTTTTTTCCTGACCCAAACTTCGCCTTGACAGCCCCCCGTGCGCTGGGTGGCCTCCCACATGTCACGGTAAAAGTCCGGATCGTGCCGGTCTGATCGAAGTAGGTTGGATTTTCGACCCAAGACCTCTTCGGCGCTGTAACCTGTCGATTGAACGAAAGCTTGATTGACCCGAAGAATGACTCTGTCAGAGTCGGTGATCATCATGCTCTCATGAGATTCGAAAGCGCTGGCCGCGACGCGAAGATCGGATTCGGTTTGGATGAGATCCTTGATTTTTTTGTGCAACTCATCGCTGCTCATCATGAGTTGAATCTGCATGATGGCCAACGTGCGGGTGACCTGTCCCGGCTCCCCAAAACCAAAGACATCGGGAATCTCGTTGAGGTCACCCTGGGCAATCCGATTCATTTGATCGACCGCTTTTTGCAGGGGATGCATGGTTTCACGAAAGAAGATGAAACTGAACAGGCCAACGATCAATGCGGTCATCAGTGACCAGTAGATGAGCCGATCTGAGGTCAAGTCGTAGAGGTCGTCCACCGAGCGGCGCAAGTAGATGGTGGATTTTTGAATGCCTTCGGAGGTCTTCGCCATGTCCATGTCCAGCGCCTTGGCCTGCACGCTGATTTTGTGTGAAAACAGGGCGCGTGCCGCGTTAAATTGGCCTTTTTCAATCAAGGACATCACTGACGTGATGGCTTGGTCATTGAGGTCTTGGGCTGACTTGGCATAGTGAAGAATAGCGGCGGTATTGGCCGCAGACAACGCTGGGAATTCCGAGCTAATGGTGTGCAGAGCAATCGGGATGTTGCGCATCACCTGCGCGTTGTCGGCAATGGTGGACAGTGTCACGGCCAGTTGATGTGACGACTCCCGCGCTGCTTTCAGTGAAATGCCCACATCAATCGCATCATCAGGTCTGAGAAAGTCGGTGTCCGGTGTTAGCTGTAGCGTGGTGCGAATTTTCTCCAGAACCAAGCCAACTTGTTGATCACCTTGGGTGATCAAACCTGCCACGTCGTTATGTCGCTGCAATGCGTACATGCGTTGCGAGGTGTCTTCCAGCGCCTTGATGCCAAACCAGGCGCTGACGGCCGTCGTGATAAAGACAAAGGCGGTACCCGCCAACATGGCGCGTTTGATGGAGAAGTGGTGCAAGGGCTGAAACCCGCGCTCCTGGCGGACCGCACCTTTGCGGGTGATCAAGGTGTATTCGGCTTCGGCCTCCTTGATTTTTTGATGGCTGGGGGGTGTGAAGACGCAGATGTATTCCATCGTCTCCCCCTGCTTTTTGAGGGGCACAACGCAGGCATCGATCCAGTAGGGTTCTCCATTTTGGGTGCGATTTTTGATGACGCCGCTCCAGGGGTCGCCCTTGAGCAGGGTGTCCCACAGGTGATGAGAGATGGCCGCTGGCACATCGGGGTGCCACAGACGGTCGTAAGGTTGCCCCAGTAAATCACTGGGTGAATACTGCGCATACGCCATAAAAGCCTGATTGGCGTAGCTGATGTTGCCTGCCAGGTTGATGCGAACCGCCATGGTTTGCTCACCCCCGTACAGGCGTTCGGGTTGGGTCGTGTGAACTTGGGCGGGTAAGTTTGAATGGTCTTGACGCGGCAAGGCGGTGGCCGTCGATGGCGGTAATCGATGGGAGTAATCGATGGCGCTTGGGCCGGAGGGCTGCAACATGGTCAGTATTTCAGAATGACTTTCACATCGGCCGGTGCTTTGCTGACGTAGCCAATGGCACCGGTACTGTTTTTGATCGCCAAAATCACCTCGGCATCGCTGCCACGCAGGGGTGGGGGATTGATGCCTTCGCGAAAGCCTTTCTTGGCCCAAATGGAGGCGTATTTGCCCGCATTGACTTTGACGACTTTGCTCAGAAATTCTTCTTGTGCGGCGATGTTGTCCAAGGGGGTCAGCTTGAGCTGGCCAGCCAGTTGTTTGTCACCCACAAAGACATCGCGCACTTCGTCCGCCGTGAGGCTGACCCCTGAGCTGGCAATCACCACGACCTCGCCCGCCCAGACATTCAGCGCCAACGGCGCGCTGGCCAGTAGCAGTGTTTTGAATAAATTAAATCGCATGGTTGATTCCTTTGGAGGCTCAGAAACGTAAGGAATATTGAGCGCGTAACCAGTTCACGGGGCGATTGGCATTGCCTTCGTCCACGATCTGCTCCGCCTGGAGCTTGATGGCCGAGCGCGGGTCCAGGTCATAGCGCAGCCCGATCGTGTGCTGGGTGTAGGAGCTGCCATAACGTGTCGTGTAGTTGGTGCCACCGCCGTCACTGTTCATCAGGCTGAAGTAGGGGTCGCCTGGGTTGAGTGACGCTCTTTCATAGCGGGCAAAACCGGTCCAGCGCTCCAGGAACTGGTAGCCCGCTTGCACAAAGCTGGCCGTGCTGGTGTTGGTGCCAGCGGTGCCCAAAAGATCGGTGTTGTTGAATTGGTAGTACTCGGCAATGAGTTCCCATTGGCTGCTTTCAAAGAAGGCGTAGCCGCCCATGACTTGCAGGTTTACCAGCCCGTTGCTGCCCGCGCCCGCTACGGTGCTGTTGACTTTGTGTTGCATGCCGTGCAGGCCGACAGTCAGGCCGGGGAGTGCGGCGGGGCTCAGACCCAGGTTGAAGCCCACGGCAGGGTCTTGGTGGTCGTAGCCCGCTGCGTTGTAGTTCAGGGTGCCATCTCTGAGGCTGGCCGAGTTGCCTGCGAAAGCGTCGTAATTCACGCGCCCGAGGCGGGTGTCAAATTTGCCTGTCATCCACAGGCCCACGGTGTGCACGGGCAAGATGCCACCCTGGTCTTCAAACCCGATGAACCGTGGGCGGGTAATGCTGGTCTGAATCTGTGCGCCGTGGTGAAACGCCGTGTTCCAGTAACCCAAGGGGGTATGAAAGCGCCCGGCCCAGAGCGTCAGTTGATCGTTCACCACATAGCCGAGTTGAAACCGCTCCAGATCGGTGGCCAGCACGCCATCCCGGTCGTATTCAAAGGCCAGTTCCACCAGGCCCTTGACGCGATCTCCGAGTTGGGGCGTGAGGTAAATGTCAAACGTCCCCAGCCGGAAACCCGACTTGTCGTAGGCCGGCGCGTTGCCATTGGCACGAGCGTAGCCGACATCCATGAAGCCGTGCAATTGAAGCCCGACGTCCGTGGGTGATTTGGCGAGGCTATTGGCCAGGTTGGCAACGGTGACTTCCAGGTTATCCACGCGGGCGTTGACGGGTGTGGTGCTGCTGAGGGCGTTTGTTGTCGG
Organism: Comamonadaceae bacterium; assembly: GCA_043757205.1. GTDB lineage: Bacteria > Pseudomonadota > Gammaproteobacteria > Burkholderiales > Burkholderiaceae_C > CANCDA01. The sequence goes on along the minus strand of JAYVPU010000283.1, from coordinate 331 downwards.
GTTGGAGGTGGCGCTGACGCTTGTGGTTGCTGTTGCGGGCTGGCGTTGTTCCAGCTCGGCAATTCGTTTTTGCAATTGCTCAATCTGGCTCAGACTTTGGCTGAACTTTTGTTCAAGGGCCTTCAGGCGGTCAGTGTCCAAGCTTTGAGCGCAAGCTACCGAAGCGAGCAGGAGGCTTGGCGTGATGAGCGCCCATTTGAGGTGGGAGTGCGCCACAAAAAATCTCCAATGATTACTCACCAGTCAGTAATATAGGAGACAGAAGGATGGCGAAAGAATGCCTTCACCAAGGCTGGATCATTGGCAATATTTTGCAGCTGCGCATCCACAC
>JAYVPU010000282.1:0-3799 GCA_043757205.1 Comamonadaceae bacterium | reverse complement strand
CGCCCTGATGGCTGCGGCCACAGCGGCGGGCCTGCATGACAGTTCATCACACATCCTGCGCGCCGCAGGCTTCATGCTCTTTACCGAGCTGGAGCCCGCCGTGCTGTGCCCCATCTCCATGACCTACGCGGTCACACCTGCGCTGCGTGGCAATGCGGCGATTTACAAAGATTGGGCGCCCAAGCTCACCAGTCGCGCCTACGACCCGGCGCTCAAACCCTTCACGCAAAAAACCGGTGTGACCATGGGCATGGGCATGACCGAAAAGCAGGGCGGCTCCGACGTGCGCGCCAACACCACGCAGGCGCGGCCTGATGGTCAAGACGGCTGGGGCCAGCGCTTTCGGCTGACGGGGCACAAGTGGTTTTTCTCGGCCCCCATGTGTGATGCCTTCTTGGTGCTGGCGCAAAGCCCGGCGGGCTTGAGCTGCTTTTTTCTGCCCCGTGTGCTGGAGGACGGCACGCGCAATGCGGTGCACATCCAGCGCCTCAAAGACAAGCTAGGCAATAAAGCCAACGCCAGTGCCGAGGTCGAGTTTCTTGACGCCACGGCCTGGCTGGTGGGTGAGGAAGGGCGCGGTATACCGCAAATCCTGGAGATGGGCAGCATGACGCGGCTTGATTGCGCCCTGGGCACCAGCGGGCTGATGCGCCAGGCCCTGAGCCTCGCGCTGCACCACACGGCACAGCGCCAAGCCTTTGGCAAACGGCTGATCGAACACCCCCTGATGCGCAATGTGCTGGCCGATATTGCTATCGAAAGTGAAGCTTCTTGTGCACTATCTATAAGGCTTTCGCGGGCTTTTGACCATAAAAATGACGCGCACGAGCAGGTCATGGCCCGCCTGCTCACGCCCATTGCCAAGTTCTGGATCTGCAAACGTGGCAGCCACTTTGCGCAAGAAGCCATGGAGTGCCTGGGCGGCAACGGCTTTGTTGCGGAGGGCGGCGCGGGCATCATGGCGCGCATCTACCGCGAGATGCCGCTCAACTCCATCTGGGAGGGAGCGGGCAACATCATGGCGCTTGATCTGCTGCGCGCTTTGCGCCAGGCTGACACGGTGGCCGCTCTGGCGCAGGAACTGGCCCCCGCCAAGGGTGCCCACCCTGCGCTGGACCGCCTAGTCGCAGCACTGCCCACCCGTGTGGCGCACATGGCCACCGAGGTAGAGGCCCGCCGCTTGGCGCAGGACGTGGCGCTGGCTATGCAGGCCGCGCTGCTGTACCAAAGCGCGTCCAGTGCCGTGTTCAGCGCCTTTTGCGACTCGCGCCTGGGTGGCAACTGGGGCCACACCTTCGGCACGCTGGGCAGCCAGACCGACTTTGATGCCATCATCACCCGTGCCATGCCGCAATGACAAGCGCATTGACGCGCATCACAGCCAAGGAACTGACACGATGATCACGAACTTCAAAGGCAAAACCGCCGTCTTGACCGGCGCGGCCTCCGGCTTCGGCCTAGAGTGCGCGCGCCTAGGTGCGCGCCTGGGCATGAACCTGGTGCTGGTGGACGTACAGCAAGAGGCGCTGGACCGGGTTGCCACTGAACTACACGACGAGGTAAAGGCCGCAGGTGCCCAGGTGGTGGCCATGCGGGTGGACGTGTCCGACGCAGCGCAGATGGAGAACCTCGCGCACCGCGTGCAAGAGCGTTTTGGCGCGCCACATTTCGTCTTCAACAACGCCGGTGTGGGCGCGGGCGGCTTGATCTGGGAGAACTCCCTGCAAGACTGGCAGTGGGTGCTGGGCGTCAACCTCATGGGCGTGGTGCACGGCGTACGTTTGTTCACGCCCATGATGCTGGAGGCCGCGCGCCAAGACCCAGCGTGGCAGGGCCACATCGTCAACACCGCCAGCATGGCCGGGCTGCTCAACCCGCCCAATATGGGCATCTACAACGTGAGTAAACACGCAGTGGTGAGCTTGAGCGAGACGCTCTACCAAGACCTGGCGCTGGTCACCGACCAGATCAACGCCTCTGTGCTGTGCCCGTATTTTGTTCCCACCGGCATTTACCAAAGTGAACGCAATCGCCCCGCTGATTTACCCGCTGCCAACGCAACGCTGAGCCAACGCGTGGGCCAATCCACGCTGGACAAAGCCGTGGGCGCGGGCAAAGTGTCCGCAGCTGAAGTGGCGCAAAAAGTGTTTAACGCCATCGAGACAAACCAGTTCTACATCTACAGCCACCCCAAAGCCATAGGCGCGGTGCAAACCCGGTTGGAAGATATTTTGCAAGCCCGTAACCCCACCGACCCATTTGCGCACAAGCCGGAGTTGGGGGAGGCGCTCAAGCGGGCGCTGCGGGTGGTTTGATGGCGACGTGAATCGCCTCGGTGTAAACTGAAACCATGGAACTTGATTTGATTGATTCAGCACAGCTAGCCACACGGGGTGACATTGGCGAATTGCGGCACGAAACAAGAAAAGACTTGGCTGAAATGAAAACTGAGCTGATCAAAGCTATTGCTGAATCGCAGCGTTGGACGATTACTTCAATTTTTGCAGCGGTCATAAAAATATGGGGATGAGACAAGTCCATTCCAGACAAGGCCCTTCGGGGCCTTTTTTTATGGCCCCCGCACCCGCGTTTGATAGGGATCAAAAAAGCCATCCTTTGGTATTGGCGATTCAGGCACGCGCGACGCTGCGTCGTCCCAAACCCTCAGCAATGAATGCCAGCTGCTTACCGCGAACAGCATTCAAAATCAAGGCTCTTCGGGGCCTTTTTATGGCCACTGCATTTGCGTTTGATATGGATCAAACGATCCACAGTTTGGTCTAGACATTTTTACTCCCTTGTCGATACTCAGATTCATGCAGAAAAAGATGTTCTGTGCGTTGCTTAACACATTGGCAATGAACAAGAACTCATCTGTATTGGGATTTTGGCTTAGATGTATGCCACCGTTCTAAAGGGAGCGTGTCAATGCTGATAGTTCAGGATTTCAGTCAGGTTTCTGCTAACCGCGCAGCCATCTCGTAAGGATGTCTGTTTGTTTGCCTTAACTGGAGAGACTGAAATGAACCAACTTATTACCGCATCCCGTCGGTTTCTACTTGATGAAGAAGGTGTCACCATCATTGAATACGCATTGATGGCCGCCCTGATTGCTTTGGGCGTTGTCACGACGGTTATCTTGGTCAAGAACGAGCTCGTCACCTTGTTTACCAAAATCAAAAATTGCCTCGCTACACCGACAGTCACAGGCAGCTGCTAGCCAACTGCTCTTGACAGGCGGCTAGCTGAGTTGATCCTGCCGGTGGTGAGGTGCACGGAGCGATCTCACCACTGGGTAGGCGGTGGTTGGCGGAATTTTTGTTAGGTCAACTGGAGACGCTGAAATGAAACAACTTTTTAATGCAACCCGTCGGCTCCTGCTTGATGAGGAGGGGGTCACCATCATCGAATACGCCTTGATGGCCGCCCTGATTGCTTTGGGCGTTGTCGCGACGGTTATTTTGGTCAAGAACGAACTCGTCATCTTGTTTACCAAAATCCAAAATTGCCTCACTACACCGGGCACAACCTGCGGCACGTGACAGGCGGCTAGGTGAGTTTGTTTGGCCGGTGGTGAGCTGCACGGTTTGCACTTCACCGCCGGAGGGGTAGTCGGTTTTTGTCTCGATCTGTATTTGGTTTTAAACGGGAGTGTGCAGATGTCCTACGAATTGAGCCCGGCTACATGGCAGATATGGTGTCTTGCCATTCTTGCCCTGAGCATGCTCATGGCGGTGGAGTGGGATCTGCGTGAACACCGTATTCCCAACGTGTTGATTCTGTTTGTCCTCTTGGCCGG
>JAYVPU010000281.1:0-15103 GCA_043757205.1 Comamonadaceae bacterium | reverse complement strand
CCAAGGTACGCACCCAACTCAATGGCAAGGGCGCGATCAGTCGCATGAACACGAGGCCGGGGTGCTGCATCATTCGCCCCCGCCTGTGCGCTGTTGCCGCGGCTGCTTGTAGCGTGCATAGCCCCACAGGTACTGCTGCGGGCACTGGCGAATCACGCGCTCCATGGCTTCGTTGATCTGCACCACGGCCACATTCAAGTCGTCCGACAGGGGTTGTGTAAGTTCACTGAAGTGCAGGCGAAACCCACGCCCCCAAGACAAGCGCTCGCCCCAGGTCAACACCGTCACAGCCTTGGTTTGCAAGGCCAACCTTGCACCCAGCGTCATGGTGTAAGCGTCTTTGCCAAAAAACGGCACCCACTGCCCCATGCCCTCAGGCGGCACTTGGTCGGGCAACAAGCCGACCGCACGGCCCGCGCGCAGGGCTTTGATCATCTGGCGTACCCCGGCCAGCGTGGTGGGGGCCGTCTCCAGCCCTGGACGCTGGCGAGCGCGCAGCATGATCGTGGCCAGCCAGGGCTGGCGGGCAGGGCGGTACAGCACCGTCAACGCGCCATGCGCTGCCCCAAAACGCTCAGCCAGGCCTTGCGCCGTGGCTTCAAAGCAACCCATGTGCGGCGTCAGAAACACGACGCCCCGGCCCTGCGCGTAGGCCGCCTCTACACAAGCCAGGCCCGACCATTGCAGGGCCACGGGTGCACCAAACCACATGCGCGGCAGCTCGACCATGCCCCGCCCCGCTTGCCCGACCGCCACAGTCCATTGACGCCAACCCAAGCCCGCCTGTCTGGCGTTGGCGATGAACCGTTGGCGATACACCGCCGAAAAAACAAACACCAACCAGCCCAGCACCCAGCCCATGCCATGCAGCAGCCACAGGGGCAAAACGGACAGGAGGCGTAACAGGGTCATCGTGACTCGGATAAAATTAAAGGGTCGCTGAGTTATCGAACTACTTGCAGGGCGACACACAGACACCACATGAAAGTGGGGTGATTGTGCCTTGTCAATTTTGACAAATCTGCTAAAGCGTTCGCCGAAGCCCCAAAGCCTAAGCAACGCGTCTTAACTACTTTGGAGCTTTTAAAAAATGGCGAACGACTACCTCTTTACATCCGAGTCCGTCTCTGAAGGTCACCCTGACAAGGTGGCTGACCAGATCTCTGACGCGATCCTGGACGCGATCTTCGAACAAGACCCGCGCTCACGCGTCGCGGCTGAAACGCTTTGCAACACCGGTCTGGTGGTGCTGGCGGGCGAAATCACCACCAACGCGCATGTGGACTACATCCAGGTCGCACGCGACACCATTAAGCGCATCGGCTACGACAACACCGAGTACGGCATTGACTACAAAGGCTGCGCCGTCATGGTCTGCTACGACAAGCAGAGCAACGACATTGCCCAGGGCGTGGACCATGCCAGCGACGACCACCTCAACATCGGCGCGGGTGACCAAGGCTTGATGTTCGGCTACGCCTGCAACGAGACGCCTGAGTTGATGCCCGCACCGATCTATTACGCGCACCGCCTGGTCGAGCGTCAAGCCCAGTTGCGCAAAGATGGCCGTCTGCCCTTCTTGCGCCCGGACGCCAAGAGCCAAGTCACCATGCGTTATGTCGATGGCAAACCCCACTCCATCGACACTGTGGTGCTGTCCAGCCAGCATTCGCCCGAGATGAGCGACGGTGCCAAGATGAAGCCCGCCTTTATTGAGGCGGTGATCGAAGACATCATCAAACCGGTGCTGCCCAAAGAGTGGCTCATCAACACCAAGTACTTGATCAACCCCACCGGTCGTTTCGTCATCGGCGGCCCCCAGGGTGATTGCGGCCTGACCGGTCGCAAAATCATTGTGGACACCTACGGCGGTGCTTGCCCGCACGGCGGCGGTGCGTTCTCCGGCAAAGACCCAAGTAAAGTGGACCGATCGGCCGCCTACGCCGCCCGCTACGTGGCCAAGAACATCGTGGCCGCCGGTTTGGCCACGCAATGCCAGATCCAGGTGGCCTACGCCATTGGCGTGGCCAAGCCCATGAACGTGACGGTATACACCGAGGGCACGGGCGTGATTTCGGACGAGCGCATCTCTGAGCTGGTGAACGAGTACTTCGACCTGCGCCCCAAAGGCATCATCCAGATGCTCGATCTGCTGCGTCCGATCTACGAAAAAACCGCCGCCTACGGCCACTTCGGTCGCGAAGAGCCCGAGTTCACCTGGGAGCGTACCGACAAGGCGCAGTTTCTGAAGGCCGCAGCGGGTTTGTAACGGATTAAGATGCCTGCATGAAATTACAAACACAACGCTGGATCGATCGCTGGATTGGCCAGCTTCTGTGCGGCGCTGTGTCGGCTTGGGCGCGTCTCATGGGCAAGCGCCACGCCCCTGCTGGCATAAGCTCTGAGCCGCGCCACATCCTGGTCATTTTGCTGTCCGAGATGGGTAGCATCGTGCTGGCGGGGCCCATGTTCGCGGCGCTGCGTCAGCGCTATCCCGGTGCCACGCTGCACGTGCTGCAACTCAAGAAAAATCAGGAGGTCTCCATCCTCTTGGGCCTGGCCAAGAGCGAGCACCTGCACGCTTTAGATGACAGCTCGGGCCTGAACCTGCTGCGCGACATCTGGCGCGTGAGCTTGGCGATGCGCCGCCTACCCCTGGACGTGGTGATCGACTGCGAGCTGTTCTCGCGCATCAGCAGCCTGCTGTCTTACATGACCGGCGCACCACTGCGCGCAGGCTTCACGCCGCACACGCAAGAAGGTCTGTACCGGGGCAGCTTCATCAATCGCGCCATTCCCTACAACCCCTACCAGCACATCAGCAAGCAGTTTCTCTCGCTGGTCGATGCGCTGGGCAGTGACAGCACGCCGCGCAACAAGGCCGTGGCCATTCGTGAACTACCAACTGAGACTGGCCTGTCTGTGCCCTTCGAGGCCGCAGAACTGGCAGCCTACCGCACCAAGATGCTCGGCGATCACCCGACGCTGACCGGGCGCAAGGTGGTGTTGATGTACGCGGGCGGCGGCATCCTGCCCGAGCGCGCTTGGCCGGTGGAGCACTACGCCCGTGTGGCGCGTGGTTTGACAGAAGCCGGTCATGCCGTCGGTCTGATTGGCCTGCGCAGTGACGCCGCGCTGGCGCAAGATTTACAGACCCGCGCACAAAGCCCACTGTGTGTGGATTTGACCGGCTACACGCGCAGCATCCGCGAGCTGCTCATGCTGTTTCACGCCTGTGATTTGCTGCTGACCAATGACGGTGGCCCCGGCCACTTTGCCAGCCTCACGCCGATTCACACCCTGGTGTTTTTCGGGCCCGAGACCGGCAAGCTCTATGGCCCACTGCCGGGAACCCTGGGGCCGCGTTCACGCGTTTATGAATCGGGCATTGCCTGCTCGCCCTGCCTGTCTGCCTACAACCACCGTCTGACGTTTTGCGACGGCGACAACCAGTGCCTCAAGCGCATTGCGCCCGATCCGGTGCTGACAGATGCCTTGCAGGCCTTGCAAACACCAACTGCGGTTTTGGCATGACCGCTCCTGCCCTCACCCTGCAAGAACGCCTGTGGCGTTTGATCGACTGGCTGCACGGTTTTCGATACGTGCGCTTCGGGATGGTCGGCGCCAGCGGCACGGTGGTCAACCTGGCCGTGCTCTACACCGCCCACGAGTACCTCTTCAGCGCCATTGAGCCAGCGGGCAGCAAACCCTATGTCTCTTTGGCACTGGCCATTGTGCTGGCCACCGCCAACAACTTCACCTGGAACCGTTTGTGGACCTGGTCTGACCGCATCCACGCCACGTCCGCACAAGCGGATACGGACGTCTCCCTGCGCCACCTGCTGGCGCAACTGGTGCAGTACGCCACAGCCTCATGGATCGGCATTGCGCTGCAATACGCCCTCACCCTGTGGCTGGCGCATTACATGCACTACATGCTGGCCAATGTGATCGCCATCCTGATCGCCAGTGTGAGCAACTTCATCACCAACGACCGCTGGACTTTTCGCCACCGTAACAAGGGCTAAACATCATGCCTTCGTTCCCGTCATTCCCGCGCAGGCGGGAATCCAGTGAGACGACCACTTGGTTCGCCCTGCTGATTTTGGCCATCACGGTTTACGTCTTCGGCCTGGGCGGGCAGTACATCCCCAGCAATGGCGACGAGATGGTCTATGTCCATATCGCACGCATGACGGCTGAGACCGGCCACTGGCTGCCGCTGGCCTCTGCACTGGAAGGCACGCGCAACACCAAGCCACCCCTGCTGATCTGGCAAGCCATGGTGGCGGGCGACTGGGGCCAGCACTGGCAACTGTGGGCCTTGCGTATCCCCAGCCTGATCTACACGCTACTCATGGCCGCCGCTGTGGGCTGGACGGCACGCCTGATCACCCGCAGCACGCGCGACGGCCTGATCGCCGCTTGCGTCTATCTGGCTTTTCTCAGCACCTTTCGCTACAGCCGACCTTTTTTGACCAGCGCGCCCGAAACTTTCTGGCTCAGTCTGCCTTTGTTTGGCCTGCTGTGGCAAGGGCTTCGACAGGCTCAGCCCGAACGGGGTTTCAAACCGCAAGCGCATGGGACGAGCTGGGCCATGCACACCCTCTTCGGGCTGGGTCTGGGCCTGGGTCTGGCCTATAAATCTTTCGCCCTGATTGCCCCGGCGGCGGCGGCGTGGTGGTTGGCCCTGCTGTTGAGCGCCCCCCACATCAACCTGAAGGTGCTGCTGGACACCACACTGAAAGTGACCTTCAGCGCCGTGCTGGCCTTGGGCGTGTTTGCGCTGTGGTTTGTGCTCGATCCCGACCCCGCCGCCGTGTGGCAGGAGTTTGTGCTGGCCGAGAACGCAGGCAAGTTCTCCGACGCTACCAGCTACTGGCGCGAGGCCCTGCTCGGTGGTGGCTCCAGCATCTGGGCGCAGTTACTGGCTTACGCCGTCAATGCGGGCCTGCTGGCCTTTGTGGTCATCGGCCTGGCCTGGATGGGTTTGAAAAAACTCCGAAGCACGGGTCTTCGCACTTCCCCAACACCCCACATGGCCATCTTGCTGGCCTGGGTCGCCGTGTGGCTGCTGGTGTTCACCCTGCCCAGCCAGCGCTCGGCACGCTACGTGATTCCGGCCATGCCTGCGGTGGCGATTTTGATCGCGCTGAACTGGCATCACATCACTCGACGCTGGTTCATGCCCACGCTGTTGCTGTGCGGCTTCATCGGTGTGGTGCTGGGACGCATCGCCTGGGTGGGTCATGGTTTAGGGCTGTTCAGTACAGGGGAGTTCGGCGCCGTGTTGATCGCCCTGGGCCTGGGGGCCTTGACGCTAATCGCCTGCATGATCAAGCCAGACTGGAGCCGCCCCGGGGCCGTGCTGGCCAGCCTGTTGGTCTATGCCACGTTCAACCTCACCGTCGCGCCGCTGGACGGGCCACGGGGTCGCTATGCGAGGGAGGCCGCGACCTCATTGTCGCCACAAGCCCGCATCGCCGTGCCCAACAGTTTCAACGGGCAGTTTGAGCGCTTTCAATTTCTGCTGCCCGGTCAACACGCTTTTTCGCCCTACGACACCGAGGCACGCGCTGCGGCCCGTGTCGTTCCCGGTTCGACACCGATGTCACCAGCTCAGCAACTTGATGGGCTGTTAGCAACGCATGACGCCGTGGTCTGGATTCAGGCCGAGCCGACGGAAGTCGAACCGCCCTGCGCGCCGGGCTGCCGCGTGCTGGGCCAACGCTGGCTGCTCAAAAGCCGCTACCTGAGTGGTGAAGTGCGACTCGACAACCTGTGGGAACCCCAAGACTGGTTGTTCAAGCGCGAGTGGCTACTTGCCCGTGACACGTCACGCTAAGCACCCTTCAAACGTCGCTGAATCACCCCGAGCCCAAAGGGCAGCCACGCGACCTGAAGCGCGGCCCACAGCCACGGATCCAGCAACGCATCCCACACATTGCCCGTGGGCAGCCGTAGCACAACGTGCACCAACAGCACGCCGACCAACAGCACCGGAGGCAAACGCCACGTGTTTTGCGTTGACCCTGTCACCCAAGGCACGACAGCCAACAGGGCCACGACCAACACCGCTGCCGGGCTGAATCCGAAAGCGTAAAGCGAAAAAGACCAAAGGGCAAAGGTGTCCAGCAACAAGGCCCAGCCCAGCACCATGCCCCCCAGACTCAAGCGCCACAGCGCTTGCACTTGCACCGGATCCGGTCGATGAAAACCACCCGGCCACAGCAGGTGCACACTCACCCACAAGAGCAGCACTGTCGTCATCACACTGGGGGATTGAAACGCCAGACCCAACCAAAAAGAAGGCGTCCACTGGCCCGGCAGACACACGCTCACCAGCATCAAGCCCACCCAGCCTAGCTGCGCCCAGCGCGGCGAACGCGGCCAACAGCGACGCAGCAACAAGAGCCCAAGACCCGCCAACACAACACCCCAACTCAATCGCCGTGCCCAGCGCAACACCTCCAGGTCGGGCAAGCGCGGCACGTCCGTGGACATCAAAAGCGTGAAAAAGTGAGAACCATCCATGGTGTTGCGCTTTACTCAGGGACGCGTCAGCGTCAGACGTTGCCAAGCAATGGCACGTCGATGATCGGTGTAACTCACCCACAGACTGTCGTCCGCCCAGGCCAGCGAGGGATAAGAAAACTCCGCACGGTCATCCCCCTGGGCCAAGCTCATCTGACGTGTCCAGTTCAAGCCATCACTTGAGGCACTCAAGTCCAGCACGGCACGTGAATCAGGCAAAGCGTTGTGGGCCAGCACCATGAGTCCCGGCGCGAGCGTCAGCCCGGCAATGGCGGCATCGGGGTTGCGCAGGGGCAAGTCCGGCAGGTCTTGCCAATCGCGTCCACCATTGCGCGTTTGCGCGACCTTGATTTTGTTGTCGGCACTGCTGTCGCGCATCAAAGCCAGCCAATCGGTTTCACTGCGCATCAGCAGCGTGGGCTGCAACAAATGACCCCGGTTGGAGATACGCACCATGCCCCGAAATTCACCTGCCGCATCAAAGCGCAAGGCCACCGGGTACTTGATGCCCAGCTCAAAATAGGCGGGCAATATCATGCCGCCGTCGGCCAGCGGCAAAGGCGTGGTGCGCACCAGAAAGCTGGTGTTCCACACCCAGGACAGCGGCAGCACTCGCATGGTTTCAAACTCAAGCGTGGACACATCACGCCCCTTCGCCGCATCTTCCACCTGCCTCAAGTGCCAAATTCGCCCGGCGGCCCAGCCGCCCCAACCGGTGGCCACCACGAAGAGGTGAATCCGACCGCGCGCATCCAGCCACGCCACCGGGTTACCCAGGCGACGCACGCCTGAGCCCGTGCTCTGCCGCCCACTTTGGTTACGCCGCACCACAAAACGTGCATCACTCCAGGTCTGCGTGGCCCGCTTAAACTGCGAAGCCGCAATTTGTACATCCGGCCCGCTCTCACGCGAGCCCGCGAACCAGAACGCCATCAATGCAGCAGGATGATCCGCAGGCAAAGGAAGAAAGGTGCTGGCGTGCGCCGCAGGCGTGTTGGCGGGCATGGGGATGAGGCCCCTGCCCCTAAGGGTCAAGGCTTGACCCGAAAAATCTGCGCTGACGGCACTGGTGCTGGCAGGCCAGGCTCCGAGGGGCTGAGGTGGCAGGGGATCGCGCTGCCCTAGATCCAAGCCCAGCAACAAGGCACACAGGCCCAAGCCCATCAAGGCGCGAACCCAGATTGATCGGCAAAGCCAAGAGATTAAAGATGAAGCCACGGCGCTGTTTCGCATCGGTCGCTATCATTGCACATTCAGCGCGTCAGACAGGGCATCCCTCCATGGGAATGGCAAAAGCAAACTCCAAGGGCCAGATATGAAATCAAAAATCGCTGTGTTTGTGACTTCTCTCCTGATCGCCGCGACCTCCGGGGCTCAAGAAACACGCAATCTTTCTGTTGGGCGAGCCACTGCGGACGCCGCAGCCGCGCCCACCCTCAGCGTGGAATCCAACCCACAACTGCCCCCCACCGTGGCGGACGTGGTGTTGCTGCTCAAAAGCTACAAACCCGATACCGCCAAAACCGAGCGTCTGCGGGCCGAATTCAACAAGCCGGTGCCGGAAACGGGTTACGCCGTCGACCAAGCGCAGCTGTGGCACCGCAAGGCCATCGTGGCCGATGAATTGGGGGAAACCCAAGCCCGCTATGCGATGCTGAATAAAGCATTGGCCTATGCCGAGCAAAGCGCTGGGTCGAGCTCCTTGAATGAAATCGGATCCTTGCTACGGGTGCGCCAGGATTTGGCTAGAACAACCGCCCAAACCCTGGGCCTGGGTGCCGGCATTGATGCGATTGAGAAATTTCTGGCAGATTACAGTGACAGCAACGGGGGCGCCACCATCGGCCCCGGTGCTGGACTGTCAAGCCTGTACCTGACCGTGGGCGACATTGACCGGGCCAAGCAAACCCTGGACAAAATGAATAGCGTTATGAACATTATGCGAATCAGGCCTCGTGCTTTAGGCTATGTGTCAACCTGGATAACCTTTTTGGAACAGGCTCGGGGTAACCTGCAACTGGCCCAAGGCAAGAACGAAGAGGCCGTGCGCACTTATCTGGCGGCCGAACGCATGAGTCAGAAAATGATTGAGGACAGCGCCCGTATGCGAGCCGCAGGCCAGTTCGCGTCACAACAAGACAAAGTAGAGGGCGACCGTGATAACGTGCGCATCAACCTGGCCCGCGCCTACATCGAGTCACAGCGCTTCAATGAAGCCGAGCTCTTGCTGCGCGATGTGCTCAAAACCTCTCTGAAGCGTGAGGGACGAAACTCCAGACTGGTCGGCGCAGCTTTGGCCAACCTGAGTCGCATCTACGCTGAACGCGGTCGCAACGCCGAAGCCCTGGCCCTGGCCCAATGGGCCGACCGCACCATGGAAGAAGCTGGTCTGACCACGATCAGCCTGCCCCGCATCAATACCCGACGTGGCGTCGCCAACCTGTACGCCAGCACGGGCCGTTTCACACAAGCCGCCAGCATTTTTGATGATCTCCAACGCATAACCGCGGCCGACGCCCGCAGTGGCCAGGAGGTCGCTATCGACTCCCTGGGTATGGTGCGCGCCTACGTGGGCGTGGACCGCGCCGCTGATGCCCTGGCCAGCGCTGACCGCCTGCTGGCGACCGCGATCAAAAGCTATGGCCTGCGCGACTACAAAACCGCCGAAGTCCGCGGTTTTCGCGCCATGGCCCTGCAAAAGCTGGGCCGACAAGCCGAAGCCCGTCAAGAATTCGAAGCAGCCATTGCCATTCTGATTGAGCCCGACAAGTCCATCGGCAACGCAGAAGCCAGCGCATTTCGCGCCCAACGACTGCAGGGCATCCTCAACGCCTACCTGCACCTGCTGGTCGGCCCAGATGCCCAGCTCAATCCCAAGGACACGGCAGAAGCCTTTCGCATCGCCGACGTGGTCCGCTGGCAAACGGTACAAAAAGCCGTTTCAGGCTCGGCCCTGCGCTCAGCCGCCGGTACGCCCGAGTTGGGCGCCAAGATCAAAACTCTGCAAGACAACGAAGATGAACTCCAAGCCGTCTATAAAAACTTGATCGCCCAGCGCTCGGCCCCGCCCGACAAGCAGTTGCCTAGCGTGATTGCCGCCATGGAGAAGCGCATTGAGGCCATTCAAAAGGAGCAAGCCCAAGCCCTGGTCGATATTCGTCGTCAGTTCCCCAAATATGATGCCCTGGTCAATCCGCGCCCAGCCGACTTGGCCACGGCTCGCCAAGCCCTGCTGCCCGGTGAGGCCTTGCTCTCCATTTACGTGACCGATGCCGGCACTTATGTCTGGGCGGCGGGTAGCGGACCTGACTCAACGCTGCAATTCCACTTCAGCCCTAAGCCCAGGGCCTGGCTGGCCGAGCAGGTCAAGCGCTTGCGCGATGCAGTGGACTTGACCACCGGCATCTCCCCTGACCGCATGAAGTTTGATGTTGATGCCGCCCACGCCATTTACCAGGAGTTTTTAGCCCCGGTGGAAGGCGCTTGGGCCCAGGGTGACACCTTGCTGGTAGTGGCCAACGACGCCCTTGGGCAAGTGCCCTTCTCGATGCTTGTGACCAATGAGGCGCCCGGCAAGGCAGAGACGGGGCTGCCTCTGTCGCATTACCGCCAAACCCCCTGGCTGCTGCGCAAGGCGGCCATCTCTTACCTGCCATCGGTGAGCGCCTTGGTGACGCTGCGTTCAGTCGCCAGCTCCAAAGCGCAGCGTTCGCCCTTTATTGGCTTTGGCGACCCTGACTTTGGCAAGCATGCGTCTGCCGCTGCGGCGGTGTCCCGGGGCACGCGCAACCTCAAGGTCAGTCAGGCTCCGAAGTTTGATGAGTTGAAGCATGGCATTGACAGTGGCGACGCTGACAATAGCGCCAGCACTGCGGCGCAGGTCGCTGCTGCCGCCGTGGTTGAGGCGCCTGAGCTCGCCGCGCTGCCTGACACGCGCGACGAGATCATGGCCATCGCCACTGCGCTGTCGGCCGATCTGGCCAAAGACACCTTCTTTGGCGCGCAAGCCACGCCGCAAAGTGTGATCAGCGCCAACCTGAAGAGCCGACGCATCGTGGCCTTTGCCACCCACGGGTTGGTGGCGGGTGATTTGCCGGGGTTGGATCAGCCTGCCCTGGCGCTCTCGCCCACGCCCGGTCAAGACATTTACAGCGGCCTGCTCAAGTTGGATGAGGTGCTCAAGCTGTCCATGGACGCCGATCTGGTGGTCTTGTCGGCTTGCAACACGGCAGCCTCAGACGGCAGTGGGTCGGAAGCGGTCTCGGGTCTGGTGCGGGGCTTCTTCTATGCGGGTTCGCGCTCAGTACTGGCCACGCACTGGCCGGTGGAGACGGTCTCGGCACGCCAATTGGTGACGCATCTGTTTGAACGCTATTCGAAGGTGGAGGGTTTGTCTCGGGCCAAGTCTTTGCAGCGCGCCATGCTGGAGGTACTGGACAAGGAGGTGGCCAAAGATGGCAGAGGCAGCGCCATCAACACCTATGCCCATCCAGCGTTTTGGGCACCTTATGCGCTGTATGGGGATCCGGGGCGTTGAGGCTCAGTTGCCGTGCTTGAGTCTGAGTGATTGGGAAATCACCGGGTAGGTGCCGGGAGCGGTCTCTTGCACAAAACTGGAGCCGTTCTTGTCGTCCTTGCGGTTGACTTCGATGCTGGACGCTGCCGCACCAAAGGCACGGGCGTCACGAATGGTGATGACCAGTTGCTCATTGCCCGTGACCCCGGAAAATTCAAAATAATCGTCTTTGGCCATGGGCACCAATATTTCAGCCCCGGCCTTGACCGAAACCACATCGCTGGCGCTCGGCGGAAAGATTTGAACCCGCTTGCCTTGGGGGTTGATGTTCTCAATCACCAAGAGCCCATCGAACGTGGGCAAGACCTTGAGCTTGATGCGGTCCCCGGTTTGAAAACCCGCCGTCACCGGCTGAATGCCGGTGGCCGCACCCGCGCGATCAAAGCCGACAATGGCAATGTGCACGGCCTGGTAATTCTCTCGCCCGTTCTCCACCGTCAAAGGCTTGGCGGGCTCGCCCACCACCGTGTTTTCCTGCGCGCCAGCAGACTTGAAGGCCAGCGACACCAAACTGCTCAAGGGCACTATCAGCACCTTGGCCGAGGTGATCAAAATCTTGCTCATGTTGGAGGGGCTGGCCAGGTCAGTGGTCACCTTGCTGGCCTGCCAAGTCGAGAAAGCCGTCATTGCAAATTTGATGGCGATATTGATGAGCAGTCCCCAAATGAACTTGGGTTGCAACTCTTCGCTGGCTGGGCTGCTGTCTGGAATCGTCGCAGGCGCAGCGGCTGGGCTTTGCGCCATGCTGGGGGCGACAAGACAAATCGCCAGAGAAATCGCCATCCAGCGTGAACGGTCGGGAGAAGGGGTTTTCATTGAGCAGACTCCTTGAGCGCCTGAGTGGCGAGTTTGATGACATCCGCCAAACCGGCGGCTTGCGCCACGGCCAGCGCACGTTGATAGGCCGGTGTGGCATGAGACGATTGAGCGCGGCGTCGAATATCGCCAATCAAAAACCAGTCGCGGGCAATTTTTTCAGGCAGTGCCAACTGCCGGTCGATGCCCAGCGCCGCCTCAGCCGATGCCAGCGCCTCAACCAGGTCTCCCAAGGTTAAGGAGACCTGTGCACTCAAGTGCCAGGCATTGGCCACCTCGCGTTCTTCGCGCTGTTCACGCAGCAAAGGCAAAGCCGCCTGAGCGTAGGCCAGGGCTTCTTGCGCGTGCCCTTGTGCCATCGCGGTGCGCGCCTGCAAGAGCCGCAACCGCCCCAGGTCGGCACAACCTGGGGCGCACAGAGGTAGCAATTGGTTCAAGCTCGCCTGCGCCATCGGCCCTTGCTGTAGGGCCAGATGTGCCTGCGTCTGGAGCAGCAAAGATGAAACAAGCAAATTGCTTTCGCGAACCTCGCTGGCGTGGCTCAAGGCTAGGGCGGCTTGCCCCTGCGCCAGTTCGGCCTGAGCCTGATGCAAACGGTTGCGCGCGGCGGCACTCACGTCGTCCAGGCTTTGTTGCAAGCGCTGAGCCTCAGAGAACAGACGGATGGCATCGGCATAGTCACCCTGGGCGTACCGACGTGCCCCTTGCGTCTCCGCGTTAAGGGCTTGGTTATGCCGTGCGGGCTCGGACGGCGGTTTGGGCGACGATGAGCAAGCGCTCAGAATCAGGTTGGCAAACAAGACCAGCACCGTCAACCCTGAGCATGACACTTTAAGGCGCTGCACGCATGGCCTCCGGTCGTGGATCGCTGTCGGCCTTGAGCTTTTGGGCTACTGGCTCATCCATCAGGTTGCGAATCGGCCAGGCGCTCTTGGCTCCGGTGATGATTTCCCGTACATCGGCAGCCACGGCACCGCCGTCACGGAGCACCGGGGCCACGGAGGTTTGCGCATCCGCCGTGATTTTTTCAAGGTGGTGGGCAATGCCTTGCGTTTTGTCCAGCAAAACGGGTAGCCGCGTATTGACGGTCTCCAGCGTCTGGCCCACTTGCGTTATGCGGGCTTGGGCATCGCCCATCAGGCCTTCTGTTTTGCCCATGACACGGGTGACCGCCTGGCCCACCGTGCCGACTTGTTGATTGCCGGTTTGCAGCAGCGTGTTGAGCGAAGCCGTGGTCTGACGAACTTGCGTCAAGGTCGCAGGTAAACCCTGCTGCGGATCAGCCAAGGTGCCAGTGAGGAGCTTGATGTCATCCAGCACCGGCATGATCTTGTCGCGCAAGCTGTTGGCCATGGCACTCAGCCCATCGGCCCTAGAGAACTTTAATTTTGTGGCATTGGCGGCCAGCCGGGTTTTGTCCGCGCCGGACACGATCTCCAGCACAGCCGAGCCGACCAGTCCCTCTTTGTGCAGCTCCACCAAGGCATCCTGGGTGACAAAACGCATCGCGTCAGCATCAATCACCAGGGCCACTTCCACCTGGCCATCTGCTCGAAAATTCACCGACTCCACCGCACCCACCCGAAAGCCCGCAATTTTCACGGCCTGCCCTTTGGTGATGTCATGCGCAGATTCGGTCACAAAACCCAAGGAAGCGGTCGGCCGAAACAAGCCCTGCCGCACCAGAATGGCCGCCACAATCAGCAATGTTGCCAACAGGCCCAACAACAGGAATCGCCGCGTTCCCCTCTGCAACTTTTCAATTTCGCTGTCTTGATCAATCAGGATGGACATGCCACAGGCTCCAACTCGATCAGGCTACGACAGTCCGGCAGTGCGGGCAGCTCGTGCGCATCGAGGTCAACAAACAGGGTGGGACGCAAAGGGTAGAACGCGTGATGGACGGCTTCCACCACCATCATGGCGTTGGCTTGCTGGCGAGACAGTCCTGCAAAGATGCGGTCCAGCACCAGCAACTCGCCCGGTCGCAGCAGATGGCGCACAAAGCCGACCAGCCAGCGCTCGCTGCGCTCCAGATTCATAGGCAGCTCGCGCCCAAGGGTACGGATTCTGGCTTCGGTCAAACCGCAGGCGCGCAAGGCCACTTCCAAGGCGTGCTCCCAACCCTTGACGGTGGCCGCGTCTGCGCTCAAACCGTAGCGCAAGGCCAACGACAGGTTGTCGGTCACGGTCAGGTCATTCAGCAGCCCCCCATCAGCGGGCAGTACCGCCACGCCGGGTATCGCCTCCAACGCGTCCAACACCGACTGGCCCATCGCCGGGTCCGGCACCACCATGCGGTGGCGCCCGCCTGCATCCAGCGGCAAGGTCAGCAGCACGTGCTGCGCCGCATCCGTCAACACCAAGGTACGACCCTCAAGGCTTGCGTTGAAGCTCAAAACTAACGCACCTCTTCCACGGTGAGCAAGGCCGCTGCGTAGCCGGTGGAACAACTCTTCTTGATACTGATATTTCGTGTTGCGGAAGGGCCCGCACACTCTGCCGCTGCGGCCTGTGCGCCACCCGAAGTTACCAACTGAATGTCCTTGGCCGCCACAGCAGCCACCGCCGAAAACGGGCCCGATGGCTTGAGCCCGGCTTCACTGAAATCACGCGGGCTGTCGGTGACGATGGCCAGCAAGGTGTCCTTGCCCGGCGGGCCTTCAGCCGAGAGTTGCCAAGCTGGGCGCGGCAAACGCATGCTGCCACCCACCTCAATCAGATTATTGCGATCCAGCTGATTAGGGAAAAGCAGGTCAAAAGTCTGACCATCTGAGCCCACCATCATCAGGTAGACATAGCCGCCTTCACGCGAGCTGAGTGTGAAATCCAGATTGTCACGCCCAATCTTCAAGCTGGATTTGGCGGCGGTCAAAGTGACCAGACGGCGGTCATCGCGGTTGTTATAAATGTCATTGAGCGCGGCCAATGCCGACGGCGGGGCGACCGGTGGCGCAACAACCGCAGGTACAGCCAGGACGACCGGCACTTTCACAGGCGCACTCACTGGGGCCGGTATCGCGGCTGTCGCTGGCACAGTGGCGGGCGCAGTCTCCTTGACCGCATAACTCAACACCATGGCCGGGTTGCCGATGATGGACACATGGTGTGGCAAAAAACCTTGGGCACCCTTGAGTTGATCTTCAATCCGGCCTTGTGCGCAGGTCTGAATCTCTT
>JAYVPU010000280.1:0-3838 GCA_043757205.1 Comamonadaceae bacterium | reverse complement strand
GTCAGGCGGCGGCGTGCGGTCATGCTGGGGTAGCCGGTGCGGCCTTCCAGAATGAACATCTTGGCGTACTCACCGGTTTGAATGCGCTTCAAAGCGTTGCGCATCGCGGCACGAGACTGTTCGTTGATGACCTCAGGACCCGTCACATACTCACCATACTCGGCGTTATTGGAGATGGAGTAGTTCATGTTGGCGATGCCGCCTTCATAGATCAAGTCAACGATCAACTTCAACTCGTGCAGGCACTCGAAGTAAGCCATCTCGGGCGCGTAGCCTGCTTCCACCAAGGTCTCATAACCCATCTTGAGCAACTCAACCGCGCCGCCGCACAACACGGCCTGTTCACCGAACAAGTCGGTTTCGGTTTCTTCTTTGAAGTTGGTCTCAATGATGCCGGCTTTGCCGCCACCGTTGGCCATGGCGTAGCTCAGGGCCAATTCACGGGCCTTGCCGCTTTGGTCTTGATGCACTGCCACCAAATGGGGCACACCACCGCCTTGCGTGTAAGTGTTGCGCACGGTATGGCCAGGGGCCTTGGGGGCAACCATCCACACGTCCAGATCAGCACGAGGCACGACTTGGTTGTAATGCACGTTAAAGCCGTGGGCAAAGGCCAAGGAGGCGCCTTTTTTCAGGTGCGGCTCGATCTCTTTGTACACAGCGGCGATGTTCTCGTCAGGCAACAAAATCATCACCACGTCGGAGGCGGCGACCGCCTCATTGACTTCAGCCACTTTGAGGCCAGCCTTGGCCACTTTGTCCCAGCTCGCGCCACCCTTGCGCAAACCGACCAGCACTTTCACGCCGCTGTCGTTCAGGTTCTGAGCGTGGGCGTGGCCCTGGCTACCGTAGCCGATGATGGCGACGGTTTTACCTTTGATGAGGCTCAGGTCGCAGTCTTTGTCATAGAAAACTTTCACTTCTTTTCTCCTTGGTAAAAAACAAAATTAATTGAGACAAGCTACATCGATGGAAAACGAAGCAGCACTGCGCTCAAGCTACTCAAACCTAAACTCGCAAAATACGTTCGCCACGGCCAATACCACTAGAGCCGGTACGAATGGTTTCCAGAATGGAACCCCGTTCGATGGCCTCCAAAAATGCATCATTTTTGGATTGGTCACCGGTCAGCTCAATGGTGTAGCTCTTGTCGGTCACATCAATGATGCGGCCGCGAAAGATGTCTGCCATCCGCTTCATCTCCTCACGCTCCTTGCCCACCGCCCGCACCTTGACCATCATCAGCTCACGCTCGATGTAGGCCCCTTCGGTGAG
Organism: Comamonadaceae bacterium; assembly: GCA_043757205.1. Classification (GTDB taxonomy): domain Bacteria; phylum Pseudomonadota; class Gammaproteobacteria; order Burkholderiales; family Burkholderiaceae_C; genus CANCDA01. The sequence continues at coordinate 2,563 of JAYVPU010000280.1, read as the reverse complement.
GTCGATCACTTTCACCACCTCGATCAGTCGGTTCAAGTGCTTGGTGATCTGTTCGATCACGTCATCAGACCCGGTGGTCTGAATCGTCATGCGCGACAGGCTCGGGTCTTCAGTAGGCGCAACCGTCAGCGATTCAATGTTGTAGCCACGGGCCGAAAAAAGCCCCACCACGCGGGACAAAGCCCCGGGTTCGTTTTCAAGTAAAACTGCAATGATGTGTTTCATGGATGGCTCTCTTACAAATCTTCCGCGCCGAGCAGCATCTCAGTGATGCCCATGCCCGCTTTGACCATTGGATAAACGTTCTCAGTCCGATCGGTACGGAAATCCATGAACACGGTGCGATCTTTGAGCTTGCGTGCCTCGCGCAAGGCGGGCTCCACATCTTCTGGGCGCTCAATCAGCATGCCCACATGGCCATAAGCCTCGGCCAGCTTGACGAAATCAGGCAACGCGTCCATGTAGCTGTGGCTGTAGCGGCCTTCGTAATCAATCTCTTGCCACTGACGCACCATGCCGAGGTAGCGGTTGTTCAGCGAGATGATTTTGATGGGCGTTTTGTACTGGAAGATGGTGGACAGCTCCTGGATGCACATCTGCACCGAGCCCTCGCCCGTGATGCAGAACACCTCGCTGTCCGGCTTGGCTAGCTTGATGCCCATGGCGTAGGGAATGCCCACGCCCATGGTGCCCAAGCCGCCTGAGTTGATCCAGCGACGTGGCTCGTCAAAGCGGTAGTATTGGGCGGCCCACATCTGGTGCTGGCCCACATCGGAGGTGATGTAGGTGTCGGCATCCTTGGTCATGTTCCACAGGGTTTCAACCACGTACTGGGGTTTGATGACGTCTTTGTTGCCCCGGTCGTACTTCAGGCAATCGCCCTTGCGCCAGCCGTCAATCGTCTCCCACCAAGCGCCCAGGGCGCTGGCGTCGGGGCGGGCTGTGCCTTCGCGGATCATGGCGATCATCTCGCTTAGCACGTCTTTGACATCGCCCACGATAGGGATGTCCACCTTCACGCGCTTGGAAATGCTGGATGGGTCGATGTCGATGTGAATGATCTTTCGCTCGTTCTGGGCAAAGTGTTTGGGGTTACCAATCACGCGGTCATCAAAACGCGCGCCCACGGCCAGCAGCACGTCGCAGTTCTGCATGGCGTTGTTGGCTTCCACCGTGCCGTGCATGCCCAGCATGCCTAAAAACTTGCGGTCACTGGCGGGGTAAGCACCCAAGCCCATCAAGGTGTTGGTGCAGGGATAGCCCAGCATGTCCACCAAGGTGCGCAGTTCAGCCGCCGCATTGCTCAATATGACGCCGCCGCCCGTATAGATGTAGGGGCGCTTGGCGGCCAGCAAAAGCGCCAACGCCTTGCGGATCTGACCGCCATGGCCTTTGCGCACCGGGTTGTAAGAGCGCATCTCCACTGACTCGGGGTAGCCGCTGTAAGGTACTTTTTTGAACGAGACATCCTTAGGGATATCCACCACCACGGGGCCGGGCCGACCGGTTCGCGCGATATGGAAAGCCTTTTTCATGGTCATCGCCAAATCGCGCGCGTCTTTGACCAAGAAGTTGTGTTTGACGATGGGGCGTGTAATGCCCACCGTATCGCACTCCTGGAAAGCATCCAAACCAATGGCGTGGGTGGGCACCTGCCCGGTCACGATCACCATGGGAATGCTGTCCATATAGGCCGTGGCAATACCGGTGACGGCATTGGTCACGCCCGGGCCAGACGTCACCAGGGCAACGCCCACATCCCCCGTGGCGCGTGCGTAGCCATCAGCGGCATGCACAGCCGCCTGCTCGTGACGCACCAAGACGTGTTGAATCGTGTCCTGCTTGTAAAAAGCATCGTAGATGTGCAGAACCGCACCGCCAGGATAGCCCCAGATGTATTTGACACCCTCGGCCTGAAGAGACTTGACCAGAATTTCAGCCCCGCGAAGCTCTTCGGTGACCGACGTCGTGTCTGTAGCAGTTGATTTTGCAGCGGACGTTGCCGCATGCGCCGAGGCAATTTCAGCTTTAATAATTTCCATGATAAACCTTTGTGAATTTCTCTAACGAAAAACCTTGGGTGCTCCTTTGAAAACGCTTGTGACGCTTCATCGGAACTTAAGATCAAAGTCATGAGCGCATGGCTTGTAGCGCCGGACAGTGACCCGTTTGCCTTTTGATTTGGGTCTCAGATTATCGCATCCCTCAAACCCATATTGAGGCAGAAGCTCAAAAAAACAGAACGGCAAGGCGCTCTAATTCAATCAAAACTGCAACTAACCAGCACCCAAACGCAGCGTGGCGCGCACCTTTGGCAACTGAACAAGAACTTTCAGATTTTCTGAAAATCGTCGAAAAACGACCGTTCAAGCGCTCGGTACAACTGGATGAAGGCCTGCACACCATTAACAGGAAGATGGGCCGGATGGGTTTATTCCGTAAATCTCAGTTGCACCTTGACGAAAAGCGCAACCCCGCGCGTTGAGCTATTGGGCGACACACCCCAATAGCTTCGCTCAAGCTGTGGCTCGCCGTCGATCTGCTAATCCTGACCTAGCAGGCC
>JAYVPU010000279.1:0-3844 GCA_043757205.1 Comamonadaceae bacterium | reverse complement strand
CCGCTGGCAATCAGCTTGTCAATGGCGTCAGCCGAGAGAAAAACGGCGTCAAACGGCTCCCCTGCTTGCACGCGCTTGAGGGCATCTACCCCGCCCACGGACTCAATGTCCACAGATGTCCCTGAACTGCGCTGGTATTCCTGCGCCAAGTCATCAAGCAACAGGCGCGTTGCCATGGACGAAAGGCCTTTGATGGTGGTGGTCATGGTGTGGGCAGGATTGGGTTTTGATTCAGGCTGCGATTGTCAACCCAAGTGAGACGTTTGGGCCAAAAAATAGGCCACTAGCTGATATTCAAAATTGTTATAGTTAAGTTTGAGCTATACCAATTCAAACAAAAACCTCCACCACACGCCAACCCCATGGATCTGAAACAAATCGAGTCGTTTGTGCGCGTGGCCGAGCTGGGCAGCTTCACCCGTGCCGCCACGGCGCTGGGCATGGCCCAGCCCTTACTGAGCCGCCACGTGCGACAACTGGAGGTGGAGTTGCACCAGACCTTTTTGCTGCGCAATGGCCGTGGCGTGTCGCTAACCGAAGCCGGGCAAGTGCTGCTGGAACATGGGCGCGGCATCCTCCACCAAGTCGCACTGGCCCGCGAAGAACTGGGTTCGGTTCGCGGTGCGCTGGCCGGTCATGTGTCCATTGGCCTGCCCCCCAGCCTGAGCAAGCTGATCGCCGTGCCGCTGACCAAGGCCTTTCGCGCCAGCCTGCCGCAAGCCCAACTCACGCTGACCGAGGGCTTCTCCGTGCCCATGGTCGAAGGCCTGCGCGCCGGGCGCATGGACATCGCCCTGCTCTACAACCCCGCACCCGCGCCCGACCTGGAGATCAGCGTGCTGCATGAAGAAGCGCTGGTGTTGATTTCGGCCAAGGGCACGCCAGCCACACCCAAAAAAAGCATCACATTGGCTGCGGTAGCCGCCCTGCCCCTGATCGTTCCCAGCCGCCCCAACGCCTTTCGCATCCTGATCGACACCGAGATGATGCGCATTGGTTGCAAGCCCGATATAACGCTTGAAATTGACGGCCTCAACGCCATCCTCGATTTGGTCAAAGAAGGCCTAGGCCACGCCGTCTTGCCCGCCTACACCCTGCGCAACTTCGCATCACCCCACCCCTTTGTCACGCGCCAGATCGTCAAGCCCCAACTGCTGAGCCAACTCACCCTGGTCGGCTCAGCCCGCCGCCCCACCACAGAGACCCATCAAGAAGCCATCCGCATCACCCGCAAGGTGGTTTTGACGGCGATTCAGCGCTGAGGGGGAAGTCAAAGCGTCGCCAGTGCGTCCAACGGGCTGGCCGTGCCGCCCGCTGTCACCTTGAGTACATGGGTGTAAATCATGGTGGTGGACACGTCGGAATGACCCAGCAACTCCTGCACCGTGCGGATGTCGGTGCCGGCTTGCAGCAAGTGAGTGGCAAAGCTGTGGCGCAAGGTGTGTACGGATACGGGCTTATGAATCTGTGCCGCTGCACATGCCAGCTTAATGGCGCGTTGCAAGCGCTCCTCGTATAGATGGTGTCGGCGCTCAATGCGCGAACGTGGATCAATCGACAATTTGGGAGATGGAAACATCCAAAACCAGCCCCAACGCTGGCCCAAGCCCGGGTATTTGCTTGCCAATGCGTCGGGCACTTCTACCCCGGGTTGCTGCTGCTGTCGGTCATGCTCCCACACCGACCGCGCCTGTGCCAATTGCGAACGCAATGCCGCATCAAGCGAGCGCGGCAGCATCACCACCCGGTCTTTGCCGCCTTTGCCCTCACGCACCACCAGTACTTGCCGGTCAAAGTCCACATCCTTCACGCGCAGGCGCAGCCCTTCATTGAGCCGCATCCCGGTGCCGTACAACAGCTTGGCGAGCAACAGCTCAATCCCCGTCATTGTCCCTAGCAAGGCGGCTACCTCAGTCACCGTCAAAACCGACGGAATCCGCCTGGGTCGAGTGGGGCGCTGCACCTCGTTAAGCCACGGCAATTGCACGCCCAGCACTTCGCGGTACAAAAACAGCAGCGCGCTGAGCGCCTGGTTGTGGGTGGAAACGGACACGTTGCGCTGCGTGGTGAGCATGGACAAAAACTGCGCAACCTCTGATGGCCCCAAATCACGCGGATGCCGAACTTGGCCGTTGCGGCCATGCCACCGGACAAAAAATTTCACCCAGTACAGGTACGCTTCTTCGGTGCGCAGGCTATAGTGCTTGTATCGCAGAACCTCCCGCAGCTGATCCAGCAAGCGGGGCGACTGGGGACTATAGGAGACGGGTTTGGCGGGCATCATGAATACTGTTGTTGTATCCAGTATATGCATTCCAGTTGCAGGCTGCAAGCGGCGTGACACTGCTTTTCGATGTTTTGAAGAATCCCGCTCGCCCAGCTTATTTCGTCGTCTAGCTTGGGAATGCCAGGATAGGCGCTCGGCTACATTACGTTATGCATCTCTGGGGAGGTAGCATGCCCAACAAATTTGAAATATCTGGCCATTTTTATGAGCTTTCTGGCCTGAAATGCCGCAGGTATCTGAACATAAAGAGAATGGGAAGCAATTTAAGCCAACCAGACATTATGGTTGTAATGATGAACCCCGGTTCGTCTTACCCACTGGATGGCATTGATAACAATAACGCCCCAAGTGAAGCCCACCCCGATCCAACCCAGGATCAGATCATGACAGTAATGAATAACACGGGCTTTAACTTTGCGCGCGTTCTCAACTTATCCGATGCGCGCCAGTCCAGCAGTAACGAGTTTTATAAATTCCTCAAATCAAGTAGTGCCAACTCCATCCCTCATTCAATATTCCATCAGTCGAGACATGAAGAGTTTTCAACTCTATTTCGCCAAGGCGTGCCTGTCATTTATGGATGGGGAGTCAATTCCAATCTTGAGGACTTGGCAAGAAAAGCCATCAACCGAATCGCTGGAAAGAATCCAATTGGCATAAGAAAAAATGGGGTTGAGTGGGCCTACTATCATCCTCTGCCGAGAATACACACTAAGCAGATTGAGTGGGTCAATACGGTCTCATCATTGCTATCAAATGCATAACATGTCGCTCAAGTGGGACAGTCCAAAAGCTGCGCTTTTGCCCTGCCCCTTAGCTTTACGTTAGCTGCTTCATGTCAAAAGGGAGATTGATCATATGTACTGCTCTGAATGCGGTTCAAATTTGGAGGCGAGTGATAAATTCTGCTCAAAATGCGGCGCGTCAGCTCCTGCCATCCATCAACAAGCTGTGCAAGAAGCACCCCTCATCAAGTCAGCCAGCAGTGGCATAGCAAAACAATTATCAAGCCCTGTTTTTATTCTTCTCATTCTGGTTTCCACATTTGTTGCCGCCATACTTTTCAGCGAAAAGGGGATCGGCACGATTCTTCTTTCGGCCTTGATCGCCGAAACATTTGCTGCAACCGCTGTCGGTTTCTCGGTGGCAAAATTAATCACAAAGAACAAACGGCGAACTTGGGTGGAAATTATTTGGTTTCAGGCATTTAATTTCGCCGGGGGTTTTATCTCTTTGGCCGCTGGGCCAATGAAGGCACTTGTTGCGCTTGGATTCGCATTCCTCGCATCGGCACTTTTGTTTTGGGTACAAAACAAATCAAGACCCGGCTCGAAGTGATACAGCTAACCTGGCAGTCCACACGGACGCTGCGCGATAAAGCCGCGCAGCGCCGGTGACTTCTACGTTAAATTTCACCGAGTCAGGTGGCGCAGTCGCGATAGTTTGTGATTGCAACGTTATGTTTTCGTATATACAATAACCTCATGCGCGTTTCCTTTGATCCCTCCAAACGTGAAAAAGCGTTGGTAGATCGCGGATTGGATTTTGAAGATGCGG
>JAYVPU010000278.1:0-3847 GCA_043757205.1 Comamonadaceae bacterium | reverse complement strand
TGTCATGGGGCACAGCGCCGGTGCCTATAACGCCGCCATGTTGGCGCTAGACGCCACGCGCCTGGCCCCGACCGGGCACTCCCCGCGTGAGCTGGCGGGTTGGATCGGGCTGGCCGGCCCCTACGAATTTCTGCCGATGACCAACGTGGATGCCCAACCGGTTTTCTTTCACCCCAACTACCCTCAGGGCACGCAACCGATCAGCTATGTGTCGAAGGACGCACCCCGCAGTTTTTTGGCCGCACCGGCCGAGGACAGCGTGGTGAACCCGCAGCGCAACACGCTAGGGCTGGCGTCGCTTTTGCGCAGTGTGGGCGTACCAGTTCAAGTGCAGTTGTATGCACGCGTCAACCATATGAGCCTGATTGGGGCCATGGCTTGGCCGCTGCATGGCCTGGCACCCGTGCTGGATGACGTGGTGACCTTCATCAACACGGTGGAGAGGGACTGAGCTGCACAACAGTGATGAGCTGGGTTGCCATTCCTTGTCCTGCATCAAGTGGCGTTTTGAGAAGATGGCTACAGTGAGTTCGTGACACTCAATCGGGTGTCACCCCACTCAACTGCCCATGAACATTCGCCTCAGTGCTAGCGCCCCAGCAGGCGAGCAGAACTTTGCCATCCGCCCTTACCCTGGCGAGCTGATAGAGACGCTGCAATGGCAGGGTCGAACGCTCACGCTGCGCCCTATTCGTCCCGAGGACGAAGCGCAGCACATGTCCTTTCTCACACGGCTCGATCCTGAGGATATCCGCATGCGCGTTTTCTACAGTCGTCGCAGCATTGAACACGCAGAACTCGCGCACCTGGTACAGATCAATTACGAGCGCGAGATGGCCTTCATCGCCGTGGCCCACGAGCCGGACGACTCTAGCGGCACGGAGCAGACACTGGGCGTGGTGCGGGCGGTGGCGGACCCGGACAACCGAGACGCCGAGTTCGGCATCATCATCCGCTCCGACCTCAAAGGCCAGGGCCTGGGCCAACTGATGATGGACAAGCTGATCCGCTACCTGCGCGCCCATGGCACGCATCGCTTGGTCGGCACCGTCCTCCAAGAGAACCGGCCCATGCGGGCGCTGGCGCAGCGGCTTGGTTTTGTGGAAGGCAAGTCTGTCGCGGATGACGCATTGCGCGACATCTATTTGGATTTACAGTCGCCCCCTACCTAAAGGAGATGCGATGACTTACCAACTCCACTACTGGCCCGGTATTCAGGGGCGCGGCGAATTTGTCCGTCTCGCGCTGGAAGCGGCGGGTGAGCCTTATGTGGACGTGGCACGCGGCGACGCCGCCAACGGGCAAGGCCTGCCCGCCTTGATCCACTGCCTGCAAGACGCATCCGTCACGCGTCCGCCCTTTGCCTGCCCGGTGCTGGTGGACGGCAAACAGGTGATCGCGCAAACGGCGGCAATTCTGTTGTACCTGGGGCCGCGCCTGAAGCTGGTGGGCGCCAGCGAGGCGGACCGCCTGTGGGCGCACCAGATTCAGCTCACCATCATGGATGCGGTGAACGAGGCGCACAACACCCACCACCCGCTGGGCGCGGGCCTGTATTACGAAGACCAGAAGCCCGCAGCAAGCGTGGCCGCGAAAGCATTCCGAACCCAGCGTATTCCCAAATTTTTAAATTGGCTGGAGGCCGTGCTGGCGCGCAATCCCAAAGGTGACAAGCAAGGCAACAAGCATCTGGTCGGCGCACGGCTGAGCTATACCGACCTGTCGCTATTCCAGTTGGTGGAGGGCTTGCTCCATGCTTTCCCCAAGGCGACGAAGCGTGCCTTGAAGGAGACACCGCTGGTGCTGGCGCTGCGCGAGCGCGTGGCCCAACAGCGCCGTGTCGCGGCCTACCTGCGCAGTGAACGTCGAATTCCCTTTAACGAGGACGGCATCTTTCGGCGCTACCCGGAACTGGATGCCTGAAGGGTCGATGTTGCACTCTTGCTTATCCGCCTGACTTCACGTAATCCCACAGCGCTTTGACGTCCTCCGTCGAGAGCTGCGATTTCCAGGGTGGCATGCCTTTGGCGGTGCCGTCCAACACCGATTTTTGAAAACGCACCGAATCGTTCTGGGGAAACTTGCGCAGGTCAAACGCCAGCCCGGTGCTGACCAAATCCTTGCCGTGGCAACTGGCGCAAAAGTCTTTGTAGATGTCGCGACCCAGATTGGCGTCATCGGCCTGGGCCAGACAGGTCATAGCCGAGAGCAAGACAAAAATCAAACGTCGCATCTCAGACCCTTCGGGTGCGCATTTTGGTGCCCTTGATGTCGGGTATCCAAGGCGTGTCCGTCCAGCCAATGCCGCGCCGTGCCACTTGCACGTCGATCAAATAGGGTTTGCCATCGAAGGTGGATTTCTTGGCCCGTGCCAGGGCAGCTTTGAGCTCCAGCGGGTTGCTCACCACCTCGCCTTTGACACCAAAGCCCGAGGCGATGGACGCCATGTTCATGTCGGGGCTGCCCAGGTAGCTGCCCAGGTACTGGCCGGTCTCCACCATGCGGCCCGAGGGCGCGTTGGCGATGGTGCGCGTGTGCGGGCCACCGTAGGCGTGGTTGTTGTACACGATGGTGATGACGGGCAGCTCTAGCCGCGCCATATTCCACAGCGCGTGCGGGCCAAACAAGAAAGAGCCATCGCCCACCAGGCAAATTACTTGCTGGTTGGGCCGTGCCAGCTTCACGCCAGCCGCAGTTCCAACGCCCGAGCCTAAGTGCCCGCCGTAGTAGAAAAACAGCTCACGCCCACCCACTGGGTTGAAGTTGAACGAGTGCATGGCCACCGCGCCCGCCTCGTGCACGATGATGGCGTCGGGATCGGCAAACTGGGCCACTTCCCAAGTCACGCGGTCGGCGATCAGCGGTGCGTTGTTCCACTCGGGGTTGTTGACGATACCCGCGCGAATGAGGCGCGATTCGGTGGTGAACTTGCGCACCTCGGCTGCGCGTTCTGCGGCCAGCGCGTGGAGTTTGGGCGTCATCAACTGCTCAACGGCGGCCAGCAAATCGTCCAAGCCCAGGCCCACGTCGGCTACCAGCGGTACGTCGGTGCTCATCACCTTGCCCATGTTGTTGTAGTCAATGCGCATGTCGATGAACTTGACGTTGCGCCCGACGATGGGGTTGACGCCGTTGTGCTGCATCTTGTTGCCCACATTGATGGCAACGTCGTAGTTTTTGGGCCAGGTGATAGAGGCCAGCGTGCCCGCCGGTGCGTTGCCCACCCACAGCGGATGCGCTTCAGGGAAGTTCACCCACATTTGGCGCATCTGCGTGACCGGCATGCCCAGCAGCTCGGCCAGGCGGACTACCTTGGCCACGGCTTTGGCTTTGTAGATTTCATCGCCCACCACCAGCACCGGCATCTTGGCATCCACCAGCAGCTTGGCGGCGCGCTCGACCTCGGTAGGGTTGGGGCGCACGCGCATGCGGGTGTCGAAGTGGCTCTGGGCAATGATCTCGGTGCGAGTGCGCTCGTCCGTGTAGTCGGAGTGCCAGGTGAGGTAGGTGGGCCCGTGCGGCGGCGTCCATGCGGTCTTGAAAGCGTGGCGCACGGTCTCGGCAATCATCGAAGGGCCGCGTGCCATCCACGAGTATTTGGTCAGCGGCTGCAGCACCTGCTCTTGGTTGGCGATTTCTTCAAACGCATCGCGCCCGCCTTGCTTGGATTTTTCGGTGCGATAGGAATAGACCACCAGCGGCGTCTGTTCTTTGTAGGCGTTGAACACCTGGCCCATGGCGTTCATCAGCCCCACCGCGCCCGACTGCATCACCAGCGTGGGTTCTTGCGATGCCTTGATGTAGCCCGCAGCCATGGCCGCGCCGGGGCCTTCGTGCGGGGTCAAGA
>JAYVPU010000277.1:0-15255 GCA_043757205.1 Comamonadaceae bacterium | reverse complement strand
GCGCACCTTGGTGCGGATGCGCTCGACGATGGTGGACATCTTGTCGCGCTCGCTTTGCGGCTTGAGTACGATGAACATGCGCCCGATGCTCACCGGCTGCGGGTTGTTGGCCGCAGAGCCAATGAACGACGACACATAGGCCACGGCCGGGTCGGCCTTGACGATTTCTGCCGCACGGGCTTGCAGACGCGTCATTTCCTCAAAAGAAATGTCTTCACTGGCTTCGGTGGTGACCTGGATTTGCCCCATGTCTTCTTCGGGGAAGAAGCCTTTGGGGCTGATGGCGAACAGCCATATGGTCAGGCCAAAGGTGATGAAGGCCACGGCCAACACATAGCGCCGGTGTTTCAAGGCGACTTCAAGGGTGCAGGCGTAACCATCTAATACAGCTTTGAAACCACGCTCAAAGGCACGGCCCATGGCATTGTCCGGCGGGTGGCCAGCGGGCAAAAAGCGGCTGCACAGCATGGGCACCAGAGTCAGCGATACCACGGCCGAAACCAGCACGGCCAGCGCCACCACCACTGCAAATTCATGGAACAACATGCCGATCACGCCGGGCATGAAGAAGATGGGGATGAACACCGCCACCAGAGAGACCGAGATAGAGAGAATAGTGAAGGCCATTTCCTTGCTGCCCTTGAGCGAGGCCTCCATCGGCGACATGCCGTCTTCAACGTGGCGCACGATGTTTTCCAGCATCACAATGGCGTCGTCCACCACCAAGCCCACCGCCAGGGTGATGCCCAGCAGCGAGATATTGTCCAAGCTATAGCCCAGCGGGTACAGCAGGGCAATGGCACCGATCAGAGAGACCGGCAAACTGAGCGTGGGAATGATGGTGGCGGCGGCGTGACGCAGGAAGAGGAAGATGACCAAAATCACCAGCACCACGGTCACTGCCAGCGAAATCTTGACGTCATGGATCGCTTCGCGGATGGACATGGAACGGTCATTGAGCGGCATGATCTCAATCGACGCTGGCAATTGCGTTTTGAATTGCGGCAGCAATCGGCGAATGGCATCGACGACTTCCACCGTGTTCGCATTGGGCTGGCGTTGCACGGCCAGGATGATGGAGCGCTGGCCGTTGTAGCTGGCGGCGGTGCGTACCGACTCGAAGCTCTCCTCCACGCTAGCCACATCGCGCAGCTTGACGATGTTGCCGCCTTTGGTGGCAATCACCATGTTCTCGAAGTCCGCCGCCCGTACCATGGCCTTGTTGGTGGTGATGGTGAGTAACTGCCGGGGGCCTTCGAGCGTGCCCATGGGGGTATTCGAATTCCCCGTATTGACCGCCGAGGTGATGTCGTCCATCGTCAGGCCTCGCGAGGCCAGGGCGTCCGGGTTGGCTTTCACTCGCACGGCGTAACGTTTTTGGCCGAACACGTTGACCAGAGCCACACCGTTGGTGGTGGAGATCGTGGGGGCAATCAGGTTTTCGGCGTACTCATTGAGCTCGGAAAGGCTCATAGAGGGCGAGGTCATGGCCACGAGCAAGACCGGGGCATCGGCTGGGTTGACCTTGCGGTAGGACGGCGGGTTGACCATCTCGATGGGCAACAAGCGCTGGGCGCGCAACAAGGCGGCCTGCACGTCCACGGCCACCAGGTCAATGTTTTTGTCGGAATTGAACTCCAGGGTGATGTTGGTCGCGCCCAGGATGTTGGTGGAGCTGATGATGTTGATGCCATCAATGGTGGAGAACTGCTTCTCCAACGGCAAGGCGACCGAGGCCGCCATGGTTTCCGGACTCGCCCCCGGAAACTGGGCGGTGACGCTGATGACGGGCGTGTTGTAGCTGGGCAGTGCGGCCACGGGGAGCTTGAGGTAGGCGAGCCAGCCCGCCAACACACAGCTCACACAAAGCAGCACGGTCATGACCGGCCGCTGGATACACAGTTGAGGGAGGTTCATGGCTTGCTGGCCTCAGTGGGTTTGGCGCTGGCGTCCGCAGGTTTTTCTTTGTCGTTAGGTTTGTCGCCAGATGCCCCTGCGGTCTTGGGGGTTTGCGGGCTGATGACTCGAATTTTGCCACCAGGGCGCAAGTTTTGCTTGCCATCGGTGACGACGCGATCACCTGCTTTGATGCCTGTCACGGCCATGCTGTCGCCAAAGGTGTGGCGCACCTGAATAGGCGTGTTGGTCACGGTGTTGTCTTCACCGGCAACATAGACAAACTTGCCCGTCAGGCCGGTGATGACGGCGGCGGAGGGAATCGTGATGGCGTCTTTGAGGGTGGCCAGCTCCACACGCACTTGCAGGAATTGCCCAGGCCACAGCAGGTTGTCCTTGTTGGCAAATTGCGCCTTGGCCTTGATCGTGCCGGTGGCGGCATCAACCGCGTTGTCAACAAAATAAAGGTGGCCGTTTTGTTCGTCGCCCGTGGACGGGATTTTGACTTTGACGTTGGACTTGTCTTGCTGCGCTTTGAGCGTGAGTTGCAAGTCCTTGAGGCTGCTTTCGGGGATGGTGAACTGCACGGCAATCGGATCCATCTGCGTGACCGTCACCATTGACGTGGTGTTGGGCAGAATCAGCGAGCCGGGGAAGACGTTGATCAAGCCTGTGCGCCCGGCGATTGGCGCGCGGATGGTGTTGTAGCCCAGGGCCACTTGGGCTGCGGTCAAGGCCGCTTCATCGGACTGGATGAGGGCCGATTGCGCGTCGCGTTGCGCCGTGGTGGTGTCCACCGCGCTTTGAGCCACAAAGTTTTTCGCCTTCAATTCCTGGGCGCGTTGGAATTGCCGGTCCAGATCGGCCCCCAGGGTGCGATCTCTCGTCAAGGTGGCGTTGGCTTTGTCGACATTGGCGCGGTCGGTTCGGTCGTCCAGAGAAAACAAGGGCGTGCCCTGCTGGACAAACTGACCTTCTTTGATGTGGACTTTGGACAGCAGATTGGTGGCTTGTGCCCGCACATCCACGATCTTGAGAGACACAACCGCACCATTCACGTCCACCATGACCGGCACGTCCTGGGTCTTGGCCAGGGCAATGCCCACGGCTTGCTCGGTTGGCCCTTTTTTGGCCTCTTCCGGTGCGGGTTTGAGTCGATAAACAAGGCCCGCTGCCACCACGCCGATAAGGCCGATCAAGACCAGAGTTTTTTTCGTGTTCATCTTTTCGTCAGTTATTGGGGTTGGGTTCCAAGAGGGTAGCAGCGTCGGTCGGCCATTGTGCACACGCCGACAAGTGCCGTTCTGGCTTGAAACGAGGTTTACTTAACTTTACGAATCCATCAAATCCGGCACCTTGCGCAAGCCTTATCCTTGGGCAAGGGGTGCAGGGGCGGGCGGGGAGCAGCGCGGATTCTAGTCCGGTCGCCTAAAAAATGCATTGACCCAGGCTTGGTGTGATGAACGGGGGTGGTGAAATGAAAACAAGTACATCGATAGGCGCTACGGTGGTCGTGGCTGTGGCGTCTGTGGTGGCGGCGGGGAGTTGGGTGTGGTGGAAGTCGCACACGCCCAACGCACAGGCCCGTGAGTGGGTGCGTGCCCAGCTCAAAGAGCCGGGCAAGGTGAGCTTTGATGCGCTGCGGCAAAACCCCACCAGCAAAGCGGTTTGTGGTCTGCTACAGACCCGGGACGGCACGGGGCATTTTGTGCGGTCGGGCAGTTTCGTGGCTTTAGCCGATGGGCAAGTTTGGTTGGAGCCAGCGCCCGGTGTCGAACAAAGTCTCGCCAAGACCGAGTCCTTGAGCGCGCAGGACAAGCAGGGCTTTACGCAGCTCAAGGCCGAGCATTGCCCCGAGTTGTCCTGAGCACGACGGTCTCCCGCTTACTTGAAAAACTCAAGCATGGCCGCTGCGGTGGCTTGCGGTAATTCCTCGGGGATGAAGTGGCCCGCCGCCATGCGCTGACCGCTCACTTGACCTGCGCATTGCGCCTGCCAAAGTTCGAGCGGTTGGAACAGCTTGTTCACCACGCCGCGCTCACCCCATAAGACCAGCAGCTCGCACGCCAGCTTCTCATGACGGGCACGGCTCTCACGGTCATGTGTCAGGTCGATACCCGCGCTGGCGCGGTAGTCTTCGCAGGCGCTGTGAATGGCCTCGGGCTTGACAAAGCAACGCTCGTACTCGGCCAGCGCTTGGGGCTCGATAAACCCCAAGCCGCTGGAGCCCCAGCCGCCCAGCTTGGCGTGCAGGTAGTCGCGCGCGGCTTCGGGTGTGGCACCGATCATGCGTTCAGGCAGCGGCGCTGGTTGAATCAGGTGGAACCAGTGGTAGTAGGCGCGGGCGAAGGCCATGTCGGTCGCGTTGTACATGTCCAGCGTGGGCGCGATGTCGATCACGCACAGTTTGCGCACATGCGTGGAATGGTCCAGCGCCAGCCGGTGCGCCACGCGGCCACCCCGGTCGTGACCGCACAGGAAGAAATTGGACTGGCCCAGCGCGCTCATCACGTCGACCAGGTCTTGCGCCATGGCGCGTTTGCTGGCCTGGGCGTGATCCGCTGTGCCCACGGGTTTGCTGGAGTCGCCATAACCGCGTAAATCGGGCATCACCACAAAGTAGTCCTGCGCCAGTTGCTGCGCCACGCGCTGCCACATGACATGGGTTTGCGGGAAGCCGTGCAGCAGGAGCAGGGCCGGGCGCGTACCTTGTGCGTCACGGGGCACGCGCGCAAAAATCTCGACGCCGTTGACCGCAAAGCGGCGTGTTTCAAACCCTTCAAACCAGATCATCTCAATCACTCCTTAACAACTCATGAAGCCTTTGCAGGGCGTGGGTCACAGCGGCACGCCGTACCGCCGCACGGTCGCCTGCAAAGTGCATTTTTTGCGAGTGAACCTGACCCGGAGCATACCAAGCAAACCACACCGTGCCCACGGGTTTTTGAGGTCTACCACCACCCGGCCCCGCCACGCCGGTGACGGCTAACGCCACCTGGGCGTGCGAGTGCGCCAGCGCACCTTGCGCCATGGACAGTGCCACGGCCTCGCTCACCGCGCCGTGGGCGTCGATCAGCGCTGCGTCAACACCCAGCAGCTCGGTCTTGGCTGCGTTGGAGTAGGTGACAAAACCGCGTTCAAACCAGTCGCTGGAGCCTGCCAGATCGGTGCAGGCCGCCGCCACGCCGCCGCCGGTGCAGCTCTCGGCGGTGACCAGTTTAAAACCTTTTTTCAGAAGTAAATCGGCCACTAAGCCAACAAAATGCAGCGTAGATAGATCCTGATTTGATAGCGAAATGGGGGTCATGCGATGCGCCACAAGGCCATGACTAGCAGCGTGCAAGCCGCCGCCACCAAGTCGTCCAGCATGATGCCCAGTCCCGCCAGTCGCCAGCCGCCAGCCGTGCCGGAGCGTGCCTGGTGATGGAACAACTGGTCGGCCCAGGCCACCGGGCCGGGCTTGACCGCATCAAAAAACCGGAACAAGCCAAAGACCAGGAGTTGATCGACCCATCCGGCGGGCGTGACCAGCCATAACACCAGCCAAAAAGCAGCCACCTCGTCCCACACGATGCTACCGGGGTCGGCGATGCCCATGTCACGAGCGGTAACGGTGCAGGCCCACCAGCCCAGGGGCAGCGAGGCGGCGATCAGCACCGCCCAGCCCGCGTCGTTCATCCACGGCTGCAGCACCAGAAAAGCCAGCCATGCCCACAAGGTGCCCACCGTGCCCGGCGCTTTGGGGCTCAGGCCCGAGCCAAAACCAAGGGCAATGACATGCGCAGGGTGTGCCAGCATGAAGCGGGCGGTGGGGCGGGTCATCGTGGGGTTGATGGGGTTCTCCAGATGCTGAACATCCTGTTTCGGTGGTGTTGCGTTGTGGATGAGCACAGGAGGCCTCACTTGAAGTGATCGAAGGACGTGAACTGGCCGTTGATCGGCTGCCCGTCGGCATCCACCAGCCGCAGGCCTACTTCTGATTCGATGCGGCCGATGCGGGTGACGGGCGTGGCGCTGGTGCGGGCGACTTGCATCACGGCGGCATGGGCGCTGGCATGGGCGGTGAAGAGCAGTTCGTAATCGTCACCACCGGCCAGCACGCAGGCGAGTCGTTTTTGAGGGCTTATTTTTTCATTGAATGGTCCTGTAGAGGACAAACCATAAACACAAGAAGCTATCAATTGAATAGCAATAGAAGTGTCGAGTCTGGCCCCACAGTGTGACGCTTTGAGTACATGCTGTAGGTCACCCAGCAGGCCATCGCTCACGTCAATAGCGGCTGTGGCAATGCCGCGCAAGGCCAGGCCAAGCGCCACGCGCGGCGTGGGCTGCTCTAGCCGTTGACGGGCTTGGGCCAGCACGTCAGCGGGCAGTTGAATCGTGCCGCGCAGGGCGTCCAGCGCCAGCCGGGCGTCACCCAGCGTGCCGCTGACATAAAGATCATCCCCCGCTCGGGCACCCGAGCGCAGCAGGGCCTGGCTTTTATCAGTCACCACCGGCACCTCGCCAAAGACGGTGATGCAGATGTTGAGCGGGCCCTGGGTGGTGTCGCCGCCGATCAGCGTGCAGGCGTGCGCGTCGGCCAGCGCGAACAGGCCGCGTGAGAAGGCGGCCAACCAGGCTTCGTCGGCACTGGGCAGGGCCAGCGCCAGGGTAAAGGCCAAGGGCTTGGCGCCACAGGCGGCCAAATCGCTCAGGTTGACGGCCAGCGCCTTGTGGCCGAGATGGGCCGGATCGACATCGGGAAAAAAATGACGGCCCTCGACCAACATGTCGCTGGAGATGGCCAGTTGCGTGCCGGGGCGGGGCTGTAGCAGGGCGCAGTCGTCGCCAATGCCCAAGGCCACGCCTGCCACGCCGGGTGGCGTGGGTCGGGATGCACGCTTGAAATAGCGTGCAATCAGGTCGAATTCACCCATCTTGGCTTTCCTTCCCCGTCAAGTCGGGGCCGGGCCACACGAAGCTGAGCGGCGCGCTACCGACACGTGCCCAGATGGCCGAGCGGATGCGCGCCCGGTCCACCCCGCTGACGTTGTGCGCCCGCAAGGCCAGTCGGAAAGCGAAATAAAAACTGACACTCACATTGAAAATGCCAATGATCGGCACAGCCGCCAGAGACCACCATAACGCCGGCATTTTGAGTGACTCCAAGCCGAGGCTGGCGCAGGCCAAGGCCAGTTGGCCGGCCGACAGGGTCACATGGCGCACGTCCAGCCCCAAACCGAAAAATGTGGCAAAGGCCGGGAGCAGCCCCAGCATCAGCCCCAGGGAGATATTGGCCGCCAGCCCTGAAATATTCCCGCGCATGAAATGGGCCCAGCGGGCGGCGCGTGGTATGCCCAGCAGGGCGGTGATGCGCGGGTTGTAGCGCAGAGCGGAGTCGAGCCGGTGCAGCACAAACCAGTTTTCAACCCAGCCCGCTACGATGCTGGAGACAAACAGCAGCACGCCCGTCAGCGCCGCAAAAAGCGCGGTTGGCCCGAGCAGGGTGAGGCTGTCAAACACATGCGCGGCTTGGCGGGCGTCCATCACGAAGTGCCCAAAGAGCAGCCGGTAAACACCGCTGAGCAGCAGCACGCAGGGCACGACCAGGGCCAGATTGCCCACCACCGCCGCGAACTGTGAGCGCACCAGGTGGCAGACCTCGTCCACAAATCCGTTCACGGCGTCGGGGTCACCGAGCTCTTTGAGTTTGGCCGCCATGGCGGGGGCGGTCATGGCGGGTTGCTTGGTGGCCAAGGTCCAGTGCAGTAACTGGATGAGCACAAAGCTCAGGGCGTAGTTCAGGCCCGAAAAGAACCCGCTCCAAAAAGCAGACAAGCTGAGTAGGAGTAGCAAGTACTTCATCAGCGTGGTGAGGGCGACCACCGCGCCGCCCCCGGCGGATTTGCGCAGCATGTCACGGTACTCGGCTGCATTGCGGGTGATGTAGGTCTCGCCCGTTTCAGCACTGCGGTCCGTGACCTTGGCGGCCAGCAGCGAGGAGTTGCTGGCGATCAGGGCGCGGATGCTGCGGTTTTGCAGCCCCACCAAGACCAAGTGTGACATTAGCAGGGTCGCGCTCAGGGACCGGGTGGGTGACAGCAGACAGTCCAGTAGCGCGCGGATGCGCAGCACCCGTTCACGCAATTGGCGCAGGCGAAACACCAGGTCCACCGAGATGCCGTGTTCATCCAGGTGGGTGTAAACGCTGGCGGCGGCATGGCGGCAGGCATCGAGACGCTCTTTGAAGTGGTGCACCGCCTGATGCACCGTGGCTTCATCCCGGGGTGTTTGCCGCAGGGCCGTTTGCACGGACTCAAAATCAGTGGCCAGGGTGTGAAATGCCTGCGATTCAAGCACCGGCGCGCGCATGCGCAGGCGCAACTCGGGGGCGAAACCGGTGGCTCGAACTTGGCTGACGCAGTAGGTGATGGCCTCCATCAAGACGTGCTGCCAGGGCGTGAGGCCAGCCGTTTCTGAATGCCCTAGGAGCTGGGCCAGACGCTGCGTGGTGGCTGCGTCCAGCAGTGCCAGCCATTCGGCATCAAAGGCATCCGGGAAGAGCAGGGAAAACAGCTCGGATGAATCCCGTGTTTGGGGCGTTGCCGGTAGGATTTTACGCAGCAAGCGCGCAAAAAACTCGCTGATGATGGCGGGCCGTTGCGCGAAGCCGTGGTCAGCCAGCAGCGTGCTGCCATCCACCGTACCGATCAGGGTTTGCCACCAGGCCTGCAGTCGGATTTGCAAGGCGGGCTGGGCCTGCACGATATTGAGAAACATGTGGATGCGGGCCACGGCATCAGGGGCGCAGTGGTCCTGGCCCCGAATCCAGTCGAGAAAATCCACCAACCACAGGTGGCGTTGTACCTGAGAGGCCTGCGGGTCCAGGCCATCAAGCAAACTGGGCAGGTCGCGCATGGTGGGACCTGTTGGCGGCCTAGTGCAGGGTGCGGGTGCTGCCACCTGCGCTCAGAGCGTCGAGCACGAACATGGGGATGTCGGCATCGAAACGTTCCCCGTCTTCGGCGACAAAGAAGTAGCTGCCGTGCATGGTGCCGGTGGGGGTGCGCAGGCGCGTGCCGCTGGTGTACTCGAAAGTCTGGCCGGGCTGCAGCAGGGGTTGTTGGCCAATTACGCCCAGGCCGCGCACACGCTCGGTGTGACCCGCAGCGTCGTTGACGTTCCACTGGCGGGAGATCAGCTGAGCTGCCACTTCACCGGTATTGGTGATGGAAATCGTGTAGGCGAATGTGAAAATGCCCTGCTCGGGGGCGGACTGGTCCGGCAAATAGCGGGGCAGGACTTCCGTGAGAATTTGATACTTGGCCATCGTCTAATCGTATCCTGAAAACTTATCGGGCAGACGGCAGTGACACGCAGTGCATCCGCTCTGTCCTCAACTGGCCAGGGCCTTAAAATCCTGCCATGACCTTCCGCATCGCCCCTTCCATCCTGTCCGCCGACTTTGCCCGTCTGGGCGAAGAGGTCAAAAACGTCATTGCCGCCGGGGCCGACTGGATTCATTTTGACGTGATGGACAACCATTACGTGCCCAACCTCACCTTCGGCCCGATGGTGTGCCAGGCGCTCAAACCCCATGCCAAAAAACCGGATGGCACGCCTGTTCCCATTGATGTGCACTTGATGATTCAGCCGGTGGATGCGCTGGCCGGGGCTTTTGCCGACGCCGGGGCCGATCTCATCAGCTTTCACCCCGACGCCTCGGGTCATGTGCACCGCAGCATTCAGGCCATCAAGGCCAAGGGCTGCCAGGCCGGGCTGGTGTTCAACCCCGCCCAGCCGCTGGACGTGCTGGACTGGGTGATGGACGATGTTGATTTGATCCTCATCATGTCGGTGAATCCGGGTTTTGGCGGGCAAAGCTTCATCGACTCGGCGTTGCGCAAGACCGAGGCAGTGCGCAAACGCATTGAAGCCACGGGACGCGACATCCGGCTGGAGGTGGACGGCGGCATCAAGATTGAGAACATCCGCCGTGTGGCCGATGCCGGGGGCGACACCTTTGTGGCGGGCAGCGCCATTTTTGGCCAACCCGATTACAAGGCCGTGATTGACGCCATGCGCTTGGCATTGGCTTGAGGTGATGATGACGCAAGACGAATTCAAAGCCCTGGCCGTCCAAGGCTACAACCGCATTCCGCTGATGGCGCAGGCCTTGGCGGATCTGGAAACACCGCTTTCGCTGTACCTGAAGCTGGCTTATGTGCAGGAGGGTGGAAAACACTCTTTCCTGCTCGAATCCGTCGTGGGCGGGGAGCGCTTCGGGCGCTACAGCTTCATCGGCTTACCCGCGCGCACTCTGCTGCGGGCCAACGGTTTTGGGGCTGACGCGGTAACCGAGGTGGTGACCGATGGCGTGGTGGTGGAGGCCTCGCATGACAACCCGCTGGACTTTATTGCGGACTATCAAAAGCGCTTCAAAGTGGCCTTGCAACCCGGTTTGCCGCGTTTTTTCGGTGGTTTGGCGGGCTATTTTGGCTACGATACGGTGCGTCATATCGAGAAGAAGCTGGTGCACTCTTGCCCACCTGACACGCTAGGCTGCCCCGACATCCTGCTCCTGCAGTGCGAGGAGTTGGCCGTCATCGACAACCTGTCGGGCAAGCTCTATTTGATTGTGTATGCCGACCCGTCTGAAGCCCTGGCCTACGAGCGTGCGCAGGCCCGTTTGCAGGTCTTGCGCGAGCGCTTGAACGCGCCGGTCAAAGCGCCCGTGGTCAAACCCACGCCGACCCAGCCCACGGTGCGCGAGTTTGCCAAGGCCGACTACATTGCCGCCGTGGAGCGCGCCCAGGAGCTGATTTTTGCGGGCGACTTCATGCAGGTGCAGGTGGGTCAGCGCATCAGCAAGCGCTATACCGAGTCGCCGCTGTCGCTGTACCGCGCGCTGCGGGCGCTGAATCCCTCGCCCTATATGTACTACTACGACTTTGGCGACTTCCAAGTCGTGGGCGCATCGCCCGAGATTTTGGTGCGGCAAGAGCAAACGCCCGAAGGCCCCAAAGTCACTATTCGTCCGCTGGCGGGCACGCGCCCGCGCGGCGCTACGCCTGAGCTGGACAAGGCTGCTGAAGTAGAGCTGCTGGCCGACCCGAAAGAGCGCGCCGAGCACGTGATGCTGATCGACCTGGCACGCAACGACATAGGGCGCATCGCAAAAACCGGCAGCGTGAAAGTGACCGAGGCCTTTAGCGTGGAGCGCTACAGCCATGTGATGCACATCGTGAGCAATGTTGAAGGCCTCCTGAATGACGGCATGAGCAGCCTGGATGTCCTCAAGGCCACCTTCCCGGCGGGCACGCTCACCGGCGCGCCTAAAGTACACGCCATGGAGTTGATCGACCAGCTGGAACCCAGCAAGCGCGGTCTGTATGGCGGCGCTTGCGGCTACCTGAGCTTTGCCGGCGACATGGACGTGGCTATCGCCATTCGCACCGGCATCGTCAAGAATGGCATGCTCTATGTGCAGGCGGCAGCCGGCGTGGTGGCTGACTCGGTGCCTGAGCTGGAGTGGAAGGAAACCGAAGCCAAAGCGCGCGCGTTGCTGCGGGCGTCTGAGGTGGTTGAGGAGGGGATGGAATGAGCGCCGCGAATCAAAAAATCAAGTTGCTCATGATCGACAACTACGACTCCTTCACCTACAACCTGGTGCAGTATTTCGGCGAGCTGGGCGCACAGGTGGATGTGTTTCGCAATGACGAGATCACGCTGGACGAGCTGGAGGCGCGCTTAAACGCGGGCCAGATGGATCGGCTGGTTGTGTCGCCCGGCCCGTGTTCACCGGCCGAAGCGGGTATTTCTGTGGCGGCGATTCGCCACTTTGCGGGCAGGCTGCCGATTTTGGGCGTGTGCTTGGGGCATCAGAGCATTGGCGCGGCCTTTGGCGGCAAGATCATCCGCGCGCAGCAACTCATGCACGGCAAGACCAGCGTGATCAGCACCACGCAAACGGGCGTGTTCGCAGGCTTGCCGCAACAGTTCACGGTGAACCGCTATCACTCGTTGTCGATTGAGCGTGCCACCTGCCCGCCCGAGTTGGAAGTGACAGCCTGGACCGAGGACGGCGAGATCATGGGCGTGAAGCACAAGACGCTGGCCATCGAGGGCGTGCAGTTTCACCCGGAGAGCATCCTGACCGAGCATGGGCACGCGATGCTGAAGAACTTTTTGAAACCTGGCGGGACAGACCGCAGCGACACGTAGTGCGCCAGCTCTGTCCTCAACAAATTAGGTGCACCCACGCATGAGCACAGACCACAAAATCACCCCGCAGCAGGCGCTGCAACGCGTGATCGAGCACCGTGAGATTTTTCACGACGAGATGCTGCACCTGATGCGCCTCATCATGGGCGGCGAAATGTCGCCGGTGCTGATGGCCGCGCTCATCACCGGCCTGCGCGTGAAGAAGGAGACCATTGGTGAGATCACCGCCGCAGCGCAGGTGATGCGCGAGTTCTCCACCAAGGTCAAGGTGGCCGACCCAACGCATCTGGTGGACATCGTGGGCACGGGGGGCGACGGCTCTCACACCTTCAACATCTCCACCTGCGCCATGTTTGTGGCAGCAGCAGCAGGGGCCAAGGTCAGCAAGCACGGGGGACGTAGCGTCAGCAGCAAGAGCGGTAGCGCCGACGTGATGGAGGCGCTGGGTGTCAACATCAACCTCACGCCCGAGGCGATTGCACAGTGCATTGCGCAGGTGGGCGTGGGCTTCATGTTCGCGCCCAATCACCACCCGGCCATGAAAAGCGTGGCCCCGGTGCGTCGTGAGCTGGGCATTCGCACGATTTTCAACATCCTGGGGCCGCTGACGAATCCGGCGGGTGCGCCCAATATGCTGATGGGCGTGTTCCACCCCGATCTGGTGGGCATCCAGGTGCGCGCCTTGCTGCGCCTAGGCGCGGAGCACGCCCTGGTGGTGTATGGCCGCGACGGCCTGGACGAGGTCAGCCTGGGCGCGGCCACCATGGTGGGTGAGTTGAAGAACGGCGAGATTACCGAGTACGAGATTCATCCCGAAGACTTCGGCCTAACCATGGTCAGCACCCGCGCCCTGCGCGTGGACACGCCGGAGGAATCACGCGCCATGCTGATGGGCGTGCTGGACAATCAAAGCGGCCCGGCCCGCGACATCGTTATCTTGAACGCTGGTGTGGCGCTGTACGCGGCCAATGTGTGCGCCAGTATGGCCGAGGGCATTGCGCGGGCGCGTCTGGCTCTTGAGTCCGGGGCGGCGAAGGTTAAATTGGCGGAGTTGGTGGCCTTGAGCCGCACTTTGGCCACGACTTGAGAAAACCAATATGTCCGACATCCTGAACAAAATCGTCGCCGTCAAACGCGAAGAAATCGCGGCGGCCATCAAGCGCAAGTCATTCGCCGCCATGCGCGCCGACGCCGAGTCGCGGGTTTTGACGCGTGACTTTGTGCGAGCGCTGCGCGCCAAGATCAAGGCGGGACATGCGGCCGTGATTGCCGAAGTCAAAAAAGCCAGTCCCTCCAAGGGTGTGTTGTGCGAGGACTTTATCCCAGCCGATATCGCTCAAACCTATGAAGAGCATGGTGCGGCGTGTTTGTCGGTGCTGACTGACCGGCAGTTTTTCCAGGGCGAGCCCGACTTTCTCAAGCAGGCGCGGGCCTCTTGCTCCTTGCCAGTGTTGCGCAAGGATTTCATGGTCGATCCTTATCAAATCTACGAATCCCGCGCCATGGGGGCGGACTGCATTTTGCTGATTGCTGCCTGTTTGGACGATGCGCAGATGGCCGAGTTGGAGGCGATAGCCCTTAGCCTGGACATGGCGGTGCTGGTCGAGGTGCACGATGCGCCTGAGCTGGCGCGCGCGCTCAAGCTCAAAACGCCGCTGATCGGCATCAATAACCGCAATTTGCGCACATTTGAGGTGTCGCTGGAGACCACGCTGGGGCTTTTCAAAGACGTGCCCGCCGATCGTCTGCTGGTAACCGAGAGCGGCATCCAGGAGCGTGCGGATGTGCAACGCATGCGTAAGGCGGGGGTGCATGCCTTTTTGGTGGGTGAGGCCTTCATGCGTGCGCCTGATCCTGGGGCGGCGCTGGCGGAGTTGTTTTCCTGATGCTGTTGAGCGCGGCTGATCGCCTTCAGGCGTGGCGTCCGGCCGATTGGCCCGTGGCGGCAGACTGGCAACCCCTGGTTCAGGCATTTTTGGCCAGTGAGGCGGGGCAAAAATTGGAGGGATTCATCCGTGCTCGGATGGTAGCTGGGCTGACGATTTACCCGCCCCAGCCTTTTCGGGCGCTTGAGTTGACGCCACTGGACTGCGTGAAGGTGGTGATCGTGGGGCAAGATCCCTATCACGGGCCGGGACAGGCCGAGGGACTGGCGTTCTCGGTAGCGCCCGGCATCAGACCCCCGCCTTCTTTGCGCAATATTTTCAAGGAATTGGCGCGTGAGGCCGCGACGCAATCGTCAGGTGATCTGCACGCAAGTGTGTTGCCGGCCAACGGATCACTGGTGCGCTGGGCGCAGCAGGGCGTGCTGTTGCTGAACACCTGCTTGACCGTGGAGGATGGCTTGCCTGCCAGCCATGCCAACCAGGGTTGGGAGGTGCTTACTTCTGAAATTGTCGAGGCTGTGTCAAGCCGCAGAGATGCCGTGGTCTTCATGCTGTGGGGTGGACGCGCTCAAAAAATGGCACCAATCATTCGTCAAATGGGTGCTGGAAATCACTTGGTGTTGATGGCCAATCACCCGTCGCCCTTGTCGGCGATGCGACCGCCGCATCCCTTTATCGGCTGCAATCACTTTAGCCAAGCCAATGTGTTCTTGAGGCAGCATGAGAGAGTGCCAATTTCATGGCATAATCACGGGCTCACCTGAGGAGAGGTGGCCGAGTGGTTAATGGCAGCAGACTGTAAATCTGCCCTCTTACGAGTACGCTGGTTCGAATCCAGCCCTCTCCACCAGCAGTTGATATTTGGCGTGAAGTTGGTATCGGTTTGGTAGCGGCTTTGATGCGGGAGTAGTTCAATGGTAGAACCCTAGCCTTCCAAGCTAATGACGCGGGTTCGATTCCCGTCTCCCGCTCCAGGTATTGTCTGTTGGCATGTGTTTTGTGAATGAATTTGCCCATTTGGCTCAGTGGTAGAGCACTCCCTTGGTAAGGGAGAGGTCGCGGGTCCGATTCCCGCAATGGGCACCAAATTTTTGGAGTGCGCAGCTGATGCTGCGGCTCAGTGAGCGCTGTAGTCCTTGATCGGTAACTTGCTTTTTGCATCCTATTCGGAGAATTGAAAATGGGAAAAGAGAAATTTGCACGCACCAAGCCCCACGTCAACGTGGGCACCATCGGTCACGTCGACCACGGTAAAACCACGCTGACC
>JAYVPU010000276.1:0-3852 GCA_043757205.1 Comamonadaceae bacterium | reverse complement strand
TGCCCAATATGGTGGGCGAGGCCTACACGCTGCGCTACATCCCCGCGCGTGAAGACCTCAACCCCATCTCGGTGTTCCTCAACCCCGCCCACCCGCAGCGTGTGGCGGTGGAACAATGCCCCGCCGGATCGGTGATGGTGATTGACAGCCGCAAAGACGCGCGCGCCGCGTCGGCGGGTGGCATCCTGGTGTTGCGCATGATGCAGCGCGGCGTGGCGGGTGTGGTGACCGACGGCGGCTTTCGTGACTCGCCCGAGATCGCCACCTTCAACATCCCCACCTACCACTCACGCCCCAGCGCACCCACCAACCTCACCGTGCACCAGGCGCTGGACATCAATGTGCCCATTGGCTGCGGCGATGCGCCCGTGTTCCCCGGGGATGTGATAGTCGGCGATGGTGAAGGCGTGGTCGTCATCCCCGCCCACATGGCCGACGAGATAGCGCATGAGGCCACAGAGATGACCGCCTTTGAAGACTTTGTCGCCGAGAAGGTGCGGGAGGGTCGATCCATCGTGGGTCTGTACCCGCCCACCGAAGAGCAAAGCCGAATCGACTTTGAAGTCTGGCGTAAAGCCAACAATCGCTAAACCCTGCACCCACACAAGGAGACCGAACATGAATTTTGAGAACTCAAAACGACACGCCCTGTTGATGCTGGGCATCGGCCTCTTGTGCCTGAACACCACAGCACAAACCACCCCCTGGCCCAGCAAGCCCGTCACCATCATCGTGCCCTTCGCCGCCGGTGGCGGCACCGACATCGGCACGCGCATAGTGGCGCAACGCCTGTCGCAGCTCTGGGGCCAGTCAGTGGTGGTGGACAACCGGGGCGGCGCAGGCGGCAACGTGGGTCTGGAGCTGGCCGCACGCGTCAAGCCCGACGGCTACACCCTGCTCACGGGTAACGTGGGCACCCAGTCCATCAACCCCACGCTGTACAAAAAACTCAACTATAACCCCGACACGTCGTTCGCGCCCATCGGTTTGTTTGCCGAGTTGCCCTTTGTGCTGGCCGTCACCCCCACACTGCCCGCGAACAATGCCAAAGAGCTGATCGCCTTGGCCAAGTCAAAGCCTGGAAAACTCACCTACGCCAGCTCCGGCAACGGCGGCTCACCCCACCTCTCAGCCGAGACCTTCAAGGCCGCCACCGGCACGCGCATCCTGCACATCCCCTACCGGGGCGGTGGCCCGGCCATGATCGATTTGATCTCCGGCAATGTGGACATGATTTTTGTCTCGGTGCTGGAGACATCGGCCCACATCAAAGCAGGCAAGCTCAAAGCCCTGGCCATCTCCAGCAAGAGCCGGGTGCCCGCCCTGCCCGACGTGCCCACACTGGAAGAAAGCGGCGTCACAGGCGCAGAGTCCGGCTCATGGATCGGCCTGCTCGCCCCCGCCGACACACCCAAAGACCTCGTGGAAAAAATCTCCAAAGACCTGCAACAGGTGCTGGCCATGCCCGAAGTGCAGCAGCAGCTCATCGCCCAAGGCGCTTTGGCCAAAGGCGGCACACCGGTCGACTTTGCGCAGCTCATCGCCAATGACCGTAAGCGCTACGCGCGGATCATTCTGGACAACAAGCTCACGATTGATTGAGCGATTCCAATTGGGGATATTTTCGTTTCAGAAGCCTGCTTTGCAGCGAGAGCTGGCACCGGCGATGTCAGCTTGCTGGGTTCTCCGGTCGTGCCAGCAAATGGTGCGCCGGATAGCGGGGCGCGGGTCACCTGATTTGAAAGTGCCGCAACCTGGTCAGGCCGTCAAACGGTTCATCCATACCGGATACTGAATCCTTCGCCGGTTCCACGCCCTGCATAAACGTCTACTACCTCCAAGAATGGCGGCGTCCCATCGCCTGGTTCGGCCTACGATTGATTGCTCAAAGCAGGCTGATAGACGTGAGTACGCTTGTGAATATGCTGGTGGTTCGCGTAGTACTTATGCAGGTTCTGCGACTCGGCTGACCGGTAACGGAAGCCACGCTCTCCCCACATTAGCCACACCAGCGCTTTGCCGGACTGCGTCAAGTAGCGGTCAAGAAGGTCACGACGCAGATAGCTGAAATGGCCATTGATCTGCGAGCCATACTCCCCGACTTCGCGGTACAGGGACGCCACGCCTGAAGCATCGTACAAGTCCCATTTGTTGGCGCGGTACCTGAGACTCAAAGCCTCACAGAGCCGTTTAGAGGGCAGGCTCGCACCGCTGTTCTGGTTCACGACGCTGTGGTAGCTCTCCCAGCTGTACTTCTGTACGGGGATGTCGACCGCGACGCCATTGTTTGACCACCGATCAGCGGACACCATGTATTCGACGCGGTCGACTTCTCCGCTGTCCACGAGTACACCTCGGAGAAAAGTGAAGACCTGTCGGTCATCAGCGGGAGCATTTTGTTCGAGGAACCCGTCAAGTACGACCCACGGCCCCGTCAGGCCATCAACCTCCGCGATCTCGAGGATGCCGCGGTAGTCTGGTTGCAGACCTCTCACCATCCAGTCGCCAGTACCCGTAGGCTGACCGCTGAACAAGACTGGGAGCGGCAGGTCGATGCTCACGGCCGCGAGTGGGAACGTCGGGTCGATGTCCGCGTCTGAGGGGCGAGCACTGCGCTCCTCGGCAAGGAGGCCCTGCGCGTACCGGACACCCCACATCTCAAAGTAAGCGATCCAGCTGTACTTCTTCCCGTATCTGTCGACCTTGTGCTTGTCATTTCCCATGCGAGGGCCGGAGTTCATTTGCCGGTCAATAGCTTCGAACTGCTCGGGGTCATAGCCAAGCACCAGCATTCGCGAAACGATAGTCGGCAGCACCCGCTGGTACTCTGGGTGGCGGTCGTCGTAGTTCGACCGACCTGGAATCAGCCTCCCCATCGTGTAGTTGCCGAAGTCCATTCGAATCGCCGCGCGCTCCGCACGTTCGATCACCGCCGGGTCATACTGCGGCATGTTCGCAAACGGACTGGGCAGATGTCTAAACGGTGGAAGGAGATGAGCTGCCTCGTCCTCAGACAAGCAAGCCGGATCAACCATCCTTGCGATGGCAATGGTTCCCAGACAGTACTGCTGATATAGAGCATGCCAAGTAGGATGCGTCGCGCCAGGCGCGAACATCTCTTGATAAATCTTGCGAGCGACTTTAGGCAGTTCCTCACGCATCTCCACAGCATTGATATCCGACCAAGTGGTCAGCACCGCACCGTAGGCCGCAGCGAACATCCGCTCGGGGACGTATGGGTCTGAAACGACAATTGCCTCCATTGCCAGCCGGAAAAACTCCGCTGGCCGCTTGGCAGCAAATTCGTACAGGGTCATGGTGGCCATGTCCCGCAGGCTTCTGGACGTTGACGTCAGTGTCCACATCACCCAGCGCGCCCGCCGAATCTCTCGCTCGTCTAGGCCACCCGCCTTCCATCTGGTGGACAAGAATTTGAAATCGTCTTCAACTTCCTCAGACCTCTCGCGAACCCACTCCGTCCAGAAAAGATCGCGCTGCGCATTGGACATGGCCAAGAGCACACCGTGCAAGAAGTCCATGTCAAACGGATGCGCTCGCGCTGCCCTGGTACTCCGAAGTCTCTTAAAGGCAATCCCTGCGAACTGCTTCGACTCCTGCATTGCGCGCGCGAACCGTTCCACCGTTTCCCGCTCGATATGTCTTGGGTCTGATTGCACCGTTAACAACAGAGCGTTCATGACGAGTTTCTCGTCCGACAAGTCTTGCCAAAGCTGGCGCCCGCCAGGGCGTTGCGGATACAGGCCAACCAGAGCCTAGAACACGTCATAGGCGAAGGTATGCGAACCAGGCTCACGAAATTGGAACTGGGCGCGTCCTTCATGGCTTTGCAGC
>JAYVPU010000275.1:0-15291 GCA_043757205.1 Comamonadaceae bacterium | reverse complement strand
TCCATTAGAAATCCACCCAGTCGGCTCAGGGCTGGGTGCCACTCATGATCCCACCGTCGGGGCTAATGGACAATCTCGGTTAATGGCTCAGGCGCTGGGAGGTACGTAGCCCTGCGCTTGATCGGCACCGGAACCGAAGAAATGGTTTTCCATCTGGCGTGCCAAGTACTGGCGTGCACGCGCATCGGCCAGGTTCAAGCGGTTCTCATTCACCAACATGGTTTGGTGCTTGAGCCAGGCGGCCCATGCCTCTTTGCTGACGCTTTCCCACAGGCGTTTGCCGAGTTCGCCGGGGTAGGGGGGGAAGTCGAGTCCCTCGGCTTCTTTGCCGAGTTTGATGCAGTTCACCATGCGTGCCATGAGTTCAATTCCTTTGTGGGGTGGGATGCGTGCAGGGCAGAGCTAGGCTAAGCTTCGGTCTGTCCTGTTCTGTTTTATGAATTGTCGCTGGTTTTGGATAGCCGCTTGGCGCAAGCGGGTGAGCCCAGCGAAGTTTTACCAAGGAAACCAAGTGTTGAGTCGTTTACGTGTGCGTGAAGTCATGATGGCCGTTGCTGTGGTGAGCTTAGGCTTGTTGGGTTTTGGTTTGTACTTGCAGCATGTGGTCGGGCTGGAGCCTTGCCCCATGTGCATTGTCCAGCGCTATGCCTTGAGTGTGATCGTCTTCATGGCTGCCTTTGTGGCCGTGCTGAACCACAGAATCATTCATCGTGTCGGTACCGGCCTCGTGATGGCGATGGCAGGGTTTGGTGCGTTTGTGGCGGCGCGTCAAAGCTGGTTGCAGTGGTATCCACCCGAGGTGGCATCGTGCGGGCGTGACTTCTACGGCATGATTGAAATGTTCCCCTTGCAGCGGGCCATTCCCATGATTTTCAAGGGCAGTGGCGACTGCGCCAAGGTGGATTGGACTTTCCTTGGAGGCTCAATTGCCAACTGGTCTTTTGTGTGGTTTTTCGCTATAGCACTGGTGGCCTTGGTGCTACTTTGGCAGCAATTGCTAAATCGGACCCAATAGACATGAATGATCATCAAGCGTCCGAGACAAACAAACACGCGCCAGCTGCGTTTCCACTCGACCGCTGGTGGGTCGCAGGCTTTTCCTGGGAGCTGAAAGACAAACCACTGGCCCGCACTTTGCTGAGCCATGCGGTGGTGCTGTACCGCACGCCTGATGGCGCGGTGGCCGCGTTGGAAGATCGTTGCTGCCACAAGGAGTTGCCGCTATCGTGCGGTGTGATTGAGGCGCGTGGCCTGCGCTGCGGCTACCACGGGTTGCTGTTCAACACGGATGGCAAGTGCATCGAGGTGCCGGGCCAGGAGCGCATCCCTGAGCGCGCCCGCGTGCCTTCTTATACTTTGCTTGAGAAGGATCAGATTTTGTGGATCTGGATCGGTTCCAGCCCCGACTCACATCCCACCTCACAACCCGATTGCGAGCCACCCGCCTACCCCGTGCACAACGACCCGCGTTACAAATTTGGCGGCGACAGTTTTCACTACGACGCGCCTTACCAACTGATCCACGACAACCTGCTGGACTTGAGCCACTTGGGCTATGTGCATGCCAAAACCATTGGCGGCAACCCGAGCCTGCACATGAATGCGGCGGTCAAGGTGGAGGGCAGCGGTGACCATGTGCGCGTGGTGCGCCTCATGCCCAACAGCAGCCCGCCGCCCACCTACAGTGCGGCCTGGCCGTTTGGCACACCGGGCATTGACCGCTGGCAAGAGATTGACTTCAAGGTCTCCCATGTGGAGATTTGGACGGGTGCGATGGACGTGGGCAGCGGCGACTTGAGCGACCCAAAGCGGGAAGGCTTTCACATGCGTGGCTTTCACGGCGTGACGCCCGAGACGGCCACCAGTGCCCATTACTTCTGGACCATCGCTACCAACCCGCACCCGGACAAGCAGGACGTGACGCAACTGGTGGTGAATCAAACCGCGCAGACCTTTGAAGAAGACAAGGTGTTGATTGAAAACCAGTGGCAAAACCAGTGCCGCTTCCCGACGCGCGCTCAAATTGACATTCATGTGGACGCCGGGCCGAACCGGGCGCGACGGGTGATTGACCGCTTATTAAAGCAATAGCTACCAGCGCAACACCCGTGACCCCAAAGTCGCCCCGGCCAGAGTGGGAAGGGCGACGCCCAATACGTACCAAATCGCAACGAAAGGGGCGCCCGATTCCGGGCAGTGCAGGGCATAGACCAGGGCGCTGAGTGCACCCGCTAGCAAACCAGCGCTGGCACCGGCCAGCCGAAGACGCGTCGGGGCCAGACCTTTCATGGCCCAGAGGGTGGCCGCCAATAGAGGCGCAGAGAGCAGAGCCAGGTTAAGGGGGCAAGTCTTCCAGGTCGTGCCAAAAATCAAATCCGGGCGTTGAGCGGGTTCGGCCAGCAAGAGCGCCGCAATCGCAAGCAGCCACAAGACCAGCAGCGGCGCGGCCACTGCGGCCCAGACGCCACCCACCCGCATACCTGGGCGGCCCAGCCGTTCGGCAGCTACAAAGCCTGCGAGCGCCAAGCCGCCGGCAAAGCCCAGTTTGACCCAGAGCGTGCTGGTGCCCGTGGCCTGCGCCAAATCGGCGCGCAGACCAAAGACGGTGAGCATGAGCAAAACCGCGATGGGAATGCTGCTGAGCAGGGCGAGGGCGAAGCGACGCTCCACCGCATGAGCGGGCACGGGGGTCGTAAGATTGGCCAACATGGCAATGAGTGCATCGGTTTTCATGGTTTGTCTTTGATCTTTGCTGCCAGTGCCTTCAAGCCCCGGTGTACGCCGACCTTGATGGCCGACTCTGACATGCCGGTACGCTGTGCGGTTTCGGCCACCGACAGGCCTTCTAGCTTGACGTGCACGATGGGCAGGCGTTGCCGCTCGGGCAGGGTGTCCAATAATTTGCCCAAGTCTTTTTTAGCGTCTGCTGTATCGGTGTCGGAAGCGGCAAACAGTTCCAGCTCGTCGTCCAGCGGATCGGTCAGCGCCTCGCGCTTGGCGCGCGCGCGCAGCAAGTCCACCA
The DNA here is from genome assembly GCA_043757205.1 of Comamonadaceae bacterium. Taxonomy (GTDB): domain Bacteria; phylum Pseudomonadota; class Gammaproteobacteria; order Burkholderiales; family Burkholderiaceae_C; genus CANCDA01. The sequence continues at coordinate 12,269 of JAYVPU010000275.1, read as the reverse complement.
ACTTGTAGCGGGCGATGGCGTGCACCCAGGCCGTTAACGGCTGGTCGGGGCGGTAGGTGTGTCGCTGGTTGTGCACCGCGAGCAGGGTTTCTTGCACGAGATCCTCGACGTCATCTGTGAGTTGAAAAAGCCGCTTTCTGAAAAAGGCCCGCAAGTGCGCGCTCAAGTCCTTCAGAAAATGGTGATAGGCCGTTGTGTCGCCACCCAGCCCCAGCATCAGCCACTCGCGTAGCTGGTACTCCTTGTCCGCGAGCCGAGCTTGTTGACTTGTAGTTCGTTCCATGTCGGCCTGAGGTTACAGCAGCGGAAAAATATTTTTTCCAAATATGAATTTGCACTGTAACCGGTGGCAAGTTTCTAACGAACTACCCAGCAGACCGATGAAGGAGCCATCATGGACGACCAGAAAAAAATCATTCACCCCGCGTGGCTAAGGCTCATGCACTGGCTCAATGCCGTAGCCGTCGTGGTGCTGATGATGAGCGGCTGGCGCATTTACAACGCCACGGCGTTTTTGGGTTTCGCCATCCCCAAGGACATCACCCTGGGTGGCTGGCTTGGTGGGGCCATTCAGTGGCACTTTGCTGCGATGTGGGTGCTGGCGGGCAATGGCTTGTTGTATCTGGCGTTCAACGTGGCCACCGGTCGCCTGTGGCGCAAGTTTTTCCCGTTGTCCTTCAAGACCTTGCTCGCCGACTTGCTGGCCGCCCTCAAAGGCAAGCTGGCGCACGAGGACCCGCAGCACTACAACATGGTGCAACGGCTGGCCTACCTGTTTGTGATGGTGGACAGCGTGCTGCTGGTGGTCTCGGGCCTGGTGCTGTGGAAATCGGTTCAGTTTCCCTTGCTGCGCGAGCTGATGTTGGGTTATGAGGGTGCCCGGCTCGTCCATTTCTTCGCCATGGCGGCCCTGGCGGCATTCGTGCTCGTTTATCTGGTGATGGTGGCACTGGTGCCCCGCACCCTGGTCTATATGGTTCGCGGTCGCTAAGGAGATACATCATGAAAATCATCTCCCCTGTCCGTCTAAACCTTGATGCTGAAGCCGTCCTGTCAGAGGCGCGAGACCGCATCCATCATGCCAATCGCGTGGAATCAAGCCCTGCTCGGCGTGATTTTTTGCGCCGCTCGCTCACGCTGGGCGGCCTGTCTTTGCTCACGGGTTGTTCATTGGTTGAGGAGGACGGTGTTGAGAAAGCGCTGATGCGGATTTCGCGCATGAACGATGAGGTGCAGGGCTGGCTGTTTGACCCCAATCGGCTGGCACCTACCTACCCCGAATCGATGATCACGCGCCCCTTTCCCTTCAACGCCTATTACCCCGAGGGCGAAGTCCGTGAGGTGAAAGAGGCGGGCTACCGCCTGGAAGTCACTGGCCTGGTGGCTGACAAACGGATATGGACGTTGCCCGAGCTGCGCGCCATGCCGCAGGTGGACCAGGTCACCCGCCATATTTGCGTAGAGGGTTGGAGCGCCATCGGCAAATGGGGCGGCGTGACGTTTGGCCATTTTTTGCGTCAAGTGGGGGCCGATCTCAGCGCCAAATATGTGGGCTTCAAGTGCGCGGACGACTACTTCACCAGCATCGACATGCCCACGGCACTGCACCCGCAAACCCTGCTGGCCCTGAGCTACGACGGTCAACCCTTGCCGCCCAAATACGGCTTCCCCATGAAGCTGCGCATGCCGACCAAGCTGGGCTACAAAAACCCCAAACACATTCAGGCGATTTTCGTCACCAATACCTACCCCGGCGGTTACTGGGAAGACCAGGGGTACAACTGGTTCGGCGGCAGTTGAGTTTGAACACTCGGCGGCCCTGAAAACTCGGCATTTCTGCCATCAACCCTCACTCCATGGAGTTCACTATGAAATCAATTGCATCCACACTTTTGTCTCTCACCCTCGCTTTAGCTGGCGCTTCCGCAATGGCGCAGGACGGTATGAAAAAAGACGAGATGGCCAAAGACGGCATGAAGAAGGAAGCCATGTCCAAGGACCACATGAAGAAAGACGAAATGGCCAAAGACGGCATGAAGAAAAAAGACCACATGGGCAAAGACGCTATGAAAAAAGACGAAATGAAGAAAGACGGCATGGCCAAAGACGAGATGAAGAAGTAAGTCGGCCTATACCCCTCCACACCTTGGGTCGTGGAGGGTTTCTACCCTTCAAAAGGAATTGATTGTGAAATTTTTAAAACACACACTATTGAAAACCGCGCTAGCCTTGGCGCTGACTGCCCTGGTGTTGCCGGCCACGGCCGGTGAGATCAAAGCTTTCGATCAAGCCAGCTTTGACAAACTGGCTGCCGAAGGCCGACCCGTTGTGCTGGACGTCAGTGCCAGCTGGTGCCCGACCTGCAAGCAACAAAAGCCAATTGTCGATGGGCTGATGAAACAACCAGCTTACAAAGATGTCACCACCCTGGTGATTGACTATGACACCAACAAGGCCTTGTTGAAGAAGCTCAAGGTCACGATGCAAAGCACCTTGCTCGCTTTCAAGGGCTCGCAAGAAGTGGCCCGATCGGTGGGGGACACTAGCCCGGAAGGCATTGAAGGGCTGATCAAGAAAACGGTGAACTGATGGCCTTTGGTCTGGGCTCCTATGGTTTCGGATTTTTGGCGGGGCTGCTATCGACACTGTCGCCCTGTGTGCTCCCCATCATCCCGATTCTGCTGGGCTCAGCCACCCATGCGCACCGCCGGGCACCCTTGGCCTTGGCCGCAGGGCTGGCGGTCTCTTACGCCGTGATAGGCACCTCGTTGGCCTGGGCCGGATCGGCACTGAACTTGGATGCAGCCATCTTTCGCAGCGTGGGGGCTGTCATGCTTGGTCTGCTGGGCTTGGTTTTGCTGTCTGCGCGCTTGCAGCAACGCTTTGCGTCGGCCACCTCGGGTCTGGGCGACACGGGCAACCAGCTCATTGGTCGTTTGCGCCTGGATGGTCTGTCGGGGCAGTTCGCTATCGGGCTTGTTTTGGGGCTGGTGTGGAGCCCGTGTGTCGGCCCTACCTTGGGTGCGGCCATTGTGTTGGCGAGCCAGGGCACGCAACTGCTGCAGGTGGCGCTGCTGATGGGCGTATTTGGCCTGGGTGCCGCTCTGCCGGTGGTTGTACTCGCCCAGGTCTCACGCGGGGCCATGCTCAAGATGCGCGGCAAGCTGATGCAAGCGGGCAAGACGGGGAAGATGATGCTGGGTGCCACCATGCTGCTATTGGCCGCCATGATCCTATTGGGGTTCGACAAATCAGTGGAGTCGTGGTTGGTTGACCAGTCGCCTGCCTGGTTGGTGAAACTCAGCACCCAGTTCTAAAGCTAGACTCACTTTTGACGTTTTGCGGCCATCGTCCTACACTGACAAGACACGCAACCAGTGAGGCTCCCGTTTACGGGATGGTTCAGCATGTCCGTCGTCGCCCTTTTGCAGTCCATGGGGGTCAGTCCGCAAGCTTTGCAGAGCGGGGACTTGTTCGTCCATTCCCCGATAAACGGCAGCCTCATCGCCCATGCGCATACGACCCCTGCTGTCGAAGTTTCCCGTTGTATTGAATTAGCCCAAGCCGCATTTTTGCGCTGGCGGCAAGTGCCTGCGCCGCAGCGTGGCGAGTTGGTGCGTTTGCTGGGTGAGACGCTTCGCGTGCACAAGCAGGCGCTGGGCGAGTTGATCACGCTGGAAGTGGGCAAGATCAGTTCCGAAAGCTTGGGCGAAGTGCAGGAGATGATTGACATCTGCGACTTTGCCGTGGGCCTGTCGCGCCAGCTTCATGGCCTGACTATCACCAGCGAGCGCCCGGGCCACCGCATGATGGAAACCTGGCAGCCGCTGGGTGTGGTGGGTGTTATCACCGCGTTTAACTTTCCGGTGGCGGTGTGGGCCTGGAACGCCGCACTGGCACTGGCCTGCGGTGATGCCGTGGTGTGGAAACCATCCGAAAAAGCGCCTCTGTGTGCGCTGGCGGTGCAGGCGCTGTTTGAGCGCAGTTGCCAACGTTTTGCGCGATCTGAAGACACTCGTGATCTTTTGCAACTGGTGATCGGCAGGGCGGATGTGGGACAGGCCTTGGTCGTGGATGCCCGTGTGGCGCTGGTGTCGGCCACGGGCAGCACGCGCATGGGGCGGCACGTGGCGCAAACGGTGGCCAGCCGCTTGGGCCGCAGCTTGCTGGAGTTGGGGGGCAACAACGCCATCACCGTCACCCCTTCGGCTGATTGGGAGCTGGCGCTGCGCGCTGTGGCGTTTTCGGCTGTCGGCACGGCGGGTCAGCGTTGTACCTCGGCGCGTCGCTTGCTGGTGCATGCATCGATTTACGATGATTTTCTGGCGCGACTCAAGCGCGCCTACACCCGCTTCATGGTGGGTGACCCGCGCGAGGCCGACACGCTGCTGGGGCCGCTGATCGATCAGCACGCGTTTGATGCCATGCAAGCGGCGCTGGTGACGGCAAGCGCGCAGGGCGGCAGGGTGACGGGCGGTGAGCGTGTGGCGCAAGAGCGCTACCCGAACGCCTATTACGTGCGTGCTGCGCTGGTCGAGTTGCCCGCGCAAACGGAGTTGGTGCGACAAGAAACCTTTGCGCCGATTTTGTACGTGCTGCCTTACGACACGTTGGCTCAGGCGATTGCCCTGAATAACGATGTGCCCCAGGGTTTGTCGTCTGCCATCTTCACGACGGATTTGCGCGAGGCTGAAGTCTTTTTGTCGGCCACGGGCTCGGACTGCGGCATGGCCAACGTCAATATGGGCACCTCGGGGGCGGAGATTGGCGGCGCTTTTGGCGGTGAGAAGGACACGGGCGGTGGCCGTGAGTCGGGCTCGGATGCGTGGAAGGCTTATATGCGCCGTGCCACCAATACGGTGAATTATTCCAATACCTTGCCGTTGGCGCAGGGCGTGCGGTTTTGGTCGGAACCCGGAGAAGGGTCATGACACCGCATGAGTTTGCCAAGCCCTTGCGGTTTGTTGGCATGGCCTGCGGTCTGGGTGCGCCGGATCAGCGCTGCAAAGACGGCCCCGACGCATTGCGACTGGCGGGTGTGGTGCCGGGGCTGCGTGCGCGTGGTTTTGACGTCGCCTGGTCAGCGACGATTCGCCCCGATCCAACGAATGGCAGCACCGTTTCCGCCATCGCCGAGGCTTGCCAGCGGCTGGCACAACAGGTCGAGCAGATTCTGGGTCAAGACGGCTTGCCCATCGTACTCGGCGGCGACCATTCCTGCGCCATTGGTACCTGGAGCGGGGTCGCACGGGCGCTGAGCCCACGCGGTGCGCTGGGTCTGCTCTGGATCGACGCCCATATGGACGCGCACACGCCGAAAACCACGGAAAGCGGCGCCTTCAACGGCATGCCGCTGGCGTGTCTGCTTGGGCATGGCGAAGCTGCGCTGACGACGATCAATGACGCGCCAGTCCTGAACCCGGCGCATGTGTGCCTGCTTGGCATTCGAAGCTTTGAGAGAGGGGAGGCGGCCTTGCTACAACGCCTTGGCGTGCGCATCTTCAGCATGCAAGACATTGCCAGTCGTGGCTTGGATGCCGTGATGCATGAGGCGCTGACCATCGTGCAGCAGGGCACGGTGGGGTTTGGCCTCACGATTGACCTGGACGCGATTGACCCGCAAGAAGCCCCTGGTGTTGGCACGCCCGAGCCGGGCGGCTTGGGCGTGGCGGATCTTGTGTCGGCCCTGAGCCCGTTGTCTGCACATCCGGCACTGGTCGGTCTGGAAATCGTGGAATACAACCCAGCACGTGACTGTGATGGGGCCACGGTGAACGTGGTGACTCGCGTGATCGATGCCGTGCTACCCGTCGCGGCCACGCTCCACGAGCGTGGAGGTATTGCGGAACTGGAGCAACGTTATGGCGCGCACAACTACGAGCCCCTGCCGGTGGTACTGGTGCGTGGCAAGGGGGTTTATCTGTGGGACGAGGCGGGGCGGCGTTATATCGACATGATGAGTGCTTATTCCGCTGTCAGCCACGGGCACTGTCACCCGCGTCTGACGCGCGTGCTGGCGCAACAAGCGCGCACACTGGCCGTCACCTCGCGCAGCTATTACAACGACCGCCTGCCCCGTTTTTTGCAAAGGCTGTGCGAAGTCACCGGGCAGGAGGCGGCGTTGCCGGTCAATACCGGGGCCGAGGCGGTCGAGACGGCCCTCAAAGTCGCCCGAAAATGGGGTTATCGCGTCAAGGGTATCGCTCCGGGGCGGGCGCAGATCATCTCTTGTATGGGCAATTTCCATGGGCGCTCCATCGCAATCCTGGGGATGTCCAGCGAGGAGCAATACCGCGAAGGGTTTGCGCCTTTCCCGGCAGGTTTCCACACCATTCCTTACGGCGATGCCCAAGCCTTGGAGAGCGCCATCACGCCTGAAACAGCGGCTTTTTTGGTTGAGCCGGTACAAGGAGAGGGTGGCATCATCGTGCCGCCACCCGGTTACCTGGCCGAATGCGCCCGCATCTGCCAACGCCATAACGTGTTGCTGATTTGCGATGAAGTGCAGACCGGCCTGGGCCGCACCGGCAAGCTGCTGGCCTGTGAGCATGAGGGCGTGACGCCCGATGGCTTGATTCTGGGCAAGGCGTTGGGCGGCGGGTTGCTGCCCGTGTCGGCTTTTTTGACGCGGCGCAGCGTAATGGACGTCCTGACGCCGGGCGACCACGGAAGCACCTTTGGCGGCAATCCGCTGGCCGCTGCGGTGGGGCTGGAGGCGCTCAATGTGCTGATCGAAGAAGACCTGGCTTTGCGCGCGGCTGAGTTGGGGGCCTATTTGCTGGGTGAGTTGTGCACCATCCGCAGCCCCATGATCCACGAGGTGCGCGGCAAGGGGCTGTTGATCGGCATTGATCTGGACCCTGCGCAAATGTCGGCGCGTAGCTTTTGCGAGCGGCTGTTGGCCCTCGGCGTGTTGTCCAAGGACACTCACCAGACGGTAGTGCGCCTAGCACCTCCCCTGGTCATCAGCAAGGCGCAGATAGACACGGCCTTGGTGGCGATTCGTTCCAGTTTGGATGCTATGGCCTGATTCCATAGTTCTTGAGCGTCAGTTTGCTGCAAGTCCTTTGCTCATAATTATGAATTCAAATTTAATTATGGGCAGCGCCCTCGCAGGAGACTCTCAGAATGACCGCTTACGCCGAGTTTTACCGTCGATCCATTCATGAGCGCGACGCGTTTTGGACTGAGCAGGCCGCGCTGATCGACTGGAAGACCCAGCCCACGCAGATTTGCGATTACAGCAAGCCCCCGTTTGCGAACTGGTTCGTCGGCGGCACGACCAACCTGTGCCACAACGCGGTGGATCGGCATCTGGCCGAGCGCGGCGATCAGAATGCTCTGATCTTTGTCAGCACGGAGACCGATGAAGAGCGGGTTTATTCTTTCCGCGAGTTGCACGCCGAAGTACAGCGCATGGCGGCCAGTCTGCTTGAGTTGGGGGTCAAAAAGGGCGACCGCGTACTCATTTACATGCCGATGGTGGCAGAGGCGGCCTTTGCCATGCTGGCCTGCGCACGCATTGGCGCGATTCACTCGGTGGTGTTTGGCGGTTTTGCATCGGGTGCACTAGCGTCTCGCATTGAGGACTCCCAGCCACACGTGGTGGTGAGCGCCGATGCGGGCTCACGCGGCGGCAAAGTTGTTCCCTACAAACCGCTGCTGGACGAGGCGATCCGCCTGTCCAGCCACAAGCCTGCTGCGGTTTTGCTGGTGGATCGCAAGCTGGTTGCCATGGATTTAACCGCTGGCCGAGACCATGACTGGACGACGTTTCGTCAAACCCATCTGAACACCGTGGTGCCCTGCGAGTGGGTCGATGCCACCCACAGCAGCTACACGCTCTACACCTCGGGCACCACGGGTAAGCCCAAGGGTGTGCAGCGCGATACCGGTGGCTACGCGGTGGCGCTGGCGGCGAGCATGAAGCACATTTTTGAGGGCCAGCCGGGCGAGACCTATTTCTCAACCAGCGACATTGGCTGGGTGGTGGGGCACAGCTACATCATCTATGGACCGCTGATTGCCGGTATGGCCACCATCCTGTACGAAGGCTTGCCGACCCGGCCTGACGCAGGCATTTGGTGGCAACTGGTGGAAAAATACAAAGTTACGCGCATGTTTTCGGCCCCTACGGCTGTGCGGGTGCTGAGGAAACAGGACCCGGCCTTACTCAAAAAATACGACATCTCCAGCCTGAAAGCCCTGTACCTGGCGGGCGAGCCCTTGGACGAAACGACGGCGCAGTGGATCAGCGATTCACTGGGCGTGCCCATCATCGACAACTACTGGCAGACCGAGACCGGCTGGCCGATTTTGACCATCGCCAACGGTGTGCAAAAAGCACAGAGCAAATTTGGTAGCCCCGGCGTGCCCATGTACGGCTTTGATGTGAAGCTGATTGATGAGGCCACTGGTGAAGAACTCAAAGGTGCCAACCAGAAAGGCGTGGTGACGATTGACGGGCCGCTCCCCCCGGGCTGCCTGCAAACCGTGTGGCGTGACGATGCGCGCTTTGTCAGCACCTACTGGAAGAGCATCCCCGGCAAACTGGTTTACAACACCTTTGACTGGGGCATTCGGGACGAAGACGGCTACTTCTTCATCCTGGGCCGCACCGATGACGTGATCAATGTGGCCGGGCACCGCTTGGGCACGCGAGAAATTGAAGAAAGCATCTCCAGCCACCCGAATGTGGCCGAAGTGGCGGTGGTGGGTGTGGCGGATCAGCTCAAGGGTCAGGTGGCCATGGCTTTTGTGGTGGCCAAGGATGCCAGCGCCTTAACAGAAGACGTTGCACGTTTGAAACTTGAAGGCGACATCATGAAGGTGGTGGATGGGCAACTCGGTGCTGTAGCACGTCCAGCCCGGGTGCTCTTTGTCAATCTGCTACCCAAAACCCGCAGCGGCAAGCTCTTGCGCCGCGCCATTCAAGCTGTGTGCGAGGGGCGCGACCCCGGTGACTTGACGACCATGGACGACCCCAGCGCTTTGCAGCAGGTTAAGCAGCTATTTACAAAATAAGACCCGTTATGCACCTATTTCCTAGGATTAACCCTTGGATTAGGTGGCACAATCGCAGCAGTAACTAGGCCCCTTCCCCCGCCACAGTCGCATCCGCCAAACGGTTCAGCCGTGCAACGGAAGGTTTTTAACCAACTAATCGTCTCCTGAAGGGAGACAAAGGTCAGCGGAATATGAGTGATTCAACACCCACAGGTTTGACGGCAACCGTCTATCAAACCTACCAGAATAACACCCACCTGTTCGGTGGCAATGCCCCGTACGTCGAAGAGATGTACGAAAACTACCTCTCCAACCCCGGCAGCGTGCCTGATAACTGGCGCGATTATTTCGACGCGCTTCAGCACGTGCCCGCGGTGGATGGCTCCAACGCCAAAGACACGGCGCATCAGCCTGTCATCAATGCCTTTGCTGAGCGCGCCAAGCAGGGTGGCACCAAAGTCGTGATGGCCACAGGCGCTGACTCTGAGATGGGCCGCAAGCGCACCGCGGTGCAGCAACTGATTGCCGCTTACCGCAATGTGGGTCAGCGCTGGGCTGACCTGGATCCACTCAAACGCGCCGAGCGCGACCACATTCCCGAGCTGGATCCGGCGTTCTATGACTTTACGGATGCCGACCAGGAAACCGTGTTCAACACCAGCAACACGTTTTTCGGCAAAGACACGATGAGCCTGCGCGAGCTGCTCAATGCACTGCGTGAGACCTACTGCGGCACGATTGGTGCCGAGTACATGTACATCAGCGACCAGACGCAAAAACGCTGGTGGCAGCAAAAGCTGGAGATGTCCCGCAGCAAGCCCAGCTTCAATAACGAGAAGAAGAAACAGATTCTGGATCGCCTGACCGCCGCTGAAGGCCTGGAACGTTTCCTCCACACCAAATACGTGGGTCAAAAACGTTTTTCGCTCGAAGGCGGGGAGAGCTTCATTGCCTCCATGGATGAGCTGATCAAGCAAGCCGGTGCCAAGGGCCTGCAAGAGGTGGTGATCGGCATGGCGCACCGGGGTCGCTTGAACGTGCTGGTCAACACGATGGGCAAGATGCCCAAGGACTTGTTTGCCGAGTTCGACCACACGGCACCTGAAGAATTGACCAGTGGTGACGTGAAATATCACCAGGGTTTCAGCTCTGACGTCAGCACGCCCAGTGGCCCGGTTCACCTGACCTTGGCCTTTAATCCATCCCACCTGGAGATCGTCAACCCGGTGGTCGAGGGCTCGGTGCGAGCCCGCATGGACCGTCGTGGTGACCCGATGGGCGCGCAGGTCTTGCCCGTGCTGGTGCACGGTGACGCGGCCTTTGCCGGCCAGGGCGTGATTCAGGAAACGCTGGCGCTGGCGCAGACGCGTGGTTATTTCACGGGTGGCACGGTTCACATCGTGATCAACAACCAGATTGGCTTCACCACCTCCGACCCGCGTGACAGTCGCTCCACGCTGTACTGCACCGATGTGGTCAAGATGATCGAGTCCCCCGTGTTGCACGTCAACGGTGACGACCCCGAAGCCGTGGCCCTGGCCACGCAGTGGGCGCTGGAATACCGCATGGAGTTCCGCAAGGACGTGGTGCTGGACATCATTTGCTTCCGCAAACTCGGCCACAACGAGCAGGACACCCCTAGCCTGACCCAGCCGCTGATGTACAAAAAAATTGCGGCACACCCGGGCACACGCAAGCTGTACGCCGACAAGCTGGCAGCGCAGGGCCTGGGCGACACGCTAGGTGACGACATGGTCAAGGCCTACCGCGCCGCCATGGACGCGGGCAAGCACACGGTGGACCCGGTGCTGACCAACTTCAAGAGCAAGTATGCGGTGGACTGGTCACCTTTCCTTGGTAAGAAATGGACTGACGCGGGCGACACCGCACTGCCCATGGCTGAGTGGAAGCGTCTGGCTGAGAAGATCACCACCATTCCTCCTACAGTGACCGCGCACCAACTGGTGAAGAAGGTCTATGACGACCGAGCCGCCATGGGCCGAGGCGACATTCCGGTGGACTGGGGCATGGGCGAGCACATGGCGTACGCCTCGCTGGTGGCCAGCGGCTACCCCGTGCGTTTGTCGGGTGAAGACTGCGGCCGCGGCACCTTCACGCACCGCCATTCGGTCATCCATGACCAGAGCCGCGAGAAGTGGGACACGGGCACCTACGTGCCTTTGAGCAACGTGGCCGAGGGCCAGGCACCGTTTGTGGTGATCGACTCCATCTTGTCCGAAGAAGCGGTGCTGGGTTTTGAGTATGGTTATGCCTCAAATGACCCCAACACGCTGGTGATTTGGGAGGCGCAGTTTGGCGACTTTGCCAACGGTGCGCAAGTGGTGATCGACCAGTTCATCGCCTCAGGCGAAGTGAAATGGGGCCGTGTTAACGGCATCACCTTGATGCTGCCGCACGGCTACGAAGGCCAAGGCCCTGAGCACAGCTCAGCGCGCCTTGAGCGCTTCATGCAGTTGGCGGCGGACACCAATATGCAGATCGTGCAGCCCACCACGGCCAGCCAGATTTTCCATGTGCTGCGTCGTCAAATGGTGCGCAACCTGCGCAAGCCGCTCATCATCATGACGCCCAAGTCCTTGCTGCGCGCCAAAGACGCGGCATCGCCTTTGTCTGAGTTTGTCAAAGGCGGCTTCCAGACCATCATCCCTGAGCAAAAAGAGATCAAGGCTGACAAGGTCAAACGCGTGATCGCATGCTCCGGCAAGGTCTATTACGACTTGGTGCGCAAGCGTGAAGAAAGAGGATCTGACGACGTGGCCATCCTGAGGGTGGAGCAGCTTTATCCCTTCCCGCACAAGGTGTTTGCCAACGAGTTGAAAAAGTACCCGAACGCCACCGAGTTGGTCTGGTGCCAGGACGAGCCGCAAAACCAGGGGGCCTGGTTCTTCGTACAGCATTACATCAACGAAAACATGCTGGATGGGCAAAAGCTGGGTTACTCCGGTCGTGCTGCCTCGGCATCGCCGGCGGTGGGCTATTCTCACCTGCACCAGGAGCAGCAAAAAGCGCTGGTGGACGGCGCGTTTGCCAAGCTCAAAGGTATTGTTTTTAGCAAGTAAGACGCTCACGTCTTGAACCCAATCAACGGAAAGAAATGCTATGGCTATCGTAGAAGTTAAAGTGCCTCAGTTGTCCGAATCAGTGGCAGAAGCAACGATGTTGCAGTGGAAGAAAAAGGCCGGAGATTACGTCGCCATCGACGAAATCCTGATCGAAATCGAGACCGACAAGGTCGTGTTGGA
>JAYVPU010000274.1:0-15322 GCA_043757205.1 Comamonadaceae bacterium | reverse complement strand
GCTGCTTCGGCGCGCGCGCGCTCCACTTGCGGAAAAATACGGACCGCCAGTTCACTGAGCAGGGTAATGTCTTCCGCAGGCCAGTCCAGGGGCTCGCTGTGGCTGGCCGTCAGCACAAATTTCAGATGACCGTCTGCCACATAAGGCGCGTTCAGCAGGGCGCGAACGCCCCGTGCCTTGAGACGCTCCAACTCCTCGGCGGTGCGGGGGTCTGCCAGCGCATCAAAGCTCACCAGTGTTTTCCCTTCGGCCAATGCTTGCCGCTCGGCCTCGGTTCTGAAGGTCGAGATCGGATAGATTCCAGCCAAGTTGAGTGAATCGGATCTGAGATCGTCGTGAATGACGGTGATGTGGCCGGCCTCTTCGTTGATTTCCACCAACAGGCAGCGACTGAGGCTCAGGTGTTTGGAGATGCGCTCACTGGCCAGGTGCACGATCTCGCCGCTGCTGTGGAGCAATGAGAAGGCTCTTTGCAGATCCGCTAGAAAGGCGAGGTTGCGCTCGCGGAGCTTGACTTTTGTGATGTCCCAGTTGGTGCCCACCAGCCGCAGTGTTTTACCAGACGAGTCGCGCTGCAAGCGGGCATGGGCCTTGAGGGTGTGCTCCTCACCGTTGGGCCAGAGGACGCGAAATTCGGTGTTGTAGGCTTGCTCGTTGAGCAGGGTGGCTTGCAGGGCTGCATCGGGAATGGTTGCATCCTGCGGGTGCAGACACAGGTTCCACGCATCAAACGCGTTGGGGAAATCTTCGCGCCGTACGCCAAAGAGGGCGTACATGGTGTCGTCCCAGATCAGGGCTTGGCCTTGTATATCAAGCTCCCATATGCCGATGTTGGCCGCTTCCGTGGCCAGTTTCAGCCGTGTACTGCTCAATTGCTCTGCCTCCTGGGCGCGGGCGCGCTCCAGGTGGCCATGGACGCGTGCTGCCAATTCGGAGATGAGTTCCACCTCATCCTCGGGCCAGTCATAAGCGTGGCCGCGAAAGGCGGTCAGCAAAAACTTCCAATGCCCATCCGCCACATAAGGTGCGCTCAGCTGGGCGATCACACCGCGTGAGGCCAGTCTTTGCTGCTCGATCTCTGGTCTTGGCTCCAGTCGAACGTCGGGGCTGACCAGCACCTTGCCTGCTGCCAGCTCCAGCCTTTGGGCTGGCGTGCGCAGCTCGGTCAAGGGGCGAATCCGGGTCAGGGGAGGGGCCCCTGGCGAAAGTTGCTCGTGCAGCACGGTGGCCAAGCCATCGGCCTGATCAATCTCTTGCACGACGCAATGGCGCAGGGACAGGTGTTCGACAATGCGTTGGCCGGCCACGGTCATCAACTCGCTGGCAGAGCTGATGCGGGCCAGACGCTGCTCCAGGTCTGAGAGAAAGGCCAAATGGGCTTCACGGCGTTTGGTGTTGGTGATGTCCCAGTTGGTGCCGATCAGGCGTAGCGCTTGACCTGCGGTATCGCGAATTACCCAGGCGTGGCCTTTGATGTAGCGCAGTTCCCCATTGGCCCACAACACGCGGAATTCGGGTGCGTAGTCCGCCCTCCCTGTAATGGCGTTGGCGAAAGCGGTTTCGGTTGCAAGCTTGTCGTCGGGGTGCAGGCGGGTGGCCCAGGCGTCGTAAGCACCCGAAAAATCCTCTCGCCGTGCGCCATAGAGGGCGAACATGGTGTCGTCCCAGAGGAGCGACTGGGTCTGTACGTCATAGTCCCAAATGCCGATCTCGGCGGATTGGACGGCCAACTTCAGGCGCTCTTCATTCATGTGCAGGTTGGAGATCAGGGCCAGGCGATTGAGTTCGCTTTCGGTAATCTGAGCCAGATCCTTGAGCAGCGCCAATTGGCTTGGTGTCAAATGGCGGGGTTGGCGGTCTATGACGCACAGCGTGCCAACCCGTTGGCCCGACGGGGTCTGTAAAGGTTGCCCCGCGTAAAACCGAATATGCGGTGGGCCTGTCACCAGTGGGTTGTCTTCAAAACGAGGGTCGGCCTGGGTGTCCGGGACGATGAACACCGACTCATCCAGAATGGTGTGGCCGCAAAAAGAGATGTCGCGCGAGATCTGTCTGACATCCAGTCCATAGGCCGACTTGAACCACTGGCGTTTCTCATCGACCAGCGACACGAGAGCGATGGGCATATCTAACAAGGTGGCCGCCAGACGGGTAATGCGGTCAAAGCGATCTTCGGGCGGCGTGTCCAAAAGGCCAAGGCTGCGCAAGGCGAGAAGCCGCTGGTCTTCGTCTGGGGGGAGTGTGGGCGATTGCATGGTGCGCTGGCCGCTTGATTTTTTCTAAAAAAACTTCTCTGAAAACGACATCAACCGCCATTGTGGCGAACTTTTGAGGGCTGTGCCAGCGCCGGGCCAGGGGTTGCGTGCTTGCCGGGTGAAAATCTATAATTACCGGTCATTTTTCACACAGCACCATGTCCACACCCCCCATCTCCGTTGCCGATATTCGCAAGACCTTTCTGGACTTCTTCGCTTCCAAAGACCACACCGTGGTGGCGTCCAGCCCGTTGGTGCCCGGCAATGACCCGACACTGATGTTCACCAACTCAGGCATGGTGCAGTTCAAGGACGTGTTTCTGGGCAGCGACAAGCGCTCTTATGTGCGCGCCGCCTCGGTGCAGGCCTGCCTGCGCGCCGGGGGCAAGCACAACGACCTGGAAAACGTGGGCTACACCGCGCGCCACCACACCTTCTTCGAGATGCTGGGCAACTGGAGCTTTGGCGACTACTTCAAGCGCGATTCGCTCAAGTGGGGTTGGGAGTTGCTGACGCAGGTGTACCAGCTGCCGCCAGAGCGCTTGCTGGTCACGGTTTATGTCGATGACCAGGAAGCTTATGACATCTGGCACAAGGAAATCGGCCTGCCTGCCGACCGCATCGTGCGCATTGGCGACAACAAGGGCGGCAAGTACAAGAGCGACAACTTCTGGATGATGGCTGACACCGGCCCCTGCGGCCCCTGCTCAGAAATTTTTTACGACCACGGCGAGCACATCCCCGGCGGCCCGCCCGGCAGCCCCGATGAAGACGGCGACCGCTACATCGAAATTTGGAACCACGTGTTCATGCAGTTCGACATGCAGGAGGACGGCAGCCTGGTCAAACTGCCCGCACCCTGTGTCGATACCGGCATGGGTCTGGAGCGCCTGGCGGCCATCTTGCAGCATGTGCACAGCAATTACGAAATCGACATTTTTGCTGCACTCATCAAGGCCGCAGCGCGCGAGACCGGCTGCACTGATCTGGACAACAAGAGCCTGCGCGTGATTGCCGACCACATCCGCGCCACCGCGTTTTTGGTGAGCGACGGTGTGATTCCCTCCAACGAAGGCCGCGGCTACGTGCAGCGCCGCATCATTCGCCGCGCCATACGCCATGGCTACAAGCTGGGGAAGAAGACGCCGTTCTTCCACAAGCTGGTGCCGGATCTGGTGGCCTTGATGGGTGACGCTTATCCGCGCTTGCAGGCCGACGCCGCGCGCGTGATGGACGTACTGCGGGTGGAAGAAGAGCGCTTTTACGAGACGCTGGCAACTGGTATGGAAATTGTTGAGCGAGAGTTGAATGCGATAGCTTCGCCAGGCTTGAATCTCGTTCCTGGCGAAGCTAGTGAGCTCTTCAAGTTTTCAGGCGAAACAGCTTTCCATTTGCACGACACTTTTGGCTTCCCCGTAGATTTAACAGCTGACGTTTGCCGTGAAAAGGGCGTGGGCGTTGATATGGGTATGTTCAAAATCTGCATGGACAAGCAAAAATCCCAGGCCCGCGCCGCTGGCAAGTTCAAGATGGACAAGGCGTTGGACTATAGCGGTGCGGCCAACGATTTTGTCGGCTACGACAAGCTGCAAGCTCAGTCTAAGGTGCTGGCGATCTATGTCGATGGCACGCCCGTGGCCCAGCTAATGGCGGGCCAGCAAGGTGTCGTGGTGCTGGATACCACGCCTTTTTATGCCGAGAGCGGCGGTCAGGTGGGGGATACCGGCACCATGGGTAAAGACATGAGTGATCCATGGTTCTACGTTGAAGATACGCAGAAGATCAAGGTCGATGTTTTTGGACACCATGGCAAGGCCCTGCGCTCGCTCGCGGTGGGAGACACTTTGTTGGCCTGGGTGAACGCGCAGGATCGCGCCGCCACCGTGCGCAACCACAGCGCCACCCATCTAATGCACAAGGCCCTGCGCGAGGTGCTGGGCAGCCATGTGCAGCAAAAGGGTTCGCTGGTCAATGCCGAGCGCACGCGCTTTGACTTTGCTCACAACGGCGCGGTGACGGATGAGGAAATTCGCCAAATCGAGGCCCTCGTCAACGCCGAAATTCTGGCTAATGCCGGGGCCACCGCGCAGGTGATGGCCATTGATGACGCGCAGAAGACCGGCGCGATGATGTTGTTTGGCGAGAAGTACGGCGAGACCGTGCGTGTGCTCACCATAGGCTCCAGCAAAGAGCTGTGCGGCGGTACGCATGTGCAGCGCACGGGCGACATTGGCCTGTTCAAGATCGTGGCCGAGAGCGGCGTGGCCGCAGGCGTGCGACGTATTGAGGCCGTCACAGGCAACAACGCGCTGAGCTATCTACAGACCTTAGAAGACACCGTGACCCAAGCCGCCGGTACGTTGAAAAGCCCGGTGCCTGAGCTGAACAACCGCCTCTCGCAAGTGCTCGATCAGGTCAAGGGCCTGGAGAAAGAAATCGCCGCGCTCAAAGGCAAGCTGGCCTCCAGCCAGGGCGATGATTTGGCGACCCAGGCCATCGACATTAACGGTACCAAGCTGCTGGCCGCGCTGCTGCCCGGTGCGGACGCCAAGGTGCTGCGCGACACGCTGGACCAACTCAAAAACAAACTCAAGTCCGCCGTCATCGTGCTGGCCGCCGTGGACGGCGACAAGGTGCAACTGGCCGCAGGCGTGACCGCTGACATCATCGGCAAAGTCAAAGCGGGCGAGCTGGTCAATTTCGTTGCCCAGCAGGTGGGTGGCAAGGGCGGCGGCAAGGCCGACATGGCCATGGCCGGGGGCACGGAGCCTGCCAAGCTGGATGCGGCTTTGAGCAGCGTTCAGGCTTGGGTGACGCAGCGGCTTTGAGTTCTTGCAAGGGGGGCGTACGGGAACTTTTTCCTGCGATCTTTTGCGCGTGAACTCTTGTACGGGATCAGGCCGGCGACGCACTCAGCTCTGCGGCTGTCCCCCGTGGTGGCCTAGGGCCACCGACTCCTCTTGATGCCGCTGCGCTGAGCGTGCCACCGCCGCCCCGATCATGCTAGCGCGCCAGCGGCGCTTCCACCCAGCGCTCAAACGCCTGCGCCAGCGCCAAGCTGGTGGCCCAGCAGGCCAGCATGACCCAGGCGGCGGCCACGGGGCCGCTCAGGCCCAGTTTGACGAACAGGGCATTGCCCAACATCAGTACGGGGAAGTGCACCAGAAACAAGGCGTAGGACGATTGGCCGAGCTGGTGAAGCAGACGGGGCAGCACAGGCGGCAAGATCTGAGATTTGAGGTGAAGCACGTGTCGCCAGTCGGGGGATGAGCGCCCCCACCGCCACAATCCGAGCAGCAAAGCCACGGCCAGTGCTAAAGCAATGCGCTCGCGAAACTCCAGCGTCAGCGCCACCCCCCCTGTGACCATGAGCAAGCCCAAGTGCAGTGCAGGTCGGCGCGAACCCCCAGCCCAAAACGCTGCAGCGCCCATGCCGTAAGCGCCAAAGAAATAAATGGCCCAGTTGTCCCAGGCCGGGTCGCGGTTGAAGAAGAACAGCGAGACCAACATCAGGCTCAAGACCAGACCCAAGACCATTGTTTGAGCCAGGCCGGGGCCGATGGATTGATCGGTGTTGGGGGTGCGGTGCCGACGCTGACCCAGCCACATCAGCAATGTCATCAACACAAACAGCTGGAAGTCAATCGCCACGTACCACACGCCTGCGGACAGGGCGTCGTGGTTCAGCAGGCCTTGAAGCAAAAAAACATGGGCCACGCTCTGCGCCCAAGTCGGGGCGGCGGGGACGAAGGCCTCATCCATCCAGTGCCGTGCCAGGGCCGCACTGGCCACGGCCAGCACCAGCGCCGCCAGGCAGGGCAAGACCAGCCGCCGGTAACGTTTGAGCACCGCGTGCAAAGGGGAATGAGCGCGTTTCAGTGGGGGTTTTAAAGCGTGCTTGAGCGGGTTGCCCGGCGTCAGGCTGGCCGCAGCCAGATAGCCCCCCACCACGAGAAACACCTGCACTGCCATGCGGGCATAGTCGTACAGCCAACCCATCAGCACGGGCGCGCTTTGACTCAGGGTGTCGGCGACCGGGCCGTAGGCACTGAGGTGGTGCAGCACGATGAGCTGAGAGGCGATGACTTTGAGCGCATCAATCGGAAGTTGGCGCGCTTTGGCGGTCATGGCCTGTCGGGCATTGTCATGCCCAGTTAGGCTTTGGGTAGAACCAAATCAGCAGTCTCGGGGCGCACCCAGCGCGCAAATTCACGCGTGGTGTCGATGCAGCCGCCCGCATCGGTGTACACACCTCGTGGCTCGCGGTAGCGTGCCATCACGGCCATGATGCGGGTGACTTCTGCTGGGTCGTTCATCGTGGTTTTGACCAAAGCGTCCACCTTGTCTTCGTCAATGCGCTCGTCGCCTTGAGCGTCGAGAAAAACGGCGTGGCGCCAGTGGTAAATCTCCACGCATTTGCTCACCAGCGTGTAGGGCTGGCCTTGCTTCCAGAAGTTGGTGAACAGGCCGCCGCCCAGGTACATGACCCAGGAACCCTCATAGCCTGATGCGTTGGCCGATGGCTCGTCCGGGTTGCGAAACCAGGTGCGCTCACCGGGCACGAAGTAGCGCGGCGGCAGGGGTGAATCCATGGTGCCTTGCTCGCGTAAAAACACCTCGTGGAACTCACCCGATTGGATGGCGCGCTGCGTCCACAGGGTTTGCAACTGGGCTAGCAGAGCAGGGTTGCTGTGCGCCAACTCTTGCGCAATGCCTAGGAGCGTCACGTACTCGGTGGCGCGGTAGCACGAGAAGGCGTACAGCGCGCCGGAGACTTCGGGTTGTGTGGCCTTGGTCAGCGCTTGGATGAAGTCTGCACCGGGCAGAACAGTGAAGCCACGCTCTTCTTGGTAAGTCCAGCAGTCTTGCGGGCGCTCGGCCTCGGTGGTGTGAAAGGCCAGCGTGGTCTTGCACGCGCCCTGCACGATGTACTGGCGAATGCGAATGGCCGATAGCAGCTCATCCATGCTGGGGAACTCAAACTCGATAGGCCCCATGAGCATGGCCACGAGAATTTCGCGTCGCAGGTCAGCGGGCCGGTTTTGTGCGTCCAGCTTGAGCGTTTCACACAGGCGCAGGGTGTCAAAACCCGGTGCCCATTGGTTCACGGCCGAGGGCTTGAGTTTGAGGCGCAGCCAAGGGCCACGCACGTCATGGCCGCTTTGGGCGCTGACCTGTGGGGCGAGGGTCAGCGCATCCAGTTGAGCGAGCACGGCTTGGCAAGCCGCTTCGGGTGTTGCCGTCGCTTTGGGGTGGGTGGGTCCA
Organism: Comamonadaceae bacterium; assembly: GCA_043757205.1. Classification (GTDB taxonomy): domain Bacteria; phylum Pseudomonadota; class Gammaproteobacteria; order Burkholderiales; family Burkholderiaceae_C; genus CANCDA01. The sequence continues at coordinate 7,802 of JAYVPU010000274.1, read as the reverse complement.
CGTACCAATATGCCGTAGTAAATAGCTTCAACCTGAGTTTCGCTCATGCGGCAACCGGTGTTGGGGCCGCATCTTCAACCACGCCTTGCGCGACCAGGGCGTCGATGTTGGCATGGCTGTAGCCGTGTTCCAGCAGCAGCTCACGCGTGTGCTGGCCCAGCAAAGGGGCAGGGCGTGTGACCTGCGTCGGTGTGGCCGAAAAATGAATCGGGCAACCGATGGCACGCGTGGGGCCTGCCTGCGGGTGGTTCAACTCCACCACCATGCCGCGCGCCAGCGTTTGCGGGTGGGTGAGCGCCTCGCCCACGGTGTGCACCGGCCCGGCGGGCACACCCGCTTCATCAAAGGCAGCTTGCCACTCGGCGCGGGTGCGGGTGCGCAGCACGGCGTTCATCAAGGCGACCAGCTCTTCGCGGTGCTTCATGCGGTCGCTGTTGCTGGCAAAGCGCGCATCGCTGCGCCACTCGGCGTGGCCCAGCACGTCGGCAGTGCGCTCCCAGTTGGCCTGGTTGGCCCCACCAATATTGATCCAGCCGTCGCTGGCTTCAAAGGCTTGGTAGGGCGCGGTCAGGATGTGGGCCGAGCCGGTGGGCTCAGCCGAGCGGCCTGTGGCAAAGAAGATGGCGGCGTGCCAGTAGAGCTGCTGTAGCGCAGCGTCTGACAGCGAGGTATCGACGATCTGACCTTGGCCGGTTTTGAGCTTGTGAACATAGGCCGACACAATGCCCAGCGCGGCCAGAATGCCCGCGTTCATGTCAGACACGGCATTGCCGCTTTTGGCCGGTGGACGACCGGGCTCGCCGGTGACAGACATCAGCCCTGCAAAACCTTGTGCGATCAAGTCGAAGCCACCCTTGTTGGCATACGGCCCGGTGCGGCCATAGCCTGTGATGGCGCAGTAGATCAGGCCGGGGTTGATTTTGGCGAGCACGTCGTAACCCAGGCCCAGCTTGTCCATGGTGCCACCGCGAAAGTTCTCCACCAACACGTCGGCGTCTTTGACCATGCGCAGCAGCAGGGCTCGACCCTCGCTGTGCTTGAGGTTGACAGCCAAGCCGCGCTTGTTGCGGTTCATCATCATGAAGGGCCCAGACACGCCGCCCACCAGCGGGTCGCGGTAACCGCGCGCGTCGTCGCCACCGGGCAGCTTCTCGACCTTGATGACGTCAGCCCCCATGTCGGCCAGCAGCAAGCCGCAGGTCGGGCCGGACATGATTTGCGTGAGTTCGAGTACGCGCAGGCCTGCTAAGGGGCCGGTGGGTGTTGTCTTGTTGCGGTCGGTCATGGTTGAACGCTCCTGAATTCACGATACCGATGCGGTTGTGCTTGTGCTTGTGTACGCCCCGGCACTTGGGGTGAGTAGCTCCGCGGCTGTCCCCCAGCCTTCGGCCTCCTCCTTGATGCCGCTACGCCACTCACCCCAAGCGCCGAGGCAGCGAACACGGCAGATACTCGACGGTTGAATACCAAGCACGCACTTCGGGTCAAGTCGGTCGAACGCAATGCTCGAATACCCATCACGTTCGCAAGGTCAGGTCGGTGCCGCGCTCTACGCAGCGAAATCAAGGAGGAGGCCGCAGGCCGGGGGACATTCGCGGAGTAGAGTGCGGCGGCGGCCTGATCCCGCGAAGCAGACGCTAGACACATGGTGATTCTGCAAAACATCAATGCCCCTTCCACTCAGGCGCACGCTTGGCCACAAAGGCCGTCACGCCTTCACGGAAATCCTCGCTGCCATAAGCTCGGCGAATCAAATCATCACCACTTTGTTCAGACTCTGACAACTCGTGTGCGGCCGCGCGTCGCAAACCTTCTTTACTCACACTCTGCGTCACCGGAGCCAGAGAAGCTAAGCGGGTGCACAGACGCTGCGCCGCCGCGTCGATATCAGCCGGTGCGCAGACCTCGTGCACATAGCCGCAAGCCAGCGCCTCGTCGGCGTTCAAAATTTCAGCCAGCATCAACATGCGCTTGACGCGCTGATGCCCCCAAGCCGCTGTCAGACGCGCCAAGTTGCCCAGCGACAGGCAGTTGCCCAGGGTTTTGGCAATCGGCACGCCAAAGCGCGCGCTAGATGTGGCGATGCGAAAGTCGCAACCCGTGGCGATGGCCAGACCGCCACCCACGCACCAGCCTTCAACGATGACCACGGTGGGCTGGGGCAGGGCTTCGAGCAGGGCCATGCAGGTGTCGATCTGGCGTTCGTAGCCGACACCGTCTTCGCCCCCTTGCGTGCCGCTGCCAAAGGCCTGGAACTGCGCAATGTCAGTGCCTGCAATGAAGGCCTCACCGCCCGCGCCGCGCAAGGTGACGACGCGCACATCGCTGCGGGTGGGCAGCTCGCGGCAAATCGCCATGAGCTGCTCGTACATGGCCCAGGTCATCGCGTTGCGCGCCTGGGGACGGTCAAACAGAACCGAGGCCACACCGGCCGCGACGCTGAGGTGGACGACGCCTTCACTCATGGCGCGCGACTCAGCCTTCGGCCTTGACGCCGGCCTCTTTCACCACCTTGGCCCACTTCACGCTTTCGGTCTGAATGAAGCTGGCAAATTTCTCGGGCGTGCCGCCACCGTCTTCCGCACCGTATTGCTCAAATTTTTCCATCACGTCGGGCATGAGCAAGACTTTGTTGATGTCTTCGTTCATGCGCTTGACCATGGCCGCAGCCATTTTGGCCGGGCCGACCAAGCCGTACCAGGTGGTGGCCTCAAAGCTGGGGAAGCCAGACTCGATCATGGTCGGCACGTTGGGGTAGCTCTTGGCGCGTTTGGCACGGGTCTGGGCCACCGCAATGGCCTTGCCGCTCTTCACATGCGGCGTGGCCGCCGTCATGGTGTCAAAGCTGTAGTTAATCTGGCCACCGATCAGGTCGGTCAACATGGGGCCGGAGCCTTTGTAGGGCACGTGCAAGGCGTCAACGCCTGCGGCCAGTTTGAACATCTCCAGCGCCAGGTGCTGGGCCGAGCCATTGCCGGCCGAGCCAAAGCTGATCTGGCCGGGGTTCTTTTTGCACAAATCCACCACGTCTTTGACGGTGCGTGCGCTTTGCTTCTCGTTGCAGATCAGCAGATTCGGGGTGATGCCCACCATCGAGATGGGGGAGAAATCCGTCACCGCGTTGTAGTTCATCTTGGCGATCAAGGCCGGTGCAATGGCGTGGCTGTTGATGTGGGCCATCAAGAGTGTGTTGCCGTCAGCGGGCTGTTTGGCCACGTAGTCGGCGGCAATCACGCCTGAAGCCCCGGCCTTGTTTTCCACCAGTACGGTCACGTTCCACATCGTGGCCAGCTTTTGGCCCACCACCCGCGCCAAGATGTCGGTGCCGCCACCCGGTGCAAAACCGACCACGATGCGCACCGGCCCTGTTGGCACGTTTTGCACGGTTTGCGCACGCAGCAGGGGGGAGGCCAAGGTGGCTGCGGTGGCGACAGTTGCGGCGGTGAAGGTTCTGCGTTGCATGCTCAATGTCCTTGGTGGCTGGAGAAATAATCCATCGCAGACTGTACGCCAGAACCGGCCAGTTTCACGCCTGCCAGTTTCAAGCCCATCTCGCAGGCGCTGATGGCGGCAATCAGGGTCAGGTCGTTGCAGTCCCCCAAGTGGCCAATGCGGAACATGCGGCCCTTGACCTTGCCCAGTCCGGTGCCCAGCGAGCAGTCAAAACGCTCGTAGATGATCTTGCGCACCGCGTCGGCGTCCACGCCCTCGGGTGTCATCACGCCGGTCAGGATGGGGGAGTACACCGCAGGCTCGGCGCACTGGATATCAAGCCCCCAGGTGGTGACGGCGGCGCGCGTGCCCTCGGCCCAGCGCAGATGGCGCACAAAGGTGGCGGGCAAGCCACCGTGCTGGGGATTAAAAATCATGTCGCAGGCTTCAGACAGGCCGTAGAGCAGATTGGTGTTGGGGGTAGAGGGCCAATAACCTCCTTTGTTCATCTCGATCATTTCGTCCCAAGCCCAAAAAGCTTTGGACAGCTTGGCCGTTTTGCTGGCTTCAATCGCTTTGGGCGAGAGCGCGTTAAAGCTGATGCCGGGCGGCAGCATCAGGCCTTTTTGCGAGCCGCTGATGGACACGTCCACGCCCCAGTCGTCATGGCGGTAGTCGGCCGAGGCCAGGCCCGAGATGGTGTCCACCAAGAGCAGCGCGGGGTGCTTGGCCGCGTCAATGGCTTGGCGCACGGCGGCGATGTTGCTGGTGGCGCCGGTGGAGGTTTCGTTGTGCACCACGCACACGGCTTTGATGCTGTGGCCGGTGTCGGCTTTGAGACGCTCTTCAATCAAATGCGCCTGCACGCCATGGCGCCAGCTGGCGGGCACGCCCTTGTCCATACCGGGCAGGGCGATGGTCTCGGCCTTGAGGCCCAGACGGGTGGCGAGCTTGTTCCAGAGAAAGGCAAAGTGGCCGCTCTCGTACATCAGCACATGGTCGCCGGGGGAGAGGGTGTTGACCAGCGCGGCCTCCCACGCACCGGTGCCTGAGGCGGCGTAAATCATGACCGGGTGTTGGGTCTGAAAAACCTTTTGCATGTCGGCCAGCACTTTGAGGCCCAACTGCGCAAACTCCGGGCCACGGTGGTCGATGGTGGGCAGGCTCATGGCGCGCAGTACGCGGTCGGGCACGGGCGATGGGCCGGGGATTTGCAGGTAGTGGCGGCCCGTAGGGTGGAAGTTGGTGGTCAGCATGGGTGATCTTTCGTCGTTGGCGTTGAGATGGCGGATTTTTGCATACAAAATTGCTTTGTGAAACCTATTTGGCCTAAAATTGACTAAATTTTGAATACAAAACTAAATCCATGAGCGCCCAAATCATCGCCATTGCGCCCACCACTTTGCATGAGCAGGTGGCGCAGCGCTTGCGCCAAATGCTGGTGGAGGGTCACATCGCACCGGGTGCCAAGCTCAATGAGCGTGAGCTGTGCGAGGTGCTCAAGGTCTCGCGCACACCGTTGCGTGAAGCCATCAAGATGCTGGCCGCTGAAGGTTTGGTGGAGCTGCTGCCCAATCGCGGGGCCATCGCTCTGGCTTTGTCAGAGGCTGATGTGCTGCACACCTTTGAGGTCATGGCCGGGCTGGAGGGTCAGTCTGGCGAGCTGGCCGCGCAGCGCATCACAGCCGCGGAGCTGGCCGAGATCCAGGCCATGCATTACGAGATGATGGCCGCCTATACCCGGCGTGACCTATCGGCCTATTACCGGCTCAACGCCGCCATTCACCGCGCCATCAACGCCGCCGCCAAAAACCCGGTACTCACCGCCACCTACAACCAGGTCAACGCCCGCTTGCAAGCCTGGCGTTTTCGCTCAAACCAGGACGGCGAAAAGTGGGCACGTGCGGTGCAAGAGCATGCGCAGATGGTTGACGCCTTGCAAGCCCGTGACCCAGCGGCCATGCGCGCCGTGCTGCTCACGCACTTGGCGCATAAGAGGGATGTTGTGACGGAGTTGCTGCGTGCGCCGCAGGTCACGTCTAGCTCCGCACATTGATGGTTGTGCCTGCGATGAACTGTGATATCTCGTTCGTGCTGTGTCAGGTTTCCGTGTCGCGGGATCAGGCCGCCGCCGCACTCTACTCCGCGAATGTCCCCCGGCCTGCGGCCTCCTCCTTGATTTCGCTGCGTAGAGCGCGGCACCGACCTGATCTTGCTGGCGTGGTGGGTGCTCAACCGTTTCGCGCCAGTGCCCCAATTTTACGGACGCTGTCGGTATTCAACCGCTGCATTCCGAACACGTTCGCTGCCCAGGCGCTTGGGGTGAGTGACGCAGCGAAATCAAGGGGGAGGCCGAAGGCCGGAGGACATTCGCGGAGCCATTTACCCCAAGTGCAGGGGCGTACACAAACGCAAACGCACCGGCACACTGAATTTCAAACCTCTCTCCTAACCCACTAGGCCACCATGAACGCACCCCTGCCCCTGAACGTGACCCAAGCATCCGCCAACGAGGCCTATGAAACCGTGGCCCGCATCAGCAACGACGTCGCAGGCCGCTTGGCTGCACGGCTCACCGCTGAGACCCAAGGCGAAGTGCTGTTCTCCCCCGCCGACCGGGGCCGCTACGCCACCGACGCCTCCATCTACCAAGCCATGCCTGTGGGCGTGTTCGTGCCGCGCAACACCCAAGACGTGGCGCTGGCGCTGGCCATTTGCCGCGACCTGGGCGTGCCGATCGTGCCGCGCGGTGGTGGCACCAGCCAGTGCGGACAAACGGTGGGAGCCGGGCTGGTGATTGACCACTCCAAGTACCTGCGCAACATCCTGGAGGTGGACGCGGAAAACCGCAGCGCCAAGGTCGAGCCCGGTCTGGTGCTGGACCACCTCAACGCCGCGCTCAAAAAACACGGTCTGTGGTACCCGGTGGACGTGTCCACCAGCGCGCAAGCCACGCTGGGCGGCATGGCGGGCAACAACTCTTGCGGCAGCCGCTCCATCGCCTACGGCAATATGGTGCACAACGTGCTGGGCGCGCAGGCCATGCTCAGTGACGGCAGCCTGCTGGACTTTGGCCGCTTTGATGCCGCCACCGGTCGTGTGAAACAGATCGGCGACTTTGTCCGTGAGCTGGCGACCGAGCACCAAGCCGAGATCGAAGCGCACTGGCCCAAGGTGCTGCGCCGTGTGGCGGGCTACAACCTGGACATCTTCAACAACCAGAGCGAAAAGCCTTACACAGCGAATGGCTCGGTCAACCTTGCCCACCTGCTGGTGGGCAGCGAAGGCACGCTGGCGCTGACCCAAACGCTGACCCTGCGTTTGAGCGAACTGCCCCGCGCCAAGGTGCTGGGCGTGGTGAACTTCCCTACGTTCCATTCCGCCATGGACGCGGCCCAGCACATCGTCAAGCTGGGTCACAACATGCAGGGCGGTGCGCTCACGGCGGTGGAGCTGGTAGACCGCACCATGATCGAGTTGTCCCTGCAAAACCCGGCCTTTGCGCCCACCATCCGCACCGCGCTCTCGCCTCATATCAACGGCGGCAAGCCCGCAGCGGTGTTGTTGGTGGAGTTCTCTGGCGCGAACAAGGCCGATCTCACGCCCAAGATCAAGCAACTGGTGGAGCTGATGGGCGACCTTGGCTTACCCGGCAGCGTGGTCGAGATGATCGACGACGCCCTGCAGAAAAACCTGTGGGAGGTGCGCAAGGCGGGCCTGAACATCATGATGAGCCTGAAGGGCGACGGCAAGCCGGTGAGCTTTATCGAAGACTGCGCCGTTCCGCTGCAACACTTGGCCGAGTACACCGACGGCCTGACCGAAGTGTTTGCCAAGTACGGCAGCAAAGGTACTTGGTACGCCCACGCCTCGGTCGGCACACTGCATGTGCGGCCCATTCTGGACATGCGCCGGGGTGACGCCACCAAGATGCGCGCTATCGCCGAAGAAGCCAGCGCTCTGGTGCGTAAATTCAAAGGCGCGTACAGCGGTGAGCACGGCGACGGCCTGTGCCGGGGCGAGTGGATCGAGTGGCAGTTTGGTCCCCGACTCACGCAGGCCTTTGGGCAAATCAAGCAACATCTGGATCCGCTGAATTTGCTCAGCCCCAGCCGCATGATTGACCCACCCAAGATGGACGACGCGAGTCTCATGCGCTTCCCGCCAAGCTACAAAGTCATCCCGCTCACGCCGGTGCTGGACTGGAGCGCCTGGAATGTGCAGAACAACCCGGTGACCGAAGAAGCCTCTGCCCCCGGGACCGGCGGCGACCCAGCACAGGGGCTGGCCAAGGCGGTGGAGATGTGCAACAACAACGGCCACTGCCGCAAGTTCGACGCCGGCACCATGTGCCCCAGCTACCGCGTCAC
>JAYVPU010000273.1:0-15326 GCA_043757205.1 Comamonadaceae bacterium | reverse complement strand
CTGTCGGGGCGCTGTGGGATGACAGCTCAAGAAACACCAAGCAGACGTTTCGTCTGGCCGTCGCACGCAAACGAAGACCGTGGTTTGATGGTTTGTGGGCCAATGCGGGAGAGCCGGTGAAGCTTACTCCTGCGGGCACAAAGCTCTAATGGACAATCTCGGGTAAACCCTAGTCAGTGAAACGCTATCATTCTCCGATGAGCCAAGACATCATTCTCGAAACCCGGGGACTCACCAAAGAGTTCAAAGGCTTTGTGGCCGTTGACCATGTCAACCTTCAGGTTCGCCGGGGTTCCATTCACGCGCTGATTGGGCCCAACGGCGCGGGCAAGACCACTTTTTTCAACCTGCTGACCAAGTTCTTGCCCGTCACTTCGGGCCAGATTTTGTACAAGGGGCAGGACATCACGCAACACGCGGCGGCGCAGGTGGCGCGCTCGGGCATGGTGCGGTCGTTTCAGATTTCTGCGGTGTTTCCTCACCTCACCGTGCTGGAAAACGTGCGCATCGGTTTGCAGCGCAAGCTGGGCACCAGTTTTCATTTCTGGAAACCCGAGTCCAGCCTGTACGTGCTCAACGATGAAGCCATGGCGCTGCTCGAAGCCGTGGACCTCACCTCATTTGCCCAGACCCAAACGGTGGAGCTGCCCTATGGCCGCAAGCGCGCGCTTGAGATTGCCACCACCCTGGCGTTGGACCCCGAGTTGATGCTGCTGGACGAGCCCACCCAAGGCATGGGCCACGAAGACGTGGGCCGTGTCGTTGACCTGATCCGCAAAGTAGCCGCCAACCGCACCGTGCTGATGGTGGAGCACAACATGAACGTGGTGGCCGACCTGTCGGACACCATCACGGTGCTGGCACGCGGCAGCGTGCTGGCCGAAGGGCCTTATGCCCAGGTGTCGCAAGACCCGCTGGTGCTGGAAGCCTATGTCGGCAGCACCGAGGAGGCCGAGGCATGAGCAAGACCCTGTTGCGCGTCTCAGACCTGCACGCCTACTACGGCGAGTCCCACATCCTGCATGGGGTGAATTTCGAGATCAAAGAGGGCGAGCTCATCACCCTGCTGGGGCGCAACGGCGCGGGCCGCTCCACCACGCTCAAAGCGATCTTGGGTTTGACGGGCAAGCGCACCGGCTCAATCCAGGTGGAAGGTGTAGAAACCATTGCGATGGCCACCAACAAAATTGCCCGCTTGGGCCTGGGCTTTTGCCCGGAAGAGCGCGGTATTTTTTCCACCTTGAGCTGTGAAGAAAACCTGCTCTTGCCACCGGTGGTGGGGCCTGGCGGCATGTCGCTGGCAGAGATTTACGACATGTTCCCCAACCTCAAAGAGCGCCGCAACAGCCCCGGCACGCGCCTATCCGGCGGGGAGCAGCAGATGCTGGCCATGGCCCGTATTTTGCGCACCGGCGCCAAGATTTTGCTGCTCGATGAAATCACCGAAGGCTTGGCCCCGGTGATTGTGCAAACCCTGGGCCGCGTCATCCGCGCTTTGAAGGCCAAAGGGCTCACCATTATTTTGGTAGAGCAAAACTTCCGCTTTGCCGCCCCCCTGGCCGACCGGCATTACGTGATGGAACACGGCAAGATCGTGGCGGTGGTGAACAAGAGCGAGTTGGCCGAGAAGGCCGCCATGCTGCATGAGTTTTTATGTGTGTGATTTTTTAATAACCATTTCGAGGACAAAGACATGAAAAACAATCTGACTGCAATCGCACTGGCTGCCGCATTGGCCACCGGCCTAGGCGTTGCCAGCGCCCAGCAAGGCAAGCTGAGTGATGACGTCATCAAGATCGGCGTGCTGACCGACATGTCCGGCGTGTATGCCGACTACGGTGGCCCCGGCGCGGTGGCCGCAGCCAAAATGGCGGTGCAAGATTTCGGCGGCAAGATGTTTGGCAAAACCATTGAGGTGGTGAATGCCGACCACCAGAACAAGCCCGACATCGCCAAGAACGTCACCCAGCAATGGTTTGACCGCGACAAAGTGGACATGACGGTGGAGAACCTGAACTCCGCCGTGGCCCTGACCGTGCAAGCCCTGGGCAAGGAAAAAAACAAGATCACCATCGTCACCGGCGCGGCCAGCGCACGCCTGACCAATGAAGATTGCGCACCCGCCACTGGCATCCACTACCTGATGGACACCATTGCGCTGGGCAACGTGGTGGGCAAGGCGGTGGTCAAGGATGGCGGTAAAAGCTGGTACTTTCTCACTGCGGATTACGCCTTCGGCCACTCTCTTGAGAAAGACACGGGCGAGGTTGTGAAGGCCAATGGTGGCACGGTGCTGGGCGCGGTACGCCACCCGCTGTCCACCGGTGACTTCTCCTCCTTCCTGCTGCAAGCCCAGTCTTCCGGGGCGCAAGTCGTGGGTCTGGCCAACGCGGGCGGCGACACGGTGAACAGCATCAAGGCTGCCGCCGAGTTTGGTATCACCAAAAAGCAAAGCTTGGCTGCCCTGCTGATGCTGATCACCGATGTGCACGCCCTGGGCCTGCCCACGGCGCAAGGTCTGTACCTGACCGAAGGCTGGTACTGGGACCTGAACGCCGAGACGCGCGCCTGGGCCGACAAATACAGCAAGGCCATGGGGGGTCGCAAGCCCAACTCCAACCACGCCGCTGTGTATTCATCCACGATGCATTACCTGAATGCGGTCAAGGCCGCTGGCACAGATGACACCGCCACCGTCATCAAGAAAATGCGCGAGACCCCCGTCAACGACATGTTTGCCAAAGGCGGCAAGCTGCGCGAAGACGGCCGCATGGTGCACGACATGTACTTGTTCCAGGTGAAGTCCCCCGCCGAGTCCAAAGGCCCATGGGACTACTACAAGCTCAAAGGCACGGTCAAAGGCGACGATGCCTTTCAGTCGCTGGCGCTCAGCAGGTGCGCCGCCTTCAAGAAGTAAATCGCTTGTTCTTAGCGTGATTTGAAATCACAGGAAGGGGCCGCGCTGTGCGGCCTCTCCATTTTCCGGCCGGATTGACATGACAGATGTTTTTGGTATCCCGATACAAGCCTTGATGGGCCAGCTCATGCTGGGTCTGGTCAATGGCTCTTTTTATGCGTTGTTGTCGCTGGGCTTGGCCGTGATCTTCGGCATGCTCAACATCGTCAACTTTGCCCACGGTGCGCTCTACATGGTGGGCGCTTTTTTTGCGTGGATGCTGCTCAATTACGCGGGCATCAACTACTGGTTTGCGTTGATCATCGCGCCCATCGGCGTCGGCCTGATTGGCGTCGTGATTGAGAAGACCATGCTGCGCTGGCTGCACCAGCTCGATCACCTCTACGGCCTGCTGCTCACCTTTGGCTTGGCCTTGGTGTTGGAAGGCGTGTTCCGCGAGTTTTATGGCTCCTCTGGCTTGCCCTACGAGTTACCTTCAGTGTTTCGCGGCGTGTTTGACCTTGAATTCATGATGCTGCCCAAGTACCGCGCCTGGGTGGTGCTGGTGTCCCTGGTCATCTGCCTGCTGACCTGGTTTGTGATTGAAAAAACCAAGCTCGGCGCTTACCTGCGTGCAGGTACGGAGAACCCCAACATGGTCAAAGCCTTCGGCATCAACGTGCCACTGATGGTGACGCTGACCTATGCCTTTGGCGTGGGTCTGGCGGGCTTGGCCGGGGTGATGGCCGCACCGATTTACCAGGTCAGCCCCTTGATGGGCTCCAACATCATCATCGTGGTGTTTGCCGTGGTGGTCATCGGCGGCATGGGCTCGATTCTGGGCTCTATTCTCACCGGCCTAGCCCTGGGCCTGGTTGAAGGTCTGACCAAAGTGTTTTACGCCGAAGCCTCCACCACCGTCGTCTTCATCATCATGGCCATCGTGCTGCTGGTGCGCCCCGCCGGTCTGTTTGGCCGGGAGAAATAATGAAAAAATCAATCCTCTTGTACGGCCTGCTGTTGGTGGGCCTGCTGCTGGCACCAACTGTGGGCTACCCCATCTTCTTGATGAGCTGCCTGTGTTTCGCCCTGTTCGCCAGTGCCTTCAACCTGTTGATCGGCTTTACCGGCCTGCTCTCGTTTGGGCACGCCATGTTTTTTGGTCTGGCAGCCTACGTCTGCGGGCACGCGGCCAAGGTCTGGGGCTTGACGCCGGAAATCGCCGTGCTGCTGGGCACCTTGAGCGCCACCGTGTGCGGTGTCTTGGTCGGCTGGCTGGCCGTGCGGCGCCAAGGCATTTACTTCGCCATGGTCACGTTGGCCTTGTCGCAAATGATTTACTTCTTTTGCGTGCAGGCCCCCTTCACCTTTGCCGAAGACGGCATCCAAAGCATCCCACGCGGCAAGCTTTTGGGCGTGCTGGATCTGGCCAACGACCAGGTCATGTACTACTTTGTGCTGGCCCTGTTCTTGGCCGGCTTTGCGCTGATCCATCGCACCATTCACTCACCCTTTGGTCAGGTGCTGAAATCCATCCGCGAGAACGAACCCCGCGCGCTGTCCCTAGGCTACAACGTGGATCGCTACAAGCTCGTGGCCTTTGTCCTCTCGGCCACGCTGGCCGGCCTGGCCGGTGCCGCCAAGTCGCTGGCGTTGGGCCTGGCCACGCTGACTGACGTGAGCTGGCAGATGTCCGGCGAAGTGGTGCTGATGACCCTGCTAGGCGGCATGGGCACCATCCTCGGCCCGGCCTTGGGGGCCACCATCATCATCACCATGCAAAACTACCTGGCCAACCTCGGCTCCTGGGTCACCATCATCATGGGCCTGACCTTTATCGCCTGCGTGCTGGTGTTCAGGCGCGGCATTGTGGGTGAGATTGAGCACCGCTGGGGCCGCAAGGTCTAAGCCTTACCGAATCACCGGCCCCTCGTCCGCCGCCAGCGGCTCCATGGCGAGCTGCTGCTGCGCCAGCACTTCCAAAGTCGCCTCTGACGCGTCTTGCCCCAGAGCCTGACGTGCCAGTATGCGTTGCCGTAACTGCGCGGGCGTGGGCAGCGGGTGTGTAGAGATCAGCGTTGACGACCGGGTTGCTGCGCGCCGTGCTGGGTAACCCGAACAGGCGTTTGCGCTCCACGTCCGCGCGCAGGCGCAGGGTGGAGGCCTGGCCATCACTTTGCAGCAGTTGGCTGGAGGCCACCGTCTTGCCGCAACCCGACAAGCCGTGCGTGATCACCAGCCGCACGGGGGGTGGTGCACTCAGACGCTCTGCCAATGCCAGATAGGTCACGATCTGGACATCGGCCTCGCTGTCCTTAGTTGCCTGGGTTTGCTGCGTGCGAATCGCCGCCACCTGGGCCCGCACCAGCGCCCGGTACACCGCATAAAAGCGCAGCACCCTTGCTGCCTCGTAGTCACCACTGCGGCTCAAAACTTCATCCACAAACCAGTCGGCCAGCCCCGGCTGGGCGTGCGCGAGCAGGTCCATGTAGGTGAAGGCAATGTCGCTCGCCACGTCAATCCAGCGCAGATCCTCGTTGAACTCGATGCCGTCGAACAGGCGCACGCGCTGGTCAATCAACACCAGGTTGACCAGGTGCAGATCGCCATGGCACTCCCGCACCCGCCCGGCTTGCTTGCGCGCTTGCAGCAAGGGCAGGAGCTGGGTGAACTGCGTCTCGGTCCAGGCGAGCAAAGCCGCAAGCCGGGCCTGCATGACGGCGTCGGGCAGCCGCCGCAACAAGCCCTCAAAATTGGTCAGTGCCGGGGCCATCACCAAGGCAGGCGCACCAAAGCGCGAGGTCAAAGGTGCGATGACCGCAGCGTTGTGGAATGCCACCAGCGTGTCCGCCAAATCAGACAGGTGCTCAGGCTTGAGTTCGCCACGGGCACAGACCCGGTCCAGCCGCATGGCGTCATCAAAGCGCCGCATCTTGACCGCGACTTCGATAGCCGCGCCCGGCCCCTCGAATTGCGGGTCTTGCGCCGTGTTGAAAATACCGACCACGTCCAGGTAAATGTCCGGCGCATAGCGGCGGTTCAGGCGCAACTCATCCAGGCAGCCCTGCTGGCGTTGCGCCAGCGTGCTGAAGTCCAAAAAGGGCAGCTTCACCGGCTTCTTGAGCTTGTAGGCAAATTCACCCGCCAGCAGCACCCAGGAGATATGGGTTTCGACCAGCTCCACCCGCGCTACGGCATGCGGGTAGCGCTGAGGCTCCAGCAGGGCTTGAACGAGCGGTGGCAGGTGCTGTTGCATGAAAACCATGATGCCAGACGCGTCGAATGGGGTCTATGACATGGAACAAGGTCGGCTCGACTTGAGAGCCTGCGACAATTGCGCCTACCTGCTTTAACGCCATTCGGAATCACCCATGAAAACATCATTGCGCCTTGCGGCCCTCACCCTCACACTCGCGTCACTGGCCACCCTGCCCGCAGCCTGGGCCGCCGACGCCACCCTTGACGCCGCCGCCAAAGAACCCGGCGCGGTCGTCACCCCCAGCGGCCTGGTGTACCGATCACTGACCGACGGCAAGGGCGCCAGCCCGTCAGCCAGCGACAAGGTCAAGGTGCACTACCGTGGCACCTTCCCCGATGGCCGCGAATTTGACAGCTCCTACAAACGCAATGCCGCCATCGAGTTCCCACTGAACGGCGTCATCAAGTGCTGGACCGAGGGCGTGCAGCGCATGAAGGTCGGCGGCAAAGCCAAGCTGACCTGCCCCGCCTCCATCGCCTACGGCGAACGCGGTGCAGGTGGTGTGATACCGCCCAATGCGACGCTGCTGTTTGAGGTGGAGTTGCTGGGGATTAATGGGCGCTGAGTTTGAATTGCGGCTTGGCTGCAACTGAAAACAGAACCACCATGACAGACATTCAATCCATCAAGACGCCGAGTTTGTTGCTATTTTTATATGAGCAACTTCCTCAGTACTGTGGAGCGTTGGTGGGTTATTTTTATGACAAACCTGCCAGCTTATTCCGCAGTGGTTTGGAACATCCATTACGTTAGGTTGCTCGATGAACATTCCAGAGCACGATCACGATGCGATTGTTCGCCGGGCAATTGAGCTTTTGGGCGGCAAGCAGGAATTCTTCGCAGAGGCCGATCGCGAGCTTGCGGATGTCAATGGCCGGTGGAAACAGAACGTCGAAGTCATAGGTCGCATCTTGCGAGCACACCTATTTGTGGAGCATTACATCGGTGAATATCTGGCGAAGGCGAATCCCCGCTTGGGAGCACTTGGCGAGGCGAAGATCTCGTTCGCCCAGAAGGTTGCTTTGCTCGACGCATCCAATACCGACATTGCGCTCATACTTCCTGGAATCAAGCGCCTAAACAAGATTCGCAACCGTTTGGCTCACAATCTGGACGCTCAGGTGACTGAGGAGGACGCAACGGTTTTCTTGGGCAGTAACCGTTTTGCTGCACTACGCGCCGCAAGAGCTGCGGAGCAGGCGCAGACAAATGAACCGATTGAACTTCTCGAAGACTTCGCGAAACACGTTGCAATGGCGCTCAACTATGAGTTCTCGCCGATGTCGAAGGCGATCTATCAAGCAATTCAGGAGGTGAATCTTGGCCGCAGCGCAACCTAACCTTTCGCTCGGCACGGACACGCAGCAGCAGGATGCCGCTTCGCGGCGCATGCTGCGCGCCGGGCAGCTTTGACGTTGAAATGCGGCAGCAGATAGATCACTCACCCCGTCGGCAAGATCAGGCCGGTGGCGCGCTCAGCGCAGCGGCATCAAGGGGGAGTCGGTGGCCCTAGGCCACCACGGAGGACAGCCGCGGAGCTGAGTGCGCCGCCGGTCTGATCCCGCGATGCAGCGGCCAGAACCTGCCCCAACAAAAAAGCCGCCGAACCTCTCAGTCCGACGGCTTTTTTTAAGCCAGCCTAGTCTTGAAAAATCAAGCCTTAACGCTCTCCAGAATCGCGTTAAACGTAGCGCTAGGGCGCATCACAGCGCTGGCTTTGGCAGCGTCCAGCAAGAAGTAGCCGCCAATGTCCACCGGCTTGCCCTGCACGGCAATCAGCTCGTCGGTGATCTTCTTCTCGTTCTCGCTCAGTGCTTTAGCCAACGGGGCAAACTTGGCTTGCAAGTCGGTGTCTTCCGTCTGTGCGGCAAGGGCTTGAGCCCAGTACATGGCGAGGTAGAACTGGCTGCCGCGGTTGTCCAACTGGCCGGTCTTGGTGGAGGGGCCTTTGTTGTTGGCCAGCAGTTGGCCGGTGGCTGCGTCCAGCGTCTTGGCCAGAATTTTGGCCTTGTTGTTGCCGGTCTTGATGCCCAAATCTTCAATCGACACGGCCAAGGCCATGAACTCGCCCAGTGAATCCCAGCGCAGGTGGTTTTCTTCCACCAGCTGCTGCACGTGCTTGGGCGCAGAGCCACCGGCACCGGTCTCGTACAGGCCACCACCGGCCATCAGCGGCACGATGGACAGCATCTTGGCGCTGGTGCCCAGTTCCATGATGGGGAACAGGTCGGTCAAGTAGTCACGCAAGATGTTGCCGGTGACCGAGATCGTGTCCAGCCCGCGAATGACGCGCTCTAGCGTGTAGCGCATGGCACGCACCTGCGACATGATTTGGATGTCCAGACCCGTGGTGTCGTGCTCCTTCAGGTAGACATGCACCTTCTTGATGATTTCGGCTTCGTGCGGGCGGTACAGGTCCAGCCAGAAGATGGCGGGCATGCCGGAGTTGCGCGCACGGGTGACGGCCAGCTTGACCCAGTCGCGGATCGGCGCGTCTTTGACTTGGCACATGCGCCAGATGTCGCCGGCTTCCACGTTCTGGCTCAGCAGCACTTCGCCGGTGGCGATGTCCACGATATTGGCCACGCCCGTTTCGGGCACTTCAAAGGTCTTGTCGTGCGAGCCGTACTCTTCGGCCTGCTGCGCCATCAGACCCACGTTGGGCACGGTGCCCATGGTGACCGGGTCGAAGTTGCCGTTGGTCTTGCAGAAGTTGATGACCTCTTGGTAGATGCGGGCAAAGGTGCTCTCGGGGATCACGGCTTTGGTGTCTTTGGGTTTGCCATCGGCACCCCACATCTTGCCGCCAATACGGATCATGGCGGGCATGGACGCGTCCACAATCACGTCGTTAGGCGCGTGCAGGTTGGAGATGCCCTTGACCGAATCCACCATCGCCAGCGCGGGGCGGTGCTCGTGGCAAGAGTGCAGGTCACGAATCACTTCTTCACGCAGATAGGTTGGAAGCGTTTCCAACTTTTCGTACAAGTTGACCATGCCATTGTTGACGTTCACGCCCAGCTCTTCAAACAGCTTGGCGTGCTTGGTGAAGGCGTCTTTGTAAAAAATCTTCACGGCGTGGCCGAACACGATGGGGTGCGAGACCTTCATCATCGTGGCCTTGACGTGCAGTGAGAGCAACACGCCGGTGTCGCGCGCATCGGCAAATTGCTCTTCATAGAACTCGCACAGCGCCTTCTTGCTCATGAACATGCTGTCAATAATCTCGCCCGCCAGCAGTGACACTTTGGGTTTGAGCACCAGGGTCTTGCCGCTGGCCGTCACCAGCTCCATGCGCACATCGCGCGCCTTGTCCAGCGTCATGGACTTTTCACCGTGGTAGAAGTCGCCGTGCGTCATGTGCGCCACGTGGGAGCGTGAGGCCATGCTCCACTTGCCCATGCTGTGCGGATTTTTACGCGCGTAGTTTTTGACGGCCAGGGGCGCACGGCGGTCTGAGTTGCCTTCACGCAGCACGGGGTTGACGGCGCTGCCCATGCACTTGGAATAGCGGGCGCGGATGGCCTTGTCGGCATCGGTTTTCGGGTCTTCGGGCAGGTTGGGGATTTGGTAGCCCTTGCCTTGCAGCTCTTTGATCACGCTGACCATTTGCGCCACAGGCGCGCTGATGTTGGGAAGCTTGATGATGTTGGTGTCGGGCAGCAGCGTCAGGCGGCCCAGCTCGGCCAGGTTGTCAGGCACTTTTTGCGCATCGGTCAAAAACTCGGGGAACTCACCCAGCACGCGCCCCGCCACGGAGATGTCGCTCGACTCCACATTGATGCCTGCCGGTGCCGCAAAGGTGCGGATGATGGGCAAGAACGCATAGGTCGCCAGCATCGGCGCTTCGTCGGTCAGCGTGTAAATGATTTTTGAGGTTTCAGCGGTCATTTGGGGGGTTCGTTTGTAGAGGGACAGGGGGGAGGGCTAGGGAGACTTGGGGTAAGCAATATGCGATTTTAATCCAGTCTTATATATGAGTTGGATTGTTTGAAGCATCATGTGAATCAGCGAGTTCAGGCCTTCAAAAAATCCGTCTTCCCGCCCAGCCAACGCGCCATGTGTTTGTGCGCTAAGTCGGGGTATTTCTCCAGCATGAGGGGGGCGGCGTCTTTGGCCCAGGCGAGCAACTCACTGTCGGTGGCCAGGTCGGCAAAGCGCAACAGCGCCGCACCCGACTGGCGTGCGCCCAGGAACTCGCCAGGGCCGCGAATCTCCAGGTCACGCCGGGCGATCTCGAAACCGTCGTTGGTGTCGGCCATGGCTTTTAAGCGCTCTCTGGCGATCTCGCCCAAGCGCGGGGCATCACCCGTGGAGTAGAGCAGCACGCAGGCCGACGCGGCCGTGCCACGCCCAACGCGGCCGCGCAGTTGATGCAATTGCGATAGCCCAAAACGCTCGGCGTGTTCGATCACCATGAGGCTGGCGTTGGGCACGTCCACGCCCACCTCAATCACCGTGGTGCTGACCAGCAGCGCCATTTGCCCGCTGGTGAATTGCGCCATCACTTCACGCTTCTCGGCAACGGGCATGCGGGAGTGCAGGAGGCCCACCTTCACGGGGTCACCGCTCTGTAACGCGCCTTGCAGGGCATCGCTCAGTTCAGCATGGGTGGCTGTGGCATTGCTCAAATCCAGCGCCTCGCTCTCCTCGATCAAGGGGCAGACCCAGTACACCTGCCGCCCTTGGGCGATTTGCGCGCGGATCCGCTCAATTACCTCATCTCGCCGATGCTCAGACACCACCTTGGTGACGATGGGGCTGCGGCCGGGCGGCAGCTCGTCCAGCGTGGAGACGTCCAGATCGGCGTAGTAGCTCATGGCCAGGGTGCGGGGGATGGGGGTGGCGGTCATCATCAACAGGTGGGGCTCCACATCACCCGTTCGGCCTGAGCTTGGCCCGTCCTGAGCTTGTCGAAGGGTCGAAGCCAGCCCTTCGACAAGCTCAGGGCGAACGGCCTGGGGGTTCGTCTTGCTGCGCAAGGCCAATCTCTGCGCCACGCCAAAACGGTGTTGCTCATCAATGATCGCCAGCGCCAGGTTTTTGAACTGCACATGGTCTTGGATCACAGCGTGCGTACCCACCACCAGACCGGCCTCGCCGCTCTCGATCAGCGCCAGCATGGCAGCGCGCTCCTTTTTCTTCTGGCTACCGGTGAGCCAAGCGGTTGTGATGCCCAGGGGCTCCAGCCAGCCCACGAGTTTGCGGAAGTGCTGGTCGGCCAAAATTTCTGTGGGCGCCATCAGGGCGCACTGCCAGCCCGCGTCGATGCAGATCGTTGCGGCCAGGGCGGCGACCACCGTTTTTCCGGAGCCGACATCGCCTTGCAAGAGCCGATGCATGGGCACGGGGCGGGCCAGGTCGTGCGCGATTTCTGCGCTCACGCGGCGCTGGGCGGTGGTGAGTTGGAAGGGGAGTGCGGTGAGGAATCGGTCATGTAGCGCACTTACCCGTTCGCCCTGAGGTTGTCGAAGGGCTTCGACAGGCTCAGCCCGAACGGATGATGGCTCAGGGCAAGCGGGTTTTGAAGACGGCGTCAGCACCGGCGCTCGCAACAACGCGCGTTCTTGACGCGACTGGAGTTGCGAGAGCTGCTGGGCTAGCAACTCTTCGGCCTTGAGCCTTTGCCAGGCCGGGTGGCTGTGGTCCTCCAGCTCGCTCAGCGACACGTCGGGCGTCGGGTGGTGCAAAAATGATAGCGCCTCATGAGCATTCCACAAGGGTTTCAGGCCTATTTTCTTGCTAATTTCAGATGGAAACGTGTCTGTGAGATTGGCCCGTGCCAAGCCGCCCAGCACGGCGCGGCGCAAGTAGGTTTGCGGCAAAGCGGCCACCGTGGGGTAAACCGGCGTCAGGGCTTGGGGCAAGTCGCCGGTGGCGGACTTGCAATGCGGGTGCATCATGGTCCAGCCCATGAAGCCGCCCTTGAGTTCACCACGCGCCCGGTGGCGTGTACCTACCGCTAGCGCCTTTTGCTGCGAGGGGTAGAAGCTGAAGAAGCGGAACACACAGGTGTCACTGCCGTCATCCACCGTCACCAGCAGTTGGCGGCGCGGGCGAAACGTCACCTCACTGGCGGTGACCACGGCCTCAATCTGTACGGTGTCGCCTTCACGTGCATCGGCCAGGCGGGTGATGCGGGTCTCGTCCTCGTAGCGCAGGGGCAGGTGCAGGGCCAGGTCGATGTCGCGCACCAGGCCCAGTTTGCGCAGCGCTTTTTGCGGGGCGGACAGTGCGGTAGAAATAGACGTGGCGGGTGGCGCTTGAACAGCGTCCTTTTGACCGACGACCTTCTCTACGGGAGAAGATCGCTTTGAAGTCATGCGCGGCTTTGCGATTCAGTCGGTGTGGCTCAATTACTGCGGCTCGATCTTCGCGTCGTGGATGGCCTTGGCCCACTTGGCCGTTTCCTTGCGGCCGCGCTGGGCCAGGGCCTCGGGCGTGCCGGGTTCCACGGCAAAACCAATGGCGGCGAATTTCTCTTGCAGATCGGTGCTTTGCGCTGCGGCGTTAATGGCTTGATTCAGCTTGGCGATGATCTCGGGCGGCGTGCCCGCCGGGGCGTACATGGCGAAGTAAGCGATCAGCTCGTAGTCCTTCAGACCCAGCGCCTCGTTCACCGTGGGCAGCTCGGGGATGGCCGCTGAGCGCTTGGTGGAGGTGACGGCCAAGCCGCGAATTTTGCCCGCCTTGACCTGGGGCAGGGTCACGGCAAAGTCGGCGCTGAACATCATCACTTGGCCACCGATCAGATCGGTCATGGCGGCGGGGCCGCTCTTGTAGGGCACGTTGGTCATCTGGATGCCTGCCATGCTGGCCATCACTTCGGAAGACACGAGTTGCGAGGTGCTGGCGCTGGCAAAGGTGACGTGGCCGGGCTTGTTGGCCTTGGCCAGCGTCACCAACTCGCGCAAGTTTTTGGCGGGCACGTCGTTGTTGATGGCGATGATGAGCGGCACCGAGCCCAAGTAGCCCAGGGGCGCAAAAGCGGTGTCCTGGTCATAGGGTAGTTTTTTCATCAGGCTTTTGAGTGCGGCGTTGGTGCTGTTGGTGCCGATCAAAATCGTGTAGCCATCGGGCGCAGCCTTGGCCACGGCGTCGGCCCCCAGCATGCCGTTGACGCCCGCCTTGTTCTCCACCACGATGGGCTGGCCCAGGGTTTCGGCCATCTTGACGGCAAAGGCGCGGCCAATCTGATCCGTGGCGCTACCCGCCGCGAAGGGCACGATGGCCTTGATGGGTTTGCTGGGATAAGGCTGGGCTAGTGCAGTTGTCGTGCACAGCAGAGCGACAGACAGCAAAGTGAAACCGTGTTGCAAGCGGCGGGTGAGGTGACGAGCGTTGAGGCGCATGGGGATCCCCTTCAGGTGTAGAGCGTCAAGTTTAATGAGAAAATTGCAGTCCTCTTCGCCCTTCTTCCCCTTTCTTCTCACCCTGCTTGGCACGGGTTCGTCCAGCCCTCAAGATATGTCCTCTGCAAGCTCCCCTGACCTTTCCCGCACTTTCACGCTCAGCGATTTTGATTTCGAGCTGCCTCCCGCGCTGATCGCCCAGCACCCCGCTCCTGAGCGCAGCAGTTCGCGCTTGCTGGACGGCACCGTGGCCACGCCCACTAACCGCATTTTTCGTGACCTGCCCAGCCTGCTGCAAAGCGGCGATTTGCTGGTTTTCAATGACACCAAAGTGGTCAAGGCGCGTCTGTTTGGTGAGAAGCCCACCGGCGGCAAGGTGGAGTTGTTGATCGAGCGCGTGCTGGGCGGCAACCAGGTGGCCGCCCACATGCGGGTGAGCAAGAAACCCGAGGCTGGCACAACCATCAAACTGGTGGGCGCACCCGGCACGCACGACAACTTAAGCGCCACGCTGCTGGGCCGCTGGCCTGATGCGCAGGGCGGGCTGTTTCGCTTTGTGCTGAGCAATGATGCGGGTGATGATCCCTACACGCTGATGGACCGGCACGGTCATATGCCGCTGCCGCCCTACATCGAGCGCCCACATGACGGATTGACCCCGGACACTGAAGAAGACCAGCGCCGCTACCAGACCGTGTTTGCCCGCGCGCCGGGTGCTGCGGCTGCACCCACGGCAGCCTTGCATTTTGACGAGGCGCTGCTGGCGGCTCTGGAGGCACGCGGCGTGCAGCGCGCCAGCGTCACCTTGCATGTGGGCGCAGGCACTTTCTCACCCGTCAAGACCGAGAATCTGGCCGAGCACCGCATGCACAGCGAGTGGTACGACATACCTGTCGAAACTCAGCAAGCCATTGCGCAAACCAAAGCACGCGGTGGGCGCATCGTCGCCGTGGGCACGACGACGGTACGCACGCTGGAGTCCTGGGCACAAAGTGGCCTCACCAGCGCCGACACCACCATCTTCATCACGCCCGGCTTTGAGTTCAAGTGGGTGGATCTGATGGTGACTAACTTTCACCTGCCCAAGTCCACATTGATGATGCTGGTGAGCGCCTTTGCCGGGTATGAGCCGATCCGCGCGCTCTACCAGCACGCCATTGCCAACGAGTACCGCTTCTTCAGCTATGGCGACGCCATGCTCTTGCAGCGCAAGGTTTAACGAGCGACCGCGCTGTGGTGCGTTCAGACACATTGCGTGCATTGATGTGAATTCGAATTTCATAGTGAGAAATGCCAAGCCAGCATTCGTCCTTTGAATTTCTCAACACAAGGTACGGGATATCACAATGCAAAACATGCCCCATAAGTCATTGATTTTTAAGTGGTAAATAAATTTATAAATTTTTGGATTTTCTGGATCCATGTCTTATATAAGACATAAGATACATGCACCGACTCACCACCATCTCGGTTTGTAAGTCAATTTGTTTTATCAACCTCAGGAGCTTCACATGCCGCAAACCCTCACCGAACAACTCAGCCGCGAACAGCAAATTGCCGCCCTAGAAAAAGATTGGGCCACCAATCCCCGCTGGAAAGGCATCAAACGCGGCTACAGCGCTGCCGACGTCGTCCGCCTGCGCGGCTCATTCCCCATCGAGCACACCTTGGCGCGCCGTGGTGCTGAAAAGCTCTGGGATCTGTTGCACACCGAGGCTTATGTGAACTGCCTGGGCGCGCTCACCGGCGGCCAAGCCATGCAGCAAGTCAAAGCGGGCGTGAAAGCCATCTACCTCTCCGGCTGGCAAGTGGCGGCGGA
>JAYVPU010000272.1:0-15418 GCA_043757205.1 Comamonadaceae bacterium | reverse complement strand
AATTTTTCAGCGAGCTTTTGCGCCTCTGCAAGATCAACATTTTTATGCGCGTCTTCAATCAGCGAAAGCACGTCACCCATGCCCAAAATTCGCGATGCCATGCGGTCTGCATAGAACGGTTCGATTCCATCCATTTTTTCGGACACGCCGACAAACTTGATCGGTTTGCCCGTTATGTGGCGCACTGACAAAGCCGCGCCTCCGCGCGAATCACCGTCGAGTTTGGTTAATATAATGCCGGTCAAAGGCAGCGCTTCATTGAAAGCTTTGGCAACGTTCACCGCGTCCTGGCCTTGCATTGCATCAACGGTAAACAAGGTTTCAATCGGCTCGATGGCCGCATGCACCGCCTTGATTTCGGCCATCATTGCTTCATCAATCGCCAAGCGACCTGCGGTATCCACAATCAGCACATCATGAAAATGAATTTTCGCCCATTGCTTGGCGGCGACGGCGATATCAACCGGCTTTTGCGAAATATCGCTCTCAAAAAAATCCACGCTGACTTGTTTTGCCAGGGTGCGCAATTGCTCAATCGCGGCAGGCCGATACACATCACCGCTCACCAGCAATACTTTCTTTTTATGGCGCTCTTTAAGTAGCTTGGCGAGCTTACCGGCGCTGGTGGTTTTACCCGCACCCTGCAAGCCCGCCATCAAAATAATCGCCGGCGGGGTGGTCGCCAGATTGATCGGCAGGGCATTGAGCTGCGGTGCGGCCGTGGCTGCATCCTGGCCGCCCATCAGCACGGTAAGTTCACTATTGACGATGCCAATAAACGCCTGCCCGGGCGTTAAACTCTGCAGCACCTCCGCGCCCAGCGCTTTCTCTTTAATTTTCTGGATGAAATCTTTAACCACGATCAGGCCGACGTCGGCTTCCAGCAAGGCCATGCGCACTTCGCGCAGCATGTCGGAAACATTGGATTCAGTGATGCGGGCCTGGCCTCGCATTTCTTTAACGAGGCGGCTGAGTTTGTCGGTGAGTGCGGAGGCCATGGGTGGGTGATGCGTGAGGAGAGGGGCGTAAAGGGGAGGGCGTGGAGGAGAAAGTGGCGCGGACGTGATGTGCAAGAGGCTGACAAAGGCCATTGTCAGGGCATTTCCCCGGACGCGCAAACCGCTAAACTCTAGCCATGATTCTAGCGAATACGTCCTGGGTTTCCCTGATTTTGAGTCTGGCGGCAGCGATGGCCTATGCGGTTCCGGCTCTGGCGGCGACACGCATGACAACGTCCAACAAACGGGGTTCGCTGGTGCTGGCTTGGTTGCTTCACGGCCTGCTCTTGGTGTGGGGCTTGTGGAGTGAGCCTGCACGTTTTGGCTTTGCACCGGCTTTGTCGGTCACGGTTTGGCTGGTGGCCTTGGTTTACGCGATCGAAACCCGCATGTACCCCCAGCTTGAAGTGCACTGGGCTTTATCGGCGTTGGGCGCATGGGTGGTGGTGCTCGCGCTGTTCTACCCCGGTCAAGTCCTTCACGCCAGTGCCTCGGCTTGGCTGCCGCTGCACTGGGCCTTGGGTATTGCGTCTTACGGCTTGTTTGCCGCTGCGGCCCTGCACGCCTGGCTGATGAACCGCACGGAAGACCGCATCCGGCACGCGGCACAGACCCCAAGCGGACTGCCTTTGCTGACCCTGGAGCGTTTGACGTTTCGCTTTGTCACAGCGGGTTTTGTACTGCTGTCGGCCACCCTGTTCTTGGCCATGGTGTTCAGGGAATCCCTGTACGGTTCAGGTGCGACCTGGAAGTGGGATCACAAAACCATTTTTTCTGTGCTGTCCTGGCTCACCTTTGCCCTGCTGCTGATGGGCCGCGCGCGTTTTGGCTGGCGTGGGCGGCAAGCGGCCCGGCTGCTCTACATCGGCTCAGGCCTGCTGTTGCTGGCCTATGTCGGCTCGCGGTTCGTGATTGAAGTCATCCTTGCGCGCAACGCATGAAATTCCTCCTTATTCTGCTGGTAGTTTTGTTCGGTGCGTGGCTGTGGCGTTCGGGTCGGCAAAAAAATACGGTGGCCCAAAAACCGCCGCACCTGAAGACACCGCAAGACATGGTGAGTTGCATCCACTGTGGCGTTCACATCCCGCAAGCGGAGTCGGTACAGGGCCGTGATGGCGTGTATTGCAGTCATGCGCATCGCGAGCAAGCGGAGCACTGAATGAAGCGAGTCGACGACGCACCCTCCTCCTGGCTTAGCCCGTCCCTCACAGGCCGCGCGTTGAGCGCTAACGATGACCGCCAGGAGTTTGACCGGCTTTGGCTAGGCTTCATGACCGCACGTGTCACGTTGGGGCTGGTGCTGTTGTCGCTTCAAAGCGCACTGTTCTGGCTGGGGCAATCCGCCGAGTATGGGCTCATCGTGGTCAGTTGCATTTATTTTGCAGCCACCCTGATCGTCCGTTTCTGGCTGGCCCCACGCCGATTGGGGCAAACATTTGAATTGCAATGGCTCTACACCATCGGCGCAGACGTGATGGTGTTTTCTGTCCTGCAATTTTTTCAAGGTAGCAGCATCAACTACACCCCTTTGTTGGCCTTGCCAGTTCTGTTGGCGGCCATTCTCGGCACGCAGCGTCTGGCTTTGGGCACGGCGGCGAGCATCACCCTGCTGTTGCTGGCACACGAGGGTTGGCTGGCTTTGCACTTTGCGAGTGATGCTGCGCCCCACTTCATTCAGGCCGCGCTCACAGGCGTTGGCAGCTTTGCCATCGCCATTTTGGCGCACCAGTTGTCAGCCCGTTTGGCGAGTCAAGAACAACGCGCACGGCGCAATCAGGTGGCCGCCTATATTCAGCAACAGGTTAACGAACTGGTGATTGAATCGCTATCGGATGGAGTGTTGGTGTTGGATGCCTACGGCACCGTGCACGCGGCTAACCCCGCCGCTTGTCATATGCTGAGCGCTGACGAAAAAAATCTCCTGGCCACACCCTTCCAACTGTCCCTCAATCCTGGGTGGGCACCACTGGATCGGTTGACACAGCAGGTATTTTCAGGTCAACCACCACCACCCACGGAAATCACCCTTGAACTGGCGGGTCACGGCACGCACCAACTTCGGGCGCGCACCCAGCTAACTACGCCTCAAGACGGCGACACCGAGAGTCTGTGCGTCATGTTTTTACAAGATCAGCGCAAAATGGAAGCCCGCTTGCGCACGGAGAAACTGGCCAGCATGGGCCGCATGTCAGCCGCTGTGGCGCACGAGATTCGCAACCCGCTGGCAGCCATCACTCAGGCCAATGCGTTGTTGGGCGAAGACCTCCACTCGCCTGAACACAAACAACTGACAACCATCGTGCAGCAAAATGCCAAGCGCCTGGAGAAAATCGTCGAAGAAATTCTCAACATTGCACGCGTGCAACAGCAGGTGCACACCAACGAACCGTTGACACTGGACTTGAACGACAACGTCCAGCGGATCTGTGAGGACTGGGCCGCGCACACGCACAGCCAACATCGGCTGTCGGTCAAGCTCGCTCCCACACATTTGGAAGTCAACTTCGAGTTTGAACATTTACGGCGGGTCTTGATCAATCTCTTGGACAATGCCCGCCGTTTTGCCAGCCAGCAGGCTGAATCGATTCAAATCACCACCCGTACAGACCACAGTGGCCAGGTGAGTTTGAGCGTCTGGAGCGACAGTCCACCTATGGAAACTTCTGTGGAGCGGCATTTGTTTGAACCGTTTTTTTCTTCTGAAAGTCGCTCTAGTGGTTTGGGTTTGTACATTTGCCGCGAACTGTGTGTCGGCCATGGTGCGGCCATTTCCCATCAACGCTCGACCAGCGTGGTCCAGGGCAGTTCTATGCAGGGCAATGAATTTGTGGTCGATTTTCTGGCTTCACCATCCTTCCCCGTTGCAAAAGTAAACACACTCTCTCAGAACGTGCCATTGAAATGAACACGACAAACCACAAAGCGAAGATTTTGGTGGTGGACGATGAGCCCGATCTGCGCACGCTGTATGAGATGACTTTGCTCAGAGAGGGTTACCACGTTGACGTGGCAGAGGACCTGGACCACGCTTGGCAGTTGTTAAACGAAGGTTCTTTTGATGTTTTGATCACCGACATGCGCTTGCCCGATGGCCTGGGCATTGAGTTGATCCATCGACTTCGCGCACTGGCCCGGAGTGAGCGCTGTGTGGTCATCACCGCCCACGGGTCGGCAGAAAATGCGGTTGAGTCCCTCAAGGCGGGTGCCTTTGACTACCTGAGCAAACCGGTCGATCTCAAACAGTTTCGATCTGTCATCGCCTCCGCAGCACAAGATGCACGCATCATGACCCCGCCCGACAGGGCCGCACGCAACCCAAAGCGCAAGGACGCGCCGCATGCCCTCGGTTTTATCAGCGCGCCTTTGGATCGGCTGGTGGGCGTCTCTCATGTCATACAACAAGTCAAGGAGCGTATTGCCAAGGTGGCCAACAGCATGGCCCCTGTGTTGATATGCGGCGAGTCGGGTACGGGCAAAGAGCTGGTCGCACGCGCATTGCACGGCAACAGCCATCGCAGTCAAGGACCTCTCATCGCCGTGAATTGCAGTGCGATTCCTGAAAACCTCATGGAATCTGAATTTTTCGGCGTCAGAAAAGGGGCCTACACCGGGGCCACGCAGGATCGGGAAGGCTTCTACCAAGCCGCCCGTGGTGGCTCTTTGTTTTTAGATGAGATCGGTGAGTTGCCTTTGGCCATGCAATCCAAGTTGCTGCGCGCCATCCAGGAGCGCTATGTGCGCCCAGTCGGGGCCGCGCAGGAGGAGCCGGTGGACGTTCGCATCATCAGCGCCACGCACAAAAATCTGGACGCCGAGGTCGCGGCCGGGCGTTTTCGCCAAGATTTGTATTACCGACTGAACGTCATTGAACTCAACATCCCACCCCTGCGTGAACGGCGAGAAGATTTACACGCCTTGTGCGAGGCCTTGCTCCAACGCATCGCCGCCGAATCCGGCATGGCCGTGCCTGAAGTCTCGCCCGGCTTGCTGGCTCAACTCTCACAACTGCCATTGCATGGCAATGTGCGTGAGCTTGAAAACCTCTTGCACCGCGCCGTCGCGCTCAGTGAAGGCCAACAACTCCAGTTGGAGACGGCTGACCGACACCGACAGGCTTCTCCTGCATCAGTTTTACCGGCTTCATCGCTTGCGCCCCTCAAGCCTGTGTCGCCGTCCTCAACCCATCCATCGTCCGCTCTCGCCTTGGACTTACAAGGCCATCTGGATCAACAAGAGCGAGACATATTGGTCAAGACCTTGACGGAAACCGGCTTCAACCGCACCGCTGCGGCTGCCCGATTGGGTTTGAGCCTGCGTCAAATCCGCTACCGAATGGCACGCCTGAATATCGACGCGCCTCAAGACAGCGACAACCCATGAAAATGACAAAGCCCACGCGTGATAACGCTTTGTGGCGCGGTGGCTGGTACCGATTTGCGCGTGCCAGGCTGTCTCCTAATTTTGGGCCACGTCCACTCGATACGGCTGTGGATTTGATCGTGATTCACGCCATCAGCCTGCCACCCGGTCAATACGGGGGACAAGAAGTTCAGCAGCTTTTCAGCAACACCCTGGATTGGAACGCCCACCCTTATTTTGAAACCATTAAGGGGCTGGAAGTCTCGGCCCACTTCTACATCCAACGCAACGGGGAGCTTTGGCAGTTCGTGGACTGTGATGCGCGCGCCTGGCATGCAGGCCGCTCTCACTACCGGGGGCGCGACAACTGCAATGACCACTCCATTGGCATCGAGCTTGAAGGCATTGACGGGGGTTTGTTTGAGGCTGCGCAATACGAAACACTGAGCAGCCTGTGCGCCACCCTGGCGGCGCAACACCCCATCCAGCACATCGCCGGCCACGAGCACATTGCGCCTGGCCGCAAAGCCGACCCAGGCGCGGGGTTTGATTGGGCGTTTTTGCAACAAAATCTGGGTTGGCCAACTCAGTACTTTCCCGAGGTTTTAAAATCTGTTTTGGCCTCTTGATACATGGCGAGGGCGTCGTGTCCCCACCATGGGGAATATCAAAAATAATCACGAAACCTAGGTGTCATGCGCCCATGCAAAGCAAAACCCGCGCAACACCCTGCTATTGCTTGCTTTGCATTGACAGAGGTTGATCTGACAACGCCTGTAGGCTAGCTGAGCGTGATGCTGAGTCGAAAAATTTTTTCCGTATTTTTCATTTTTTTCAACCCCAAATACGCACCCGCACTTTTTGCAGCGATACACTACCGGTAGTGGCTTGCAATGATGCAAGACCCCATATATAGTGCTTTCACGTCACACCTGACATGTCACGAAGTTCAACAGAAATAGCGCCAAACCATGCCGGTCGTCAGACCGCTAAGACCCCTAAATTTGCCTAAGACGAGGAAGCCATGCAAACCACCCTGAACCCACCCACCGCCACGACACGCTCTGATGCAAACGTCACGTGCTCAGGCCGCGAGAATGCGACCGATAACCCACTGAGCCACTACCAGATCCTGCGCCGCAACGGCTCAGTTGTGCCGTTCGAGCCCGCCAAGATTGCCGTGGCGATGATGAAGGCCTTTTTGGCCGTTCACGGTACCCAAGGCGCGGCATCGGCCAGCGTGCGCGAAGTGGTAGATAACCTGACCCAGACCGTGGTGCGCGCCTTGATGCGCTCACGCCCCGGTGGCGGCACCTTCCCCATTGAAGACATTCAAGACCAGGTTGAACTGGGTCTGATGCGCGGTGGCCACCACGAAATCGCCCGCGCCTATGTGCTGTACCGCGAAAAACGCGCTCAGGAACGCGCCACACAGTCTGCACCGCAAGCCCCCCAGGCCCCCTTGCTGCACACCATCGACAACGGGCAGCGTACCCCGCTGGATCTGGAGCGACTCCAGGGCTTGATCGAAGCCGCTTGCACAAATTTGGGTTCCGACGTCAAAGCTGATCCGATTTTTTCTGAAACCTTGCGCAATCTCTATGACGGCATTCCGATGGAAGAGGTGTACAAAGCCTCCATCCTCGCGGCGCGCACCTTGATCGAGAAAGACCCCGACTACACCTACGCCACAGCGCGCTTGTTGTTTCACACCATCGCCAGAGAGGTGCTGGGGCGCGACGTTCCCCCTTCCGAGATGGGCGAGGCCTATGTGGACTACTTCCCGGGCTTCATCAAGCTGGGCGTAGAGAACGATTTGCTCGATGAAAAGCTGCTGCAGTTCGACTTGAAGCGTCTGGGCGCAGCCCTCAAGGCCGAGCGCGATTTGCAGTTTGACTACCTGGGTCTGCAAACCCTGTATGACCGCTACTTCTTGCACGTACGCAAGAGCCGTATCGAGTTGCCCCAAGCTTTCTTCATGCGCGTGGCCATGGGCCTGTCACTGGGCGAAATTGACCGCGAAGCCCGTGCCATCGAGTTCTATGAAGTCTTGTCTTCATTTGACTTCATGTCGAGCACGCCCACACTGTTCAACGCAGGCACGCTGCGCTCACAGCTCTCTAGCTGCTACCTGACCACCGTGCCCGACGACCTGGACGGCATCTACGAATCCATCAAAGAAAACGCGCTGCTGTCCAAATTTGCCGGCGGCCTGGGCAACGACTGGACGCGTGTTCGCGCCTTGGGCGCGCACATCAAGGGCACCAACGGTGAATCGCAAGGTGTTGTTCCCTTCTTGAAGGTCGTGAACGACACGGCCGTGGCGGTGAACCAGGGTGGCAAGCGCAAGGGCGCGGTCTGCACCTACCTGGAGACCTGGCACCTGGACATCGAAGAGTTCCTGGAACTGCGCAAGAACACGGGCGATGACCGCCGCCGCACGCACGACATGAACACCGCCAACTGGATTCCTGACCTGTTCATGCGCCGCGTGATGGAAAAAGGAAGCTGGACTCTGTTTTCGCCCAACAACGTGCCTGACTTGCACGACAAGTTCGGCGCCGACTTTGAGCGCGCTTATGTGGCTTACGAAGCCAAAGCCGCTCAGGGCGAGATCAAACCCTCACGCACCGTGCAAGCCGCTGACCTGTGGCGCAAGATGCTCACCATGTTGTTCGAGACCGGTCACCCCTGGATCACCTTCAAGGATGCCTGCAACGTGCGCTCACCCCAGCAACACGCGGGCGTGGTGCACTCCAGCAACCTGTGCACCGAGATCACGCTCAACACCAGCGACACTGAAACTGCGGTGTGCAACCTGGGCTCGATCAATCTGCTGCAACACATCAAGGATGGACAGCTCGATCATGTCAAGTTGCAAAAAACGATTTCGATCGCCATGCGCATGCTGGACAACGTGATCGACATCAACTACTACGCCGTTAAAAAAGCACGCGACTCCAATATGCGACACCGACCGGTTGGTCTGGGCCTGATGGGCTTCCAGGACAGCCTGTACGAGCTGCGCATCCCCTATGCCAGCGACGCCGCCGTGGCTTTTGCCGACACGTCGATGGAGGCCATCTGCTACTACGCCTACTGGGCCTCCACTGAGTTGGCAGCCGAGCGCGGTCGCTACGCCAGCTACAAGGGATCACTGTGGGACAAAGGCGTGATGCCTTTGGACACCCTGGACATGCTGGCCAGCGCACGCGGTGGCTACGTTGAAGTGGATCGCTCGTCCACGATGGACTGGGACGCTCTGCGCCAAAAAATCGCGCGCCACGGCATGCGCAACTCCAACTGCGTGGCCATCGCACCGACCGCAACCATCTCCAACATCATTGGTGTGGACGCCTGTATCGAACCCTGCTTCGGCAATCTCTCGGTCAAGTCCAACTTGTCCGGCGAGTTCACCGTCATCAACGGTTACTTGGTGCGTGACCTCAAGCGACTCGGCCTATGGGATGACGTGATGGTGATGGATCTGAAACACTTTGACGGCTCGCTCAACCCGATTGATCGTGTGCCACAAGAGCTCAAAGCGCTCTACGCCACAGCGTTCGAGATCGAAACACGCTGGCTCATTGAGGCCGCAGCACGTCGTCAAAAATGGATTGATCAAGCCCAAAGCCTGAACATCTATATGGCTGGCGCTTCTGGCAAAAAACTCGATGAGACCTACAAACTCGCTTGGTTGCGCGGCCTTAAAACCACCTACTACCTGCGCACCATGTCGGCGACGCATGCTGAGAAATCCACTGTCACCGCAGGTCGAATGAATTCGGTCGCATCGGGCGGCAGCAGTGCACTTGAAGCGGCTGCCGCTGTTGCGCAAGCACAGATGAGTTCTCAAGCTGCGACCGACATCAAGTTTTGCGCGATTGATGACCCAGGCTGCGAATCCTGCCAATGAAATAAAAACGCTCTCATCACAGCATCACACTCCACATGACATCCATGTCGATGCTATTGAGCAACACATGCAGCAACGATGTGAATGAATACTTTTCATTTCATCGCGCTGCTCTGATAATTCGCTGATTGGAAACACCTATGTTGAACTGGGACGAAGAAGTCAAGCCCACACCGCAAATCTCTCATGCAAGCAACCCGTTGAGCGGTCGCATGAGTGAGCATCACTCACTTACAGCGGGATCCAACGCGATCTCGTTGGCACCCACCGCAACATCACAAGTCGCCAAGGCCGCAACACCGCACCGCATCAAGGCTTCAGACAAACGCATCATCAACGGCCAGACCGACGTCAATCAATTGGTGCCGTTCAAATACAAGTGGGCTTGGGAGAAATACCTGGCTACTTGTGCCAACCATTGGATGCCGCAAGAGGTCAACATGACGCGCGACATCGCACTCTGGAAAGACCCGAACGGTTTGACCGAAGATGAGCGTCGCATCGTCAAACGCAATCTCGGTTTCTTTGTCACCGCTGACTCACTGGCCGCCAACAACATCGTGCTGGGCACCTATCGTCACATCACTGCGCCCGAGTGTCGTCAGTTCTTACTGCGACAAGCTTTCGAAGAAGCGATTCACACGCACGCCTACCAGTACATCGTGGAGTCGTTGGGTTTGGATGAGTCTGAGATCTTCAATGCTTACAACGAAGTGCAGTCCATCCGCGACAAAGATCAATTCCTGATTCCTTTCATCGAAGCCATCAGCGACCCCCACTTTCGCACCGGAACCTTCGAGACCGACCAGACGCTGCTCAAATCCCTGATCGTTTTCGCCTGCCTGATGGAAGGCCTGTTCTTCTACGTCGGCTTCACGCAGATCCTCGCACTGGGTCGTCAAAACAAGATGACGGGCGCGGCTGAGCAGTACCAGTACATCCTGCGCGATGAGTCCATGCATTGCAACTTCGGTATTGATTTGATCAACCAACTTAAACTCGAAAATCCCCAGTTGTGGACGCCCGAGTTCAAAGCCGAAATCAAAGTCTTGTTTGAGAAAGCCGTCGAGCTGGAGTACCGCTACGCAGAAGACACCATGCCGCGCGGCGTGTTGGGCATGAATGCCTCTATGTTCAAAGGCTACTTGCGCTACATCGCCAACCGCCGTGCTACACAAATTGGCTTGGAACCCCTGTTCCCCAACGAGGAAAATCCGTTTCCCTGGATGAGTGAAATGATTGACCTGAAGAAAGAGCGCAACTTCTTTGAAACCCGTGTGATCGAGTATCAGTCGGGTGGCGCGCTCTCTTGGGACTAAGACTGTTTTAAATGCGTTTAAGAATTTCACAAACCATGAATCGCGCCGCAGAGCGTGGCCATGGCTTGTGCACCCGAGTTCATGGTGTTGGGAATCTGCCCAGCACCATGGATCGCTTCATGCCAACCAACTCGTATGAAGTGCTCTTTGTTATTTGATCAAGGAGAAAATGATGGCAACTGCAAAAAAACCAGCCGCAAAAAAGGCTGCTCCCGCGAAGAAAGCTCCAGCTAAAAAAGTTGTAGCGAAAAAAGCACCGGCTAAAAAAGTAGCCGCTAAGAAAGCTCCGGCGAAAAAAACCCCAGCTAAAAAAGTCGTAGCGAAGAAAGCGCCTGCTAAAAAAGCAGCAGCGAAGAAAGCTCCAGCTAAAAAAGTCGTAGCGAAAAAAGCACCTGCCAAAAAAGCAGCGGCTAAAAAAGCGCCGGTCAAAAAAGCTGTAGCGAAGAAGGCACCTGCGAAAAAAGCAGCTGCTAAGAAACCCGCTGCCAAAAAACCAGCCGCCAAGAAAGCAGCCAAGAAGCCGGCCGCCAAGAAAGCCGCGAAAGCACCCGCTGCCAAAGCCGCTCCGGCTGCGCCTGCGGCTCAGACCACTCTGAACCCGCAAGCGGCCTGGCCGTTTCCTACGGCCAACAAGCCCTAAGCCACTTAACTGGCTGCAAGCCCGATGTCCGAAAGGCATCGGGCTTTTTTGTGCCCGAGCGAACGCCTGGCTTTACAGACCAAGCGCCTTGAGATCCACCACATAATTTTGAGGTCCGCGTTGGGCAATTTTGAGTGAGCCCAATTGATTACCCAAAACTGCACAGCGAGCCAAGGGCCAACCCTGCTCCAGGCCGAATAACAGAGCACCGCGGTAAGCATCGCCACAACCGGTTGGATCCACCACGGCTAAGGCCTTAACCGGTGACACCAAGGTCTTTTCGCCATCAACCCAAACTTCGCTGCCCTCAGCCCCGAGCGTCACGATCAAGCCTTTGACCTTGCGTGAAATATCCGCATGACTCCAACCCGTACGGTCACTGAGCATCTTGCCTTCATAGTCATTGACGGTCACCCAGCTGGCCTGTTCAATGAAGCGCGCAAGTTCATCTCCATTGAACATCGGTAGGCCTTGCCCCGGATCGAAGACAAACGGGATGTCAGCCGCTCTGAATTGTTCGGCATGTTGCAACATGGCATCGCGCCCATCAGGCGAGATGATGCCAAGCTGGATATCCGGATGGGATTTGATCTGGGTCGCGTGGGCCTGTATCATGGCGTCGGGGTGAAAAGCCGTGATCTGGTTATTGTCCTGATCGGTCATGATCAGCGCCTGGGCCGTGTAAGTTTCATCAATCTGGCGCACGTAATCGGTGCCAATGCCCAGATCGTGCAGTCGCTGTAGATAGCCAGCACCGTCGTTACCCAAAGTAGCCATGGGAAGTGGTGTTCCACCCAGTAATTTGAGTGCATACGCGATATTGCCCGCACAGCCACCGAAGTCCCGGCGCAAGGTGGGCACCAGAAAAGATACATTCAAAATGTGCAACTGGTCGGGCAAAATTTGCTCTGCAAATTTGCCCTCAAAGTTCATGATGGTGTCAAAAGCCAGAGAACCACAAATTAAAGTTGCCATAAAAATAAAGGAAGTGTCAGGGGTAAAACGCGAGAATTCGGTAGCCTGCGACGCGGTCCACGCCTTCTTGCTTGTTGACCGAAAGAGTGATCGCGGCACTGGACTCCGAGGTCGGTGCCAGATGGTCAGATTTGAAACCCAAAACATCCGGATTAATCACCCGCCTCATCAGGGCTTGATCTTGGGCATCCGTCAGTGAGATTTCAATCGCCGGTAGGGCCAGCGCCATCAATGATGTATTTTTAAGTGTGAAATTTAGACGGTAAATATCTCCGCTAAGTTTGTTGAACGAGGAGCTGTCCATCACGACTGACTCAATCTGGCGCAAGGGCGACACCGTGCACTGCATCCACGCACAAAGGGACTCAAGCACGGGTTTGATCTCAGGTGCCTGTGCCGCAATGCGGTCGCGCTCATGCAGTAGTGCTTGTAAAATGAGCCCCGCACTCAAAAGCAACGCAGCGAAGTAAAGACTGACCCTCACCCAGGGCTTGCGTGGCATCAAAGCGCTTGGCTTACTCCGCATGAAAGAGGGTTGGTGTAGCACCTCAACTGGCTCTATCTGAGGGGGCGCATCATCCAAGGCGAGTTCTTCAATAAACGTCTCGCCAACGATGGTCTCATCGGCAGACTTCTGTGTATGCAGAGTCGAATGAGACGATTCGAGCTCACGTGCGTCATCCAGCGTCGGCTCAATCCTTGGCGTCTCAGCTGGGCGCTCAAACGTCTCAACAGGTTCAACAGAAGGTGCAACAGGCGCAAATGTCTCAAGCGCATCGTGCCCATTCGCAGGCCTGCGCGCTTTACTGGTTTCAACTATCTCCTGTAGGTGAGCTGTAGCATCAAAAACCTCATCACACTGACCGCAGCGAACCCAGCCTTCAGAAATACGAAGTTGGTCTGGCACAACCCTGAACATGGTCATGCAGGCAGGACAACGTGTGATCAAGCTCATGGAGGTCGATTGTAGAACGCCTCCCCCGGGCGAATCACAAGCGTGCGGTCATGAGAACCCAGCCCTCTTGCGTCTGTGCAACGCTCAACTGGCAATAGGGCGCATAGGCCTGAATCAACTCGTCTGACTGCCGCTCCAGGATGCCGGCCAATACCAACGCGCCACCGGTGGCCACGCGGGCGCACAATAGCGGCGCGAGTACTTTCAGGGGTGTGGCCAGAATATTGGCCAGTACGGTCTGGTATTGGCCGCTGACTTGTTCTGGAAGTCCCGCTTGTAGCTTGACCTGATTCGCAACCGCATTCAAGACGGTTGCGCTCACAGCGGCCTCGTCGATGTCCAAGGCGTCAATCTCCTTGGCACCATACTTGGCGGCACCAATCGCCAGAATGCCGGAGCCACAACCGTAATCCAGTACTCGGCCCAGCCCACCGCCCTCACTCGCATGTTGTGCAATCCAGCGCAGGCACATACGGGTAGTGGGATGGGTGCCCGTCCCAAACGCCAGTCCCGGATCCAATCGGATGATGATTTTCGCTTGGGCAGGTGGTTCATGCCAAGTTGGCACGATCCAGAAATCAGGGGTGATTTCGACCGGTGTGAACTGAGACTGCGTCAGTCGCACCCAGTCCTGTTCGGGCACAACATGGATGCCCAGAAAATGACAGTTTTCAAAAAAATCCTGGGCCTGCAGCAAGCCTGAGGCTTCCTCAGCGGCGCCCTGATCCGGGAACAGTGCCAGTACGTGGGAGCGTTGCCAACCATCTTGCGGAGGCGGCATGCCCGGCTCGCCAAACAAGGCCTGCTCTGCTTCGGTATGGGCATCCGCATCTGCCACGCTGACGCTTAGGGCGTCGAGCGCATCCAGCGCATCGCTCAAGGTCTCCACCAAGTCTTGCGGGCATAACAGGCTGAGTTCGATCATCGCTTATGTTGCTCCAGCCACGATTCCAGGTAGTGGATGTTGGTGCCGCCAGACATGAATTTAGCGTCCACCATCAATTCACGGTGCAAGGGCATATTGGTGTTAATGCCTTCAACCACGGTCTCAGCCAATGCCGTGCGCATGCGGGCCATGGCTTGTTCACGCGTATCACCATGAACAATGATTTTCCCGATCATGGAGTCGTAGTTGGGCGGCACAAAGTAGTTGGTATAGACATGCGAGTCCACGCGCACACCCGGCCCGCCGGGTGGGTGCCACATCGTGATGCGCCCTGGCGAGGGGGTGAACTTGTAAGCGTCTTCGGCATTGATCCGGCACTCAATAGCATGACCACGGATCTCAATCTGGCGCTGAGTGAAAGGCAGCTTCTCACCCGCCGCCACCATGATTTGCGTCTTGACGATGTCAATGCCGGTAATCCACTCCGTCACCGGGTGCTCCACCTGAACCCGGGTGTTCATCTCAATAAAGTAGAACTCACCGTTTTCAAAGAGAAACTCAAACGTACCTGCCCCCCGGTAGCCAATTTTTTTGCACGCCGCCACGCAGCGTTCACCTATCTTTTCAATCAACTTGCGAGGAATGCCTGGGGCGGGGGCTTCTTCTAGAATTTTTTGATGGCGTCGCTGCATAGAGCAATCACGCTCACCCAAATAGACCGCATTTTTGTGCTTGTCTGCCAGGATTTGTATCTCAATGTGGCGTGGGTTTTCAAGGTATTTCTCCATGTAAACCGCCGGGTTGCCGAAGGCGGCGCCCGCCTCTGCCTTGGTCATCTGCACTGCATTGATCAAGGCTGCTTCAGTATGCACCACGCGCATGCCACGTCCGCCGCCGCCACCGGCCGCTTTGATGATGACGGGGTAACCGACTTTCTTGGCAATGCTTCGAATCTGCACCGCGTCGTCCGGCAGCTCACCCTCAGAGCCTGGCACGCAGGGCACGCCCGCCTTGATCATGGCCTGCTTGGCCGAAACTTTGTCCCCCATGATACGGATGGACTCGGGCGTTGGGCCAATGAACTGAAAGCCGCTTTGTTCGACGCGCTCGGCAAAATTCGCGTTTTCACTCAGGAAACCATAGCCAGGGTGAATCGCTTCTGCATCCGTCACCTCTGCGGCAGAAATCAAGGCGGGCATGTTGAGGTAGCTCAGCGCCGAGGCCGCTGGGCCGATACACACCGACTCTTCGGCCAACTTCACGTATTTGGCGTCCCGATCAGCCTCTGAATAAACCATGACGGCCTTGATACCCAGCTCACGGCAAGCGCGCTGAATACGCAGAGCGATTTCGCCACGATTGGCGACGAG
>JAYVPU010000271.1:0-15426 GCA_043757205.1 Comamonadaceae bacterium | reverse complement strand
GAAAGTCTCGATGACTTGCCCATCCCTAAAGTGATGAGCTATCAGTTGGAAAGCGGGTGCGAATTGCCGGGATGGTCTAGCGTGAGCTTTGTGCGCCCCGCGCACGGCCTGGTGGCTTTGCACGGCAGTGACGTGGTGCCGGTGGCCGTGCTGGGTTTGAAGGCGGGCAACAGCACGCAAGGCCATCGCTTCGAAGCTGCAGTTTCACCCGTGGTGTTCAAAGACGCGGACAGCTACGCCGCCACGTTGCGCCAAGACGGCGCGGTGATTGCCTCTTTCGATGAGCGCCGCGCCGAGATCGTGCGGCAACTGACTGATGCGGCAAGCAAGGTGGGCAACCATGTGCAACCCATTGACGACGACGCCCTGCTCGACGAAGTCACCGCCCTGGTGGAGCGCCCCAATGTGCTGGTGTGCGAGTTCGAAAAACAGTTCCTCGACGTGCCGCAAGAGTGCCTCATCCTCACCATGAAGGCCAACCAAAAATACTTCCCCCTGCTGGATGCAGCAGGCAAGTTGACCAACCAATTTCTGGTGGTGAGCAACATCAGCCCGAATGACGCCAGCGCCGTCATTCGGGGCAACGAGCGCGTGGTGCGCCCGCGCTTGGCTGATGCCAAATTCTTCTTCGATCAAGACCGCAAAAAGACACTGACCTCGCGCGTTGAAGGCCTGGGTAGGGTGGTCTATCACAACAAGCTGGGCACGCAGGGTGAGCGCGTGGAGCGCGTGCGTGCCATTGCACGCGCGATTGCGCAGCAGCTCGGTGGCGAGGTCTTGGCGCAACAGGCCGACACCGCAGCCCAGTTGGCCAAGACCGATCTGC
Organism: Comamonadaceae bacterium; assembly: GCA_043757205.1. GTDB lineage: Bacteria > Pseudomonadota > Gammaproteobacteria > Burkholderiales > Burkholderiaceae_C > CANCDA01. The sequence continues at coordinate 14,600 of JAYVPU010000271.1, read as the reverse complement.
TGACCGATATGGTGGGTGAATTCCCCGAGCTGCAAGGCATCATGGGCGGCTACTACGCGCGCCATGACGGCTTGAGCGATGACGTTGCCGACGCGATTGAAGACCATTACAAGCCGCGCTTTGCGGGTGACGAATTGCCGCGCAATCAGGTTGGTGTTGTGGTGGCCTTGGCCGACAAGCTGGAAACACTGGTTGGCATGTTTGGTATTGGCAACCTGCCGACCGGGGACAAAGACCCGTTTGCGCTGAGGCGGCATGCTCTGGGTGTGATTCGGATGTTGACGGAGAAGAACCTTGCGCTGGATTTGAGTGCGCTGGTGGCTCAAGCCGTCCCGGCATTTGGCGACAGAATTGCCGCTGCATCGGACGCCTTGATCAGCTTCATCTATGACCGCCTCGCCGGTTCCCTGCGCGAGCAAGGCTACAGCGCGCAAGAGGTCGATGCCGTGTTGGCCTTGAAACCCCAGCGCCTGGGTGACGTGCCCAAACGACTGGCCGCCGTACGCGCCTTCGCCGCTCTGCCCGAAGCCGCTGCCCTGGCCGCCGCGAACAAGCGCATCGGCAACATTCTGAAAAAGGCGGACGACGTGGACGCCCACGTCAGCCAAGTGCTGCTCCAGGAGCCCGCTGAACAAGCCTTGTACGCAGCCATGAAAGACGTCACACCTCAAGCGAACGCCTTGTTCGACGCGGGCGACTACACCGCCTCACTGCAAGCCCTGGCGGCACTGCGCACACCCGTGGACGCCTTCTTTGACGGTGTGATGGTGAATGCCGAAGAACTCGACCTGCGTCTGAACCGCCAAGGCCTGCTCAAGAGCCTGCACGAGGCCATGAACCGCGTGGCTGACCTGTCCCGTCTGGTGGCCTGAACATGAAGTTGGTTATCCTCGACCGCGACGGCACCATCAACGAAGACAGTGCCGACTTCATCAAGTCGGCGGCTGAATGGAAGCCCCTGCCCGGCGCGCTGGAGGCCATTGCCCGGCTGACCCACGCCGGCTGGCATGTGGTGGTGGCGTCTAACCAGTCGGGCCTAGGGCGTGGCCTGTTTGATGTGGCGGCGCTCAACGCCATGCACAGCAAATTGCACAAGCTGCTGGCCACCGTGGGCGGGCGTGTAGATGCCATCTTTTATTGCCCACATGCACCTGATCAAGCCTGTCATTGCCGCAAGCCCGCCTCGGGCCTGTTTGCGCAAATTGCTGAGCGCTACGGCATTGACCTCAAAGGCGTGCCCACCGTGGGCGATTCAGCGCGTGACCTGGTGGCCGGGGCCGCGCTGGGCTGCGAGCCACATCTGGTGCTGACCGGCAAGGGCGCCGCCCTGCGGGGCCAGCCCTTGCCCGATACGTTTCCCGCCGACACCGAAGTGCATGCCGATCTGCTGGCTTGCGTTGAGGCGCTGCTGAGCCGCGACCTGGCCTTCCCTTCCTCAAGGATTTGACCCCAATGGCGCTGCTTCGCTCTATCTTGCACATGCTGTGGATCTGCATCACCATTGTGCCGTGGGCGATCTATCTGCTGTTGATCTCGGTGTTTGTTAAGGGTGATCCGGTGTACTGGATTGGCGCAACGTGGTTGAAGTCGATCATCTGGGGCGCGCGCACCCTCTTGGGCATTCGCACGCACGTCACGGGTATGGAGAACCTGCCGCTTGGCGAAGTCAGCCCGGTGATTTTGTTGGTCAAACATCAATCCACCTTCGAGACGCTGCTCATGCCCGCACTCATGCCGCATCCGCTGGCCTATGTGTTCAAGAAAGAACTGCTCAGCATCCCATTTTTCGGCTGGTCCATGGCCCGCATGGACATGATTCACATTGACCGTTCGCAGGGCACGCGTGCCTTTGCCAAAGTGGTGGATCAGGGGCGGGAAGTGATGGCGCACGGCCGTTGGGTCATCATGTTCCCTGAGGGCACACGCATACCGCGCGGACAAAAGGGCATTTACAAAACCGGCGGAACCCGCTTGGCCATCGAGACCGGTGCGCCGGTGATCCCCATCGCCGTCACTTCGGCCAAGTGTTGGCCGCGCAAAGCCTTCATCAAGTCCCCGGGCATCGTGGACGTGTCCATTGGCAAACCCATCCCCAGTGTGGGCCGCGAACCGGCCGAGCTGATGCGTGAAGTCGAGGCCTGGATCGAGGCCGAGATGCGGCGGCTCGACCCCGACGCTTACCCCTGACGCCCACGCCCATGCGCAGCCTCTACCAGATGGCGTTGGATTTCTTTGAGCCCGAGCCTCGGGTGCTCGCACCAGCGCCGGTGAAGAAGACGGTGGTGAGAGCGCCGGATGTCCCCATGAACAGCGTGATGCCCCCCGCACGCTTTCGCCACCCACGTGCCAACCGCGAGTCGCGCCTGTGCGAGGCGCTGGTTGGCTATGAGTTCAAACGTGGCCAGCGTCGCACCATCGGCTTTCAAGTCGGGCCGGATGGCCTGGTGGTCAGCGCGCCCCAATGGGTGCCGCTGCGTGAGGTTGAGGTCGCTTTGCAGGAGAAAGCCAGCTGGGTGCTGCGCAAGCTCGACGAGATGCGCGAGCGCGAACAGCGTCAAGCCTCGGCCCGCATTGAGTGGCGCGACGGCGTGACACTGCCTTTTCTGGGCGACACGCTCACCGTGCTGCTCGACCCAAGTCATGCGTTCACATCGGTGGGGGGTGAACATGCGTCTGGGACCCTGCGCATTGGCCTGCCCCTGCATGCCACGCCCGATCAGATTCGAGACGCGGTGCAAGCCTGGCTCATGCGCCAAGCCAAGCAACTGTTCACCGAGCGGCTCAACCACTTCGCCCCGCAACTGCAAGTGCAGTGGCGCAAGCTTTCGCTCAGCAACGCGGGCACACGCTGGGGCAGCGCGCGTATCGATGGCAGCATTCGGTTGAACTGGCGCTTGATCCATTTCAAGCCCAACGTGATCGACTACGTGGTGGCGCATGAACTCAGCCACCTGCGCGTGATGGATCACAGCCCGCGTTTTTGGGACACGGTGCGCACCGTGGTGCCCGACTACGCCACTCTGCGCGGCCAGCTCAAAGACGACGCTGTGCCGCGCTGGACCTGACGTTCGCCCCCACATTGAAGAAGCCTGACCATGACATCTGACGCACTGTTCGACCGCATTCAAACCAGTTTCAAGCGTCAAGGCCTGATGCAGAACTGGGGCGCGCGCTTGCTGCGCGTGGAGCCGGGTCTGTGTGCGCTGGTGCTGCCTTACTCCGACAAGGTCACGCAGCAGCAAGGTGGCTTTCATGGTGGGGCCATGGGCGCGCTGGCGGATATTGCGGCGGGCTATGCGGGCCTGACGCAAGCCCCTGAGGACATGGAGGTTACGACAGTGGAGTACAAAATCAACTTTCTCGCCGCCTTCTCCAGCGGCGAACTGCACGCCACCGGGCGCGTGGTGAAAGCGGGCAAGCGCATCATCGTCACCACGGCTGAAGTGTTGCATGTCGATGCGGCGGGCAAGACCACGGTTTGTGCCCTCATGCAGCAGACGCTGGTGCCCGTGGCTAAAACATACTGAACGCACGATGAATAAGGAATCCCCATGAACCAACCTGGCCTCAACTTTCAGCTCGGCGAAGACATCGACGCCCTGCGTGACGCGGTGCGTGACTTTGCGCAGAGCGAAATCGCGCCGCGTGCCGCACAGCTTGACCGTGACGACCAATTCCCCATGGACTTGTGGCGCAAGATGGGCGCGCTGGGTGTGCTGGGCATCACCGTGGGGGAGGAGTACGGCGGCGCCAACATGGGCTACCTGGCGCACATGGTGGCGATGGAGGAGATCTCCCGTGCCTCGGCCAGCGTGGGCTTGAGCTACGGCGCGCACAGCAATCTGTGCGTGAACCAGATTCGGCGCAACGGCACACCCGAACAACGAGCCAAATACTTGCCCCAACTCATCAGCGGCGAGCACGTGGGCGCGCTGGCCATGAGCGAGCCCGGCGCCGGCAGCGATGTGCTCAGCATGAAGCTCAAAGCCGAAGACAAGGGCGGCTACTACATCCTCAACGGCAGCAAGATGTGGATCACCAATGGGCCGGACGCCGACACCCTGGTTGTCTATGCCAAGAGCGAACCCGAGCTGGGCGCGCGTGGCGTTACCGCCTTCCTGATCGAGAAGGGCATGAAGGGCTTTAACGTCGCGCAAAAGCTCGACAAGCTGGGCATGCGCGGCAGCCACACCGGCGAGCTGGTGTTCAACAACGTGGAAGTGCCCGAGGCCAACATCCTCGGTGGCCTGAACCAGGGCGCCAAGGTGCTGATGAGCGGGCTGGACTACGAGCGCGCGGTGCTCAGCGGCGGGCCGCTGGGCATCATGCAGGCGGTGATGGACAACGTCCTGCCCTACATCCACGAGCGCAAACAATTCGGCCAAAGCATTGGCGAGTTCCAACTCATTCAGGGCAAGGTGGCCGACATGTACACCGTGCTGCAAGCCGGGCGCGCCTTTGCCTACACCGTGGCCAAAAATCTCGACCTGCTGGGCACCGAGCACGTGCGCCAGGTGCGCAAAGACTGCGCCAGCGTCATTCTCTGGACGGGAGAAAAAGCCACCTGGATGGCGGGCGAAGGCGTGCAGATTTTTGGTGGCAACGGCTACATCAACGACTACCCCCTGGGCCGTCTGTGGCGCGACGCCAAGCTGTACGAAATCGGCGCGGGCACGTCAGAGATTCGCCGCATGCTGATTGGGCGGGAGTTGTTTGCCGAGACCTGCTGACACGATGAAATTCTCCCTGCGTACCTTCGGTCAGCATTTTCTGGGCGCCCTGTCCTCGGCCGTACTGCAGTCCTGGCTCATGGTGCTGTGCGTGGCGCTGGTGCTCTTGGTGCTGCGCATCGGGCAAATCGCTTGGCACTGGCCTGCTGAACTTCAGGCGTCTTTGCAAGACCTGTGGACGGTGGTGGTTCAGGGCGCGCGCTTTGATCTGAAGGTCTGCGCTGCCGCTTCGCTGCTCTTGTTCCCGCTCCTGCTCATCCTGCCCGCGCGCTGGCATGCTTGGTTGGTGGGCGCGGTGGCTGTGCTCTTCGTGCTGGCCTCGCTGGTCAACCTGCACTACTTCGGCTTTTACAAAACGCCCATCGACCCCATCGTCTTCGGCTTCTTTGAGGACGACACCAAGGCGATTGTTCAAACCATCTGGAGTGACTTCCCCGTGGTGGGCACGCTGCTGGTGTGGGCGGGGCTGAGCTGGGCCGCCATGCGCATGCGCCGCGCCGCCTATGGGCGTTTGAGCCTGCGTTTGAACCGCCAGCGCTGGTCCGCCTGGGCCACTTTGTTGGGCGTTCTGATCGCATTCTTGTTGCTGGTGCTCACCACCAAAGGCACCTTGCGCGCCATGGCGCTGGGCAAGCAAAACGTCTCGGTCACCACCTCCCAGTTTCTCAACGACATGGTGCCCAATGGCGTCATCGCCCTGAAGTTTGCGTGGGACAGTCGGCGTGACTCGCAGAACCTTTCCGATCCGCTGCTGGGGCTTAAGCGCCTGCATTTCGGCTCGTCGATGGACGCGGCCAAGGTGCTGGGTATCGACGTGGTGGATGAAGCGGCGCTGCGCGTATCGCTGATGGTCAACGCCCCTGAGTCACGGGCCGCAAAGTCGGGTTCAGCGGCCGCAACGCCTAAGAAAAACCTGCTGTTTTTCCTGATGGAATCCTGGAGCGCCGAACCCTTTCATTACCAAGCGGCTGACTTTGACGTGCTGGGTCGCCTGGCATCCACCATGACACAGGCCTGTCACTTCTCCAACTTCGATTCGGCTCAACCCGGCACCCACCCCTCGCTCGAAGCCATTTTGTTTTCCAGCCCCATCACGCCTTTGACGCTGGGGCCGCAGGGCAAGAAACCCATCCCTTGGGCGATCCCGCTGGTGATGCAGCGTGCGGGCTACCGCACGTTGTTTGTCACCTCGGCGCGCTCCGGCTGGCGCGACCTGGATCGCGTGCTCAAGACCCAGGGCTTTGACGAGGTGATTGATGCCAACGACCTCAAGGCCGCTTACCCGCAAGCCGAGCTGGGCATCTGGGGCGTGTGGGACAGCTATGTCTTCAAGTACCTGTCCATGCGTTTGAAGCAGAAGGGCAATGACAAACCCCTTTTCGTCTTCGTGCTCACTTCCACCAACCACCCGCCCTACGACCTTCCGCCGGACTACCCGCGCCAAAAACGCAATATGGCGAAATGGGGTGGTGAACGCAATTCGCCTGATCTTCTGCCCAACCTGGACTCCTACCATTACGCCACCGACCTGCTCGGTGGCCTGGTGCAAGAGGTGCGCGCCGGCCCGCTGCGGGCCAACACCGTGATTGCCGCCACCGGCGACCACAACGTGCGCAGCTTCGGCCTGTACGCCACGCCGGAGCGCCGCTATTTGGTCAACCAGGTGCCGTTTGTGATTTGGGGCGATGGGGTGAACTGCGGGCCGCAGCGTGCGCTGCCTGCGGGCCACCGCGACATGTTTCCCACGCTGCTGCAGCTGTTGGGAGTGAGTGAGGGCTACCTTCAGACTGGGCGCAACCTGCTGATCGATCCTGCCAAGGCGACCCAGTCCGCCCAGAACGCGGCGTTGAACCAACCCATTAGCCTGAGCTACTTCGGCCCGGTTCGCAGCGCGCAAGGGCGCTGGACGCTGGGTGACCCGGCGTCTTTTGTGTGCACGCCGGGCGACGCCAAAACGAGTCCGGTCAAGGTCAGCGCCACTTGCCAGTTCAGCGCGCAAGACGATGAACGCGCCCGTGCCCAGCTCGGCTTGCTGGACTGGACTGTGCGTGTCAGTTTGCCGAAGTAGTCATCCTGCACAATTGCCACACCATGACCCAAACCCTAGACCATCTCTTCGCCCATAACCGCGCCTGGGCCGCGCAGATGGAGCGCGAGCGCCCCGGCTTCTTCACCAACCTGAAGTCGCAGCAGCGCCCCAAATACATGTGGATCGGCTGCTCCGACAGCCGCGTGCCCGCCAACCAGATCAGCGGGCTGGAGCCGGGTGAGGTGTTTGTGCACCGCAATGTGGGCAACGTGGTCGTGCACTCGGATTTGAATTCGCTGTCCACCGTGCAGTTTGCCGTGGAACGGCTCAAGGTGGCGCACGTGATGGTGGTCGGGCATTACGGCTGCTCGGGCGTGCAAGCCGCGCTGGAGGGCGCGCGCATCGGCCTGGCCGACAACTGGTTGCGCCACATCCAGGACGTGCGGGACAGGCATCGCGCCCTACTGGAGACCATTCCCGAACACGCCCGGCACGACGCGCTGGTGGAGCTCAATGTGATTGAGCAAGTCATCAACGTGGCGCAATCCACCGTGCTGCTGGACGCTTGGGCACGCGGGCAAGCCGTCACCTTGCACGGCTGGGTGTATGGCATTCATGACGGTTTGCTCAAGGACTTGCACATGTCGGTGGACTCCCCCGATGCGCTCGAAGCCTTGTATCAAAATGCAACGGTGACCGTGGCCAGCACAAACCGCGCCTAGAATTTTGCCCTGAATTCGTCGGCCCTTTGGCACAGCGCCTGCAAGAAATGAATACCCCATGAATTTTAAATTGCCTAAATTTCTGTACGTAACACTGCCCTACGTGTACATGGTGGGCGGCGCTTTAATCGTCTATGTTTTCAGAGGCTGGCTCGGGGGCTGGATCAGCGGCATTGTTGGACTGGGTTTGATGACCTACGGCTTTGCCGTCCTGATGCTGCGCAAAGATTTTCGCGACCAAAACCAGTCGGAAGGCCCGTCCAGTCGGTATGACGACAGCCGGTTTGATGACATCCGGGTTCAATCAAGCATCCTTTCCTCCAAAGCCAGCCAAAACAAAGGCCCGCCCCGTAGAAGTAGCAAATCTTGACCTTGCTTCTGTGGGTTTGAGGGCGATTTTGGGGCTTTTACGTACACTCCACGTTCTGCCCGGGGTGCACAGTGTGCTGTGCTGAGATGGATACGTCCGAACCCGCGAACTTGATCCGGTTGACCCCGGCGTAAGGAGTGCCAGGCCGCGCGGCCAGCCTCCATTTTTTAGGAGTGTTGCATCCGAAAACTCCTGTAGTTGCGCGATCGTGCGTAGCTTTGCTTCATCCATGCTGATCACCATCCTTGGATGAGCAGGTCTCCAGTGGAATTCAAAAATTCAGGGCTTCAGGCTCATACCTCGTTGGACAAGGCTGGGGAAAGGCGACGCGCCTCAGTCCTGATAAAATCAAAATCTGAAAATTCGCTAGGGGTGTTGCGCCACAAAAATTGGTGTGACTGAGAAAGTCCCTTTGAACCTGATTGAGGTAATCCTCGCGCAGGGAAGCTTGTCAAATGAACGGCGCTCTTATTTGAGTTCAAACCCGTTCCCAGCCAGCCGACCTGCCATTTAGAACTGGGACAGAAAAGTGGCGCTCGACAAATCACCCTCTGCGTTTATCATTTCGCAAGTGCTGGAATTCATAGCTCGTCCAGCCGTTAACGATGACGACTTCAATGCCCTCGCGCTGCGCGTCTTTGCTCATCAGTTTGAACACAACCTGTCTTTTCAGCGGTTTTGCCAGCAGCGCGGCAAAACGCCGCGCCTGGTGAAAAACTGGCAGGCCATTCCGGCTGTGCCCATCAATGCGTTCAAAGACTTGACGCTCAGCTGTGTGCCCCCCGATCACTGCGAGCGCACTTTCATGACCAGCGGCACCACGCGCGGCGATGTGAAAGGCCGCCACTTCCATCCCACGATGGCGGTGTATGACGCCTCGATGCTGCTCAATTTTTCTCACCACTTCATGCAGGGCGACAGCCGCCTGCGCATGGGTATTTTGTTTCCCACCGAGACTGTGATGCCCAACTCGTCGCTGGCGCACTACTTGGGTTTGGCCCTTCAAAACTTTGGCGCGCCTAGCAGTGCCTATTACCTGGGTGACGACGGTTTGCAGCTTGACGCCCTGTGCCAAGCGCTCACCCAGGCGCAGCAAACCCAGGTGCCATTTGCCTTGCTGGGCGCGAGCTACAGTTTTGTGCATGTGATGGACGCCTTGCAAGCGCGTGGCCTTGTTTTTAAATTACCCCAAGGCAGTCGCTTGCTCGATACCGGCGGCTTCAAGGGCCAATCACGCGAGATCGATGCGGATGCGTTTTATGCCCAACTCGCCGCCACCTTTGGCGTGAGCCGCGATCAGTGCCTCAATATGTACGGCATGACCGAACTCAGCACCCAGTTTTACGATACCGGCAACCTCCGCGTGCCGTCGGTTAAACACGGGCCGCACTGGATTCGTTCGCGCTTGGTCGATCCACTCACGGGCCATGACGTTCCCACTGGCGAGCGCGGCATATTGGCCCATACCGATTTGGCCAACTTTAATTCTGTCGTCAGCATCTTGACCGAGGACGTGGGCATCGCCAGCGACGACGGTTTTGTCTTGTTGGGCCGCGCGCAGGGTAGCCAAGCCAAGGGCTGCTCGATGGCGGTTGATGAGTTCTTGAAAGCAGCGCAGGCGTGAGCGCGCTCGTTTTTAAGGCCGGTTACCTGCCTGGCCTAACTGACGACGACGTTGCGTGGCATCGCCTCAGCCTGGGCGCACCGCACGCACCTTTGCAAGTTGATGTGCCGCAACTGAGCCTCGCGCAACTGACTGTTTTGGCCCAGCGCGTGCGGCAAGCCCGCCAAGCCCATTTGGCGACCCTGACGGTGCCTGAGATTGTGGACGTGCTGGACCGGGCGGTCGCTCGTTTGCTCGATGTCAATGACGTGTACCGCCAACAGCTGGATCTTCTTTTGCCCCAAGCCAGCGGTTTTGATGCCGAAATGGTGCGCTTGAACCTGAGTGCCTACTTGCAGACTTTTCGCAGCCTGCAACTTCAGCGTTTTGTGGCCGAGGACTTTGCCAACCCTCAGCTTTTGGATGCTTTTCAACCCCGCAGCACCGGCGGTTGGGCCAAAGCCTTTGGCCCAGGTTTGATGGTTCATGTGTGGGCTGGCAATGTGCCAGCCTTGCCACTTTGGAGTTTCGTCTCTGGCTTGTTGGTCAAAGCCGGATCCATTGGGAAAATAGCCAGCGCAGAGCCGGTGTTTGCCAGTGTTTTCGCCCGCCTGTTGGCTGAAGTTGAACCCCGCTGGGCCGACTGCTTTGCCGTGGTCTGGTGGCAAGGCGGTGACGCCGATCAAGAGTGCCACGCCTTCGCCTTGGCCGACGTGGTGCTGGCCTACGGCGGCAATCAGGCCTTGACGGCCATGCAAGCGCGGGCTCCGGTGACCACCCGCTTTTTGCCGCATGGCCACAAACTCAGTTTTGGCATGGTGTCTTGCGCTGCGCTGGCGCTGCGAAAGGGGCAAGCCACAGCGCGCCAAGCCGCGCTGGACGTGGCCCGTTACGACCAGCAAGGTTGCTACTCGCCCCATGTTTTTTATGTGCAACGCGGTGCCGCCGTCAGCCCCCAAGAATTTGCCCAGCATCTAGCCAGCGAGTTGGCCGCCCTTGAGCACAAGCTGGCGCGCCGGACGCTCACGCTAGAGGAGGCGGCGCAAGTCAATGCTTGGCGCCAGACCCATGAATTGGCGGCCATCGAGGGCCACTCACGCACTGTGTTTGGTCACGGTGCGCCATGGGGCACCGTGGTGTACACCGATCAACCCCAAGCACTGACACCCGGCCCGTTGAACCGCTGCGTCGTCGTTGCCGCTGTCGATGCGCTTGAAGACGTGGTGGCATTGATCATACCCCAGCGTGACTTTCTGCAAACGGTTGGCTTGGCCGTCTCGCCCGAAGAAATGCTGCCCCTTGGCGAGCGGCTGGGCCAAGCGGGCGTGACGCGCATCTGCGCTGTGGGCCAGATGACTTCGCCCGAAGCAGGCTGGCACCACGACGGGCGCTTTAGTTTGCTCGATCTGGTGCGCATGGTGGATATTGAAGCCTCCACCGAACGCGAGGCCCAGCGCTTCACCCGCTACGAGCTTTGACGTGGATCAATTCCTTCAACTTCTAGCCCTGCACTACGCCTACCCAGAGCGGGGTGCCGTGCTGCGTGACGTGAGCTTGCAGCTGGCCCGTGGCGAGATTCACTGCTTGATTGGCCGCAGCGGTTGCGGCAAAAGCACCGTGCTCAAACTTGCCGCCGGTTTGTTGGCGCCCGCGCAAGGCCTGGTTTTGCTGCAAGGACACACCATCACTGAACCCGTGCCTGACATGAGCTTTGTCTTTCAGACGCCCACCCTGCTTAATTGGCTGAGCGTGCTCGATAACGTGTTGCTGCCCCTGAGTCTGCACCGCGCAGTGACCGCCGCTGACCGTGTTCACTGCGAGCAATTGCTGGCCCAAATGGGGCTGGCCGCGCTGTGTGACGAACGGCCACTGCGTCTCTCAGGCGGGCAGCAAAGCCGCGTGGCGATTGCGCGGGCCTTGGTCACCCGGCCTGCGGTGTTGTTGATGGATGAACCCTTTGCCGCGCTGGATGCCATCACCCGAGAGGACTTGCAGCGCGACTTTTTAGCCCTGTGCCAGGCCCATGGCACAGGGGTGCTGTTTGTCACCCACGACATGGCGGAGGCCGTGTACCTCGCAGACCAGGTGAGTTTGCTGCACGAAGGGCGCATTCACGCGTCGTTGCGCATCGCATTGCGCAAGCCGCGTCACACCGCCTTGCGCTACACCGCCCCTTTTAACGCCCTGTGCGCTCAATTGCGCCAGGCCATGGACGCCACGCTGTGATGAACCGCGACGCCGCCACCTCGGCTGTTTTGGGCTTGACCTGCTTGGCCGCGTGGGAGACCCTGGTGCGGCTGGGCCAGACCTCGCCCCTGGTGTTGCCCACGCCATCGGTGGTGGCGCAAGCGCTGTGGCAAGGCTTGAGCAGTGGCTACTTGTGGCCGCACATCGCCCACACGCTCACCGAGGTGGTGCTGGGTTTGCTACTGGGCGCTTCAATGGGTTTTGTGGGGGGCGTGGTGCTGGGCGAATCAGCCCGTGTGCGCCGCGTGTTGATGCCCTATGTGGTGCTCAGCCAAGTGGTGCCCAAGCTGGCGCTGGCGCCGCTGTTCATCGTTTGGTTTGGCTTTGGCCTCTTGCCTACCGTGGTGATGACGGCCTTGATCTGTTTTTTCCCGCTGCTGGAGAACATTGCCACGGCCATGCAACAAGTGGATGCCCACAAGCTCGAACTCTTTCGGATGTTGCGCGCCAGTGCCTGGCAAACCTTGTGGCGCCTCAAAATTCCGGCGGGCTTGCCCCACATCATGGCTGGCTTGAGGGTGGCCGTGGTTCTGGCCTGGGTGGGCGCGGTGGTGGGTGAATTTATCGGCTCCAGCCACGGCTTGGGGGCCTTGATCATTGCCGCGCAAGGCTCCATGGACACGCCCCTGATGTTTGCCGTCCTGACCGTGATCACGGTCTTGGGTTTGGCGTTTTATCAAGCAGCGCAGTGGCTGGAGCAGTGCTTGTTGCGGTCACAGCTTGAGGTTTCCAAGAGGACGAAGAAATGAAGTTTCAACGCACAAATCAAGAGGATTTAAAAATGAAAAATCAAGCCACAAGCCACTCAAAACGCCGCATCGCAGGCTGGGCTGCAAGCTGCCTACTGACCTTGTGGGCCCTGTGCGTCCCCATGCCCAGCTGGGCGCAAGCGCCAAAGTTGGACAAAGTGGTGGTGGCCGGCTGGAGCAAGCCCATCACCGAAATCACCAACTTGTTGGTCGAAGAAGACAAAGGTTTTTTCAAAGCACGGGGCATTGATTTGGGCTACGTGCCCGGTGCTGGCGGCGGTGACGCCTTGCGCAACTTGCTCAGCGGCCAGGCCGATGTGGCTTTCACCGACCCCGGCTCGCTCTTCGCAGCCTTGGACAAGGGCGAAAAACTGCGCGTGATCTACGACATCTACCCGCAAAACGTGTTCAACGTGGTGTCACTGAAATCGCAAAACATCTTCAAACCGGCTGATCTCAAAGGCAAGCGCATTGGCGTTTACAGCCTGGCCAGCGGCACGCGGCAAAACCTGCAAGTGCTGCTGAGCCAAGCCGGATTGACCGAAGCCGACGTCACCGTGGTCGTCACCGGCTTGCTCAACTTTGCGCCGCTCATGCAAGGCCAGGTGGACGCCACTGCGGCCACTGACACGGGCTTGTTGGTGGGCCGCCAAAGAGGCCTGGGTGGTGTGAACGTGATGGAAGTCAAAAACCACCTCAACATTTCGAGCGACTTCTTTGTGGTGCGCGAAGACACCTACCAGCAGAAAAAAGAGCTGCTCAAGCGCTTCTTGCACGCCTACCAAGACAGTGCCAAATGGATGATCCAAGCCCCCGAAGAGGCCGCCAAACTCGCGGTGAAATACGCCATTGATGGGCAAAACGCCAGCTTGAATTTGGACATCATCCGCTTGCGCAACGAGTCCAGCGTGTCACCCCTCACCGACAAACGCGGCCTGGGCGCGCTGGACATGGCCAGCCTGCAAAAAGGCGCTAATGCGTACAAAACTTTTGGCGTCATTCAGCGTGACATCAAAATCAGTGAGGTGGTCAGCCAAGACCTGTTGCCCCCGGTCATGACCGTTAAATCGGCCAAACGCTGAGAACCGAACGATGAGCCTCAAACGATGAACCCCACGCCCCGCAACTTTGAAGGCCAAGTGATCTTGGTCACTGGCGCCAGCCGGGGCATTGGTGCGGCCATTGCCAAAGCCTTTGCCCGCGAAGGCGCGATGGTCTTGGTCAACTACATCCACAACGCGGCGGCGGCCCAAGAGGTGGTGCGTCAATGCCAGCAACTCGGTGGTGATGCCCTTGCGCTGTGCGCTGATGTGCGCAGTGCCGATGCGGTCAACCAGATGGTGGCAACGGCGCTACGTGAAACAGCGCGCATCGACGTGGTGGTGAACAACGCATTTAGCCCCTACAGCTTTGACCCCGAGCAGCGCCAACGGTTTTGGCAAACGCCTTGGCAGGCCTACCAAACTCAGTTCGATGGCGCGGTTCATGCGGCCTACAACGTGTGCCAAGCCGTGCTGCCGCATTTCAAACAACGCGCCCAAGGCAGCATCATCAACCTGGTGAGCGACTTGGTGGAACGCCCCAGCATCGCCTACCACGACTACAGCACCGCCAAATCGGCCCTGGTGGGCTTTAGCCGCAACTTGGCCACCGAGTTGGGGCCGCTGGGTATTCGCGTCAACTGTGTCGCGCCGGGTTTGGTGAGCCCCACCGATTCAAGCCGCGCGACCAAAGAGGCCGTGAAAGACGCCTTGATCGAGCAGACGCCGCTGGGCCGCATGGCCACCCCGGATGATGTGGCCGGCCCCGTGCTGTTTTTAGCCTCGCAATGGAGCCGTTTTATGACCGGTCAGGTGTTGATGGTTGACGGTGGCTTGGTGATGCGATGAAGCGCAAGGGGCGCAAAACCATGATTGAGCGGACCATGACCGTGGCCCGTCAACACATTCGCGCCCTGTGCGATGGCACTCAAAATATAGCTGCGTGCCAGCGCCACGGCTGAGCCCAGCGGATGGCCTAAAGCCAAATAAGCAGCAATCGCCGAGGACAAGGTGCACCCTGTGCCATGCACGTTGCGGCTGGCAATGCGCGGCGATGCCAAGCGCTGGTTCGGGGCATCAGGGCGCACCAAGACATCAACCACCTCGTCG
>JAYVPU010000270.1:0-15546 GCA_043757205.1 Comamonadaceae bacterium | reverse complement strand
TCTGGGCATGGGCGGGCTCCAGGGCTTGGCGCGGGTTGCGCGCGTACTCAAAGCTCAGCCAGTAGGTCAGTACCACCACCAGGCTGGTGGCCGTGACCTTGGCGTCCAGCGGGTCGATGACCAGGGCACCGCAGCGTTTCATGCCGCCCAACATGGCCTCGATGGACTGGGTCTTGGCGTGCAGCACGGTCTGGATCTGGGTCTCCAAGTGGCGGTTTTTGCTCAGCAGGTCGTTGAGGTCACGGTACAGGAATCGGTACTGCCAGATCAGCTCATACAGGGTGTGCATGAAAAACCAGGCGTCTTCCACATCTTTAACACTGCCCCCGGCGGGCAGCAGCTCGTTCAGGGCCGACTCATAGCGGTCGAACAGGGTGTTGATCAGCGCGTCTTTGGACGGGAAGTGGTAGTACAGATTGCCGGGGCTGATGCTCAGCTCGGCCGAGATCAGCGTGGTGGAGACATTGGGTTCGCCAAAGCGATTGAACAAGGCCAGCGTGGCCTCCAAAATCCGCTCAACGGTGCGCCGGGGGGCTTTCTTGGCCATGCGCGCTCAGGGCTTGCGTTTGGGGGCGGCGGGTTGTTTTGCAGCTGTCTTGGCGCTGCTGGCTTTCGTGCGGACGGTTGGCGGTGTTGCCTGTTGCTTCAGCACCCGGTCGAGTTCGTCAATGCGCGCAGACAGTGCTGCTACGTCTTGGGCCGAGGGCACGCCCAGCCGGTGCAAGGCCTTGGCCACCCGGTCTTCAAAAATGGTTTCCAGCTTGTCCCACTGGCCTGTGACTTTGTGTTGCACATCGCTGGCGACGACTTGCGTCTTGTGCTGCATGGCCGTGCCCTCTTTGACCAGGGCATCAAACACCTTGCTGCCTTCGGCCTGGGCTTTGGTAAAGGCGCCCAAGCCGGCCAGCCAGATCTGCTGGGCCGAATCCTTGAGGTTGCCCGAGAAGGGGAAGTCGCCGTGCGAGGGGGCGTCGGCGGACGAATCCGTGGGGGGCACTTTCTTGACCATGAGAACCTCCTTTTTAATCAGTTGAGGACACAGCAAAGTTCGCTGCGCGTAACGCGGGGCTTGTCTCGCAAGTCTTCAAGTAAGGCCTGGACTTTACGCCGAAACGTTTAAGCCGGGTAGATCGCCCCCAGCACGCGCGCACCGTGCGCGCCTGTGACGCTACTTAAACTGGCCGTTTCGCGCAACACGGTCTTGCGAGCCAGCCAGGCGAAGGCGGCCGCTTCGACCTGCTGAGGTGGTAGCCCGTGGGCTTGGGAACTGAGAACTTCTTGCGTCGGCAGATGGGCTTGCAAGCGTGCCATTAGGTGGGCGTTCAGCGCACCACCGCCGCACACCATCAAACGCTCGCTGTGGGGGCCGTATCGCAGCACATCGTGGGCGCAGGCTTGCGCCGTGAGTTCGGTCAAGGTGGCTTGCACGTCGATCGGTTCCAGGGATGAAAACCCGCTGAGTTGTTGCTGCAACCACGGTGTGTTGAACACATCACGTCCGGTGCTTTTGGGCGGTGGATTCGCAAAGTAGGGCTCACGCAGCAGCGTGGCCAGCAGGGCAGCGTTGACATGCCCACGCGCGGCCCACGCGCCATCGCGGTCAAAAGCTTGACCGGTATGCTGCTGGCACCAGGCGTCCATCAAGGCGTTGCCCGGGCCGCAGTCAAAGCCCAGCACGGCATCGTCACTCAGCACCGAGAGGTTGGAAATGCCGCCGATGTTGAGCACGCACACCGTGCGGCCAGGGCGCGCAAACATGGCCTGGTGGAAGGTGGGTACGAGTGGTGCGCCCTGGCCACCGGCAGCCACATCGCGGCTGCGGAAGTCAGCCACTACTTCCACGCTCGTCAGCTCCGCCAATAGGGCAGGGTTGTTGATTTGCAAGGTGTAGCCCGTGCCGTCGAACTCTTGTGGGCGGTGGCGAACCGTCTGACCGTGCGCGCCAATGGCGGTGATGGCCGTGGCGGGAAGGCCTGTTTGAGCGAGCAAGCTTGAGACGACTTGTGCGTAAACGCGAACCAGTGCGTTGGCCCCCAGAGCGGCGCGGTGCAGTTCATCAGCGCCAGGGCGATTGAGGCTGAGTAGCTCCGCGCTCAGTGCGGACGTGAAGGGCTGGTGCACATGGTGGATGACGCGGGTGTGTTCATCCGTGCACTCGGCGAGTACGCCGTCCACCCCGTCCAGCGAGGTGCCGGACATCAGGCCGATGAAGAGTTCAGACACGCCGCATCAACCCGAGTGCGGCCAAATTACTGGGCGCTGCCGGGTTGCATCGTGGCCGCGACGGCGAGCTGCTGGCGAGCGGCTTGTGCGCTGCGCAGGAAGAGCGGCTTGGCTTGCGGTGAGACCGGGGTGGTTTCGTTCTGGCGAGCGATGGTGAGCGGGTCTTTGTGTGCGCCGTTAACGCGGAACTCAAAGTGAAGATGCGGGCCAGTGGCCCAACCGGTTGCACCCACCGCACCAATGTTCTGGCCTTGGCCGACGGATTGCCCGCGCTTGACGCCGATGCGGCTCAGGTGGGCATACACCGTGGTGTTGTTATTGCGGTGTTTGACGATGACCACATTGCCAAAGCCGTTTTGAACGCCCGCAAAGTCAACCACGCCATCACCCACGCTGCGCACGGCAGTTCCCTTAGGCGCGGCGTAGTCCACGCCCAGGTGGGCGCGCCAGGTTTGCAAGATCGGGTGAAAGCGCATCTTGAAGCCGCTGGAGACGCGGGAGAATTCCATGGGCGAAGCCAGGTAGGCGCGGTGCAGGCTTTGACCGTCCAGCGTGTAGTAGCCACCCCGATTCTGAGACTGTGGCTGGGTTTGGTTGGCGGTAGCGGGTTCTTGAAACCAAGTGGCTTGCAGGGTCTTGCCCGCGTTGACAAATTCAGCGCTCAGCACGCGCCCAGCGCGCAGGGGCTCGCCGTCGCCTTCCAGCGTTTCATAGACCACCGAGAAACGGTCGCCTTTGCGCAAAGAGCGATGGAAGTCGATGTCGCCCGAGAAGATTTCAGCGATTTGCGTGGCCACGGCATCGGGTACACGTGCCTCATCGGTGGCGGCAAACAAAGAGGTGCTGATGACGCCGCTGGCCAGCCGTGTGTTGGTGAGCAGCGGGGCGGTTTCAAGTCGGGCGCTGAAGGCCTGGCCCTTTTTTTCGATGATCAGGCGCTTGAAGCTGCCATCGGCGTCGGGGCTCCAGCGGGCGCTGAGTTGGATCAGCGTGTTGGTTTCGCTGGCTTCAACCGTCAGGTTGCGTCCGGCGCGGCCCATCAAGTTCTGCTGGCTGAGCGTGTTGGCCCGCAAGAAAGCGGCGGCGCTCGGGTCATCCAGCCCCAAGCGTTTGAGCAGGGTGTCTGCGGTGTCGCTGGAGCGCGTGATGTCAGAGCGAAACAGCGTCAAATGATGGGTTTCCAGTGCCTCAGACTGGGCGACTAGGGGCAGGGGCTGCACCGACTCGCTGACCTCGCGCACGGGCAGCAATGCTGCGTCAGGTGCCAGGGACACAACAGCAGTCGCCACGGCATAAGCGCCGCCACCGCCCAGCAGCAGGAGCGCGCCCACAATGGCCACCAGTCTGCGCAAGGGCAGACGTGCGGTTACGTTTTCAGGACTCAAAATTGCCTCCAACGCGGAAGCGAACGTATGTTTCAAACGGGATACCCCTAAAGCGCGGGAACAGCAGCTCCCAAATGCGCGGGGTCTACTGAGGTCATCGTGCGACTTAAAATCCAGCACGAAGAAGAACCGCGAGTATAGCCGCCGCACCCCAAGAAGCACCCGGAAAAACCCTTATGAATCAACGTCCATTAAACAATTTTCCTGTAACCGACCGTGTCCGGGAGGCGCTGGCCGTGAGCTTGCGGGGCTGCGAAGAACTGATCCCCGAGGACGATTGGGTTAAGAAGCTGGCGCGTTCTGAAGCGACTGGCACACCTTTGCGCATCAAGCTGGGCCTGGATCCCACGGCCCCCGACATCCACATTGGTCACACCGTGGTACTGAACAAAATGCGCCAGTTGCAGGACTTGGGGCATCAGGTGATCTTTTTGATTGGTGACTTCACCAGCTTGATTGGCGACCCCTCCGGGCGCAACAGCACCCGCCCGCCGCTCACGCCCGAGCAAATCAAGGCCAATGCTGAGACCTATTACCGCCAAGCCAGCCTGGTGTTGGACCCGGCCCGCACGGAAATTCGTTACAACAGCGAGTGGTGCGAACCGCTGGGCGCGGTCGGCATGATTCAGCTGGCGTCGAGCTACACGGTGGCGCGCATGATGGAGCGCAATGATTTTCATGACCGTTTCAAGGCGGGCACGCCGATTGCGGTGCATGAGTTTTTGTACCCACTGATGCAGGGTTATGACTCGGTGGCGCTCAAGTCAGACTTGGAGCTGGGCGGCACGGATCAAAAGTTCAACCTGCTGATGGGCCGCCACCTGCAAGCCGAATACGGCCAGGAGCCGCAGTGCATTTTGACCATGCCGCTGCTCGAAGGGCTGGACGGTGTGGAGAAGATGTCCAAGTCCAAGAACAACTACATCGGCATCAGCGAAGACGCCAACACCATGTTCGCCAAGGTGCTGTCGATTTCTGACACCTTGATGTGGCGCTGGTACACCCTGCTGAGTTTCAAAGGCCTGAGCGAGATTGAGGGCCTACAGGAACAGGTGGCGCAAGGGCGCAACCCCAAAGAAGTCAAGGTCATGCTGGCCAAGGAGATCACGGCGCGCTTTCACTCGCTCGCGGCCGCCGATGCGGCGGAGCAGGACTTCATCAACCGCTCGCGTGGCGGCATTCCGGATGAAATTCCTGAGGAAATCTTCACTCTCACCGAGGGGCCGATTGGCATTGGCGCTTTGCTCAAGCAGGCTGGTTTGGCAGCGTCCAGCGGCGAAGGCAATCGCTTGATTGACGGGGGTGGTGTGCGGGTGGACGCCAACACCGTGAGCGACAAAGGCCTCAAGCTGGGCGCAGGCACTTATGTGTTGCAGGTGGGCAAGCGCAAGTTCAAGCGGGTGACTTTGGCCTGATTTGATCAGCTGAGCCAACGACTCACGGTTTGACTGTCCCGCACACTCAAGCGCCAGGTGGTGACGGCCTTGGGCAGCGTCAACGCCAGTTGCAGCAGACGTTTGTCGCGGGCCACCAGTGCTTTAACTTTGCTGTGCTTGCCCGCATACAGCGGCAGCTCATCGAGCCGCGTCATGCGCCAGCCCTGCGCGGCGCGGCCAGTACCCACTTCCAGGCCCAGCCATTCATCGCCCGCCGCAAATCCGGCCCGCTCGGCCGCGCCGCCGCGCAACACGGTCTTGATCTGGAGCGCGCCGTCTTCGCTGACGCGCAGGCCCAGCTGTTGGGCCAATTGGGCGGGCTCTTCCAAAATGGTCAGGCCGTGCTGCTCCAGCAGTGCACGCAAGGGCAATTCGTCGGTGCTGTGAACCCAATGGGCAATTTCTTTGGCAAAGGTACGCCCCGCCAGGGCTTGCAACACCGCCAACAGATCGTCCTCGCGCAGCGGGCCACCCTGGCAGCGTAGCCAGAGGGCGCGCATCACGTCGTCCAGCGAATGCGGGCCTTCAGCGCGCAGCGTCAAGTCCAGGCACAGGGCCACCAGTGAGCCCTTGCTGTAGTAGCTCACGGTGGCGTTGGGGGTGTTCTCATCTTGCCGGTAGTACTTGACCCAGGCGTCAAAACTGGCCTGCGCGACCGATTGCACCGCGCGCCCCGGGGTTTGCAAAACCTGGTTGATGGCTTTGTTCAAGAGCTTGATGTAGCCCGCATCGTCAATCAGGCCCGCACGGCGCAGCAGCAGGTC
This sequence comes from Comamonadaceae bacterium, assembly GCA_043757205.1. GTDB lineage: Bacteria > Pseudomonadota > Gammaproteobacteria > Burkholderiales > Burkholderiaceae_C > CANCDA01. Next base: position 9,738 of record JAYVPU010000270.1, on the reverse strand, counting down.
ATCGTAATAGCTGGTGAAGCCTTCAAAAAACCACAGCAGTGGCGTGTAATTCTCGCGTCCATAGTCGATCTGGGCGAGTTCAATCGGGCGCAGGCGCTTGACGTTCCAGGTGTGGAAGTACTCGTGGCTGATCAGCCCTAGCAGAGTGGTGTAGCCCTCAGTCGGTTTGTAGCTGCCCAGGCGCGGCAAGTCCTTGCGGGTGCAGATGAGGGCGGTGGAGTTGCGGTGCTCCAGGCCGCCGTAGCCGTCATGCGTAACGTTGAGCATGAACAGGTAATTGGCGTGCGGCGGTTTACGTCCCCGACGCTTACCGGCATCGGCGCCGTGCCAGAAGCGGATTTCGGCCTCGCAAATTTTTTGTGTATCGGCCAAGAGCCGTTCACCATCAAACGAGGCCGGTGCGCCGGCCACCACAAAGCGGTGCGGCACACCGCAGGCGGTGAACGAGCCACTCCAAAAAACACCCATTTCCACCGGGCCATCCACCAACTCGTCGTAACTGCTGGCGCGGTAAGTGCCAAAGCCACGGCGTGTGATTTTGTGAGGGGTGAGGCCCGTGGCCACCGACCAATCGGCGAAGGCGGGAATAGAGGGGCTTGAGACCAGCTCTATCGTGTGAAGCGTGTCTTCTTGCCCTTCGACACGCAGAAACAAGCTGGTGCCGTTGAAGAAGCCGCGCGCAGCATCCAGCCACGCGGTGCGCACTGAAGTGTCAAAGGCATAGACCTGGTAGCCCAGCACCAGGGTTTGATCGGCGGCGCAATCCAGTTGCCAGCTGCATTTGTCGAGTTGCTGTGCCGTCACCGCACGGCGGCCTTGCCTTGCGCCCAGCCCTTGCAGATTTTTGGAGAACTCACGCACCAGGTAGCTGCCCGGGATCCAGACCGGTAGCGATACGCGTTGTTGTGCGAGTGGGCGTGCGATGGTCAGCGTGACATGGAACAGGTGTGCGTGAAGATCAGCCACCGCCACGCGGTAGTGGATGGCGGCGGTGGGTGCGGTTTTTCCCGTCATGGCTGGGTGTTCAGGCAGGGCGGTTTATTTGATGTCGGTCAGGTATTTCTCGATCTGCTGCGTGTTGATGGCACCAGGCACGCGCGAGCCATCCGCAAAAATCAACGTAGGTGTGCCCGTGATTTTGTGTTTTTTACCCAATTCAACGTTGCGCGCAATGGCCGCTGAGTCGCAGTTGGCGTTGGCCGGGGTTTGTTCGCGCAGCATCCAGTCTTGCCAGCTTTTGGCCTTGTCTTTGGCGCACCAAATGTTCTTGGATTTGTCGGTGGAGTCAGGGCTCAGGATGGGGTAGAGAAAGGTGTGGATCGTGACGTTGCTCACCTTCTCCAGGTCGCGCTCAAAGCGTTTGCAATAGCCGCAGTTGGGGTCTTCAAACACGACTAGCTTGCGCTTGCCATTGCCACGCACCACGGTGAAAGCATCCTTGAACGGCAAGCTGTCGAAATTCACAGCGGTCAGCTTGTCGATGCGCTCTTCGGTCAGGTTGCGGCGTTGGCGGGTGTCGATGATTTGCCCTTGAATCAGAAAATTAGCCTCGGCATCGGTGTAAAAAATCTCGGTGCCATTGACGCGAACCTCATACACATTGGCGAGCGGGGTCTTGCTGATCTCATCGATTTTTTGCAGTTGAGGGAGGCGCTCGGCCAAGTTTTTGCGAATCGCGGCTTCTTGGGCAGTGGCACTCAGGCACAGCACCGCCAGGGTGCTGAGGAAAAAGGTTTTAAAAAATGTCATGGAATGTCCGTTCATGTCCGTTTAAAAATTCATGGCCTGCCGGGCCATCCAGCGTTTGAAAAAACCGCTTCGCTCCACCAAGTTCATGCCCCAGTTGCGCAGGCTTGGGCTGGCTTTGTCGGTCTGTGAGAACAGCCACTGCAAGCTATCCGTTCCCGTTTGCATCGCCACGATGCCCGCCTTGCGAGACCGCTCGTATTGGCGCAGCAATTTCGCGTCACCGACAGCGCGCCAGTCCTCACGCGCATGAATCAACCGGGCCAGTTCCGCCACATCGGCCAAGCCCATGTTCAGGCCTTGTCCTGCCAGTGGGTGCACCGTGTGGGCAGCGTCACCCGCCAGTGCCCAGGGGCCCAGGTCCTGGTTGCTCCCGATCCAGTGCTTGGCTTGGGATTTTTGTAAAGGCCAAGTCACACGCTCACTGCACAGGGTCAAGACGCCCAAGCTACAGTGGCTGACAGTTTGCAGCTCTTCGCAAAAATCTTGCGCGCTGGCATGGGCCCACTTGGCGGCATGCTCAGGAGTGACTGACCAAACCACGGCCACAGAGTTCCCCTGTTCGCCGTCCAGGGGCAAAAAAGCCAAAATTTCGCCGCGCGAAAACCATTGTCGAGCCACTTGGCCGTGCGATTTTTCACACCTCAGTCGGGCTGCAATGGCATGCTGTTCATAGGCGAAGACTTCAAAGTCCACCCCTAATTCGCCCCGCGTGGTGCTGGCCTTGCCTTCGCACACCACGGTCAGTGCCGCGGCCTGGGGGACGTCTAAAAACTCAATCTGAGGAGAGAAGCGCATGGCCTCTTTGAGTTGCGTTTGCAGTGCGGCGGCATCGACGATCCAGGCCAGCGCGTCGGCATGGCTTTGTGCTGCATCAAAATTGACTTCACCCTGCTGGTCGCCTTGGATCTGCATTTTTTGGACCGGCGTGACCAAGCCGGGTGCAGGCCAGCAGCGTAGTTTTTCCAGTAGATCCTTGGAGGCCCGGTTGAGTGCGTACGCCCGCACATCCGGGCGTGCCGAGTGGTCTGCGGCCTGCGCTTGAACCGGCGGAGCCACCACGCCCACCCGCAGTCGCTCACGCGCCAACAGCAAGGCCAGCGTGCAGCCCACAATGCCGTCGCCGCGAATACAGATGTCCAGGGGAAGTGCCATGGTGTCGATTGTAGAAGGCAGGGCAGAATGCGGCTTGATTCCCCTTCAACAGTTGGGGGCAGAGCGAGAGGTCTGTCCCGCAAAGTAAATAGAAAGCCTTTTGTGAGTGATTCTTTGACAACTCCGCGTGATGTGCAGGCCACCATTGCCCGTTTATTGATATACCCGGTTAAGTCCTGCGCAGGCATTGAGGTGCAAGAGTCCGTGTTGACCGAAACCGGGCTTGACCTGGACCGCGCCTGGATGGTGGTGGACGAGGCCGGCGAGTTTGTCACCCAGCGCGAGCAGCCCCGCATGGCGCTGATTCAGCCGCAGCTCAAACATTCCGAGATGGTCTTGCGCGCGCCCGGCATGTTGGCGCTGCACTTGGCCATTGACGGTGTCGAGCAGCCGGTGCGCGTCAAGGTGTGGGACGACGAAGTGAAGGCCTACGACATGGGCGACATCGCCGCGCAATGGTTCACCGATTTCTTGTCTTTGTCGGATCAGGGCTTGCCCACTGCGCAAGCCGCCAAGTACCGCTTAACGCGCTTTGACCCGGAGCAAACCCGGCTCTCCAGCCTGCAATGGACGGGTGGCGTGGAGGCTAGCCATCAGTTTTCCGATGGCTTTGCGGTGCTGGTGCTGGGCCAAGCCTCGCTGGACGAGTTCAACACGCGTTTGCAGGCATCCGGGCACGCCGCCGTGGCGGTGCAGCGCTTTCGCCCCAACATCGTGCTGGCGGGCTTGCAGGCGCACGATGAAGACCGGCTGGACACTTTGCATGTTGACACGCAAGAAGGCTTGGCACGGCTCAAGCCGGTCAAGCCCTGCCCGCGTTGCCCCATCCCCAATATCGACCCCGCCACGGCCTTGAGCAGCCCGGAAGTGGGTGACACTTTGCAAAGCTACCGCCGAGATGCGCGGCTGGATGGCAAGGTCACTTTCGGCATGAATGCCATTGTGTTGGCGGGCGCGGACACGGTCTTGCGGGTCGGGCAAGCGGTGAGTGCGGACTTCAATTTTGGGTAGAACGTTCTCGCGGTGAAATACATCCTGATTCAAGGAGACAACATGGTTGCGAATTTAGATCGTCGTCGGCTCTTGTTCGGCGCAGGTGGTTTGGCTGCGTTGGCGGCTGCTGGATGCGCTGCCACCCGCGCAGCAGAAGATGTTTTCGACGCACATTGCCACATCATTGACCCGCGTTTCCCCATCATTGCGAACCAAGGCTTCACGCCGGATGCCTTTCCCTTGAGCGAGTACGAGAAACAGACCCGGCCACTGAACATCACGGCCGGGGCCATCGTGTCGGGCTCGTTTCATGGTTATGACCAAAGCTACTTGCGTGCGCTGCTGCCGCAACTGGGGCCGCGCTGGGTTGGGGTGACGCAGGTGCCCCCGGATGTGAGCGACGCTGAAATTGCCGACCTGGCTGCCATCGGTGCGCGCGCCTTGCGCTTTAATATTTTCCGTGGCCGTATCGACACTGTGGACGACATCGTGGCCTTGGCCAACCGCACAAACGCAGTGGGTCGTTGGCACGCCGAAATTTATGCCGACGCTGCGGCGCTGCGCCCTCACGTTGCCAAGCTGTCCAAACTGCCTCAAATCGTGATCGACCATCTGGGCATGACCGAGGCCGGGCTGCCCGTGGTGCTGGATTTGGTGGACGCGGGTGCGCGCATCAAAGCCACCGGGTTCGGGCGAGTCAGCATGGATGTGGCCAAAGCCATCGAGCGCATTGCGGCGCGAAACCCCAAGGCCTTGATGTTCGGCACCGATCTGCCATCGACCCGCGCCAAGCGCCCGTTCATGGCCGAGGATATGACCTTGGTTGAAAACGTGCTGGGCAAGTCCTTGGCACGCCAGGTGTTTTGGAGCAATGCCGTCAGCCTGTACCGGCCCGGTGGGGTTTGATGTCAGGGGTTGAAGGGCGAGGAAAGAGGTGCAGACTACAATCCCGGCCTCCCCCATGAAGGAATCCCCATGAGTTTGAAGTGCGGCATCGTCGGCCTGCCCAATGTCGGTAAATCCACCCTGTTCAACGCCCTAACCAAAGCCGGCATTGCAGCGGAAAACTACCCCTTTTGTACCATTGAGCCCAACGTGGGCATTGTCGAGGTGCCCGATCCGCGCTTGCAGCAGTTGGCCGCCATCATCACGCCTGAGCGCATCGTGCCGGCGATTGTGGAGTTTGTGGACATTGCCGGTCTGGTGGCGGGGGCCAGCACGGGCGAGGGCTTGGGCAATAAGTTTTTGGCCCACATCCGGGAGACCGATGCCATCGTGAACGTGGTGCGCTGTTTTGAAGACGACAACGTGATTCACGTCGCGGGCAAGGTTGATCCGATTTCGGACATCGAAGTGATCCAGACCGAGCTGTGTCTGGCGGATCTGAGTGCGGTGGAGAAAGCCCTGCACCGGGTCACCAAAACGGCGCGTTCGGGCGACAAAGAGTCGATCAAGCTGGTGGCGATTTTGGAGAAATGCCAAGCCGCCTTGAACGAAGCCAAGCCGGTGCGCACGCTTGATTTCAGCAAAGAAGAGCTGCCTTTGCTGCAACAGTTTTTCCTGATCACCGCCAAGCCCGCCATGTTTGTGGCCAACGTGAGCGAAACCGGGTTTGACAACAACCCGCTGCTGGATCGTTTGAAAGAGTTCGCGGCGAAACAGAACTCCCCCGTGGTCGCCATCAGCGCCCAGATGGAGGCGGAAATGGCCGAGATGAGCGATGAAGATCGTCAGATGTTTTTGGAAGAACTGGGCCAGACGGAGCCGGGGCTGAACCGCCTGATTCGCGCGGCCTTCAAGCTGCTGGGCTTGCAAACCTATTTCACCGCAGGCGTGAAAGAAGTGCGCGCCTGGACGATCCATGTGGGTGACACTGGGCCGCAGGCGGCGGGTGTGATCCACACTGATTTTGAGAAGGGCTACATCCGCGCCCAGACCATCGCTTTTGATGACTACATCACCTACAAAGGTGAGCAGGGCTCAAAGGACGCGGGCAAGATGCGCTCGGAAGGCAAGGAGTACGTCGTCAAGGACGGCGATGTGATGAACTTCTTGTTCAGCTCTTGAAAGCGGCGTTGCTCAAAATTTAAATCCGCCGGGAAACAACCACAGCAAGGCCACCGTCATGGTGAGGTAGCGCGCCAGCTTGCCGATGGCCATGTAGAGCAGACAGGGCCAGAACGGCAGCTTGAGCCAGCCCGCCACGGCGCACAGTGGGTCGCCGATGATGGGCAGCCAGCTCAGCAGGCAAGCCTTGGGGCCGATGCGTTCCAGCCAGTCCAGTGCCTTGAGGTGGATGCTGGAGTGGCGGTGTTTTTCCAGGATGCGGTGAGAGGCCAAACCCATCCACCAGCTCAAGCCGCCACCCAGGGTGTTGCCCGCCGTGGCCACCAAAATCGCGGGCCAAAATAAATCAGGGTTGAGCTTGAGCAGGCCAAACAGCGCGGGTTCGGAACCCAGGGGCAAGAGCGTGGCAGAGACGAAGGCGATGACAAACAGCGTGCTCAAGCCGTACTCGGGCAGAGCCAGTAGGGCGAGCAGCGGGTTCAACCAAGTTTCCATAGATCAGCTCAGTATAAAAACTTTCGTGTGCTTTGCGAATGGTCTTTCCCGCGAAGGCGGGAATCCAGTCAGGACTTACACCCGATTCCAATTGCTGAAATTTTGGGCAGTTAGAATCACCGTCTGACTATGAACATCGGCCCTTTCACGCTGCCCAACACGCTTTTCGTGGCCCCGATGGCGGGTGTCACGGATCGGCCTTTCCGGCAACTGTGCAAGACCCTGGGCGCGGGCTATGCGGTGAGTGAGATGGTCACTTCGCGCCGCGATTTGTGGCACACGCTCAAGACCTCGCGACGCGCTAATCACGAAGGTGAAGTGGGGCCCATCGCCGTGCAGATTGCCGGCACCGATGCACCCATGATGGCCGAGGCTGCGGCCTACAACATCGATCGGGGCGCGCAGATCATCGACATCAACATGGGCTGCCCGGCCAAGAAGGTGTGCAACAAGTGGGCGGGCTCGGCTCTGATGCAGGATGAGGCGCTGGCCTTGCAGATTGTGGAGGCCGTGGTGGCCGCTTGCGCGCCGCATAAGGTACCGGTGACGCTCAAGATGCGCACCGGCTGGTGCCAGTCTGAGAAGAATGCCGTGGTGTTGGCCCGTGCCGCAGAACGTGCGGGCGTGCAGATGGTCACTGTGCATGGCCGAACGCGTGAGCAGGGCTATAGCGGCCATGCCGAGTACGACACCATTGCCGCCGTTAAAGCGGCTCTGCGCATCCCTGTGGTGGCCAATGGCGACATCACCAGCCCTGAGAAAGCGCGCGACGTCTTGGCCTGCACAAAAGCCGATGCCGTCATGGTGGGCCGCGCTGCACAAGGGCGGCCTTGGATCTTCCGTGAGATGGCGCATTTTTTGGCCACCGGCACGCACCTGGCCCCGCCCTTGGTGGCCGAAGTCAAACGCTTGTTGCTGGATCATCTGGTGGACCACTACACCTTGTACGGTGAGTACAGCGGCGTGCGCACGGCGCGCAAACACATTGGCTGGTATGTCAAGACGCTGCCCGGCGGCGAGCTGTTTCGTGCACGCATGAATGCGCTGGAAGACAGCCAGGCACAGTTGAGCGCCGTGGCTGAATTTTTTGATGAACTGGGAGTTGCCACGGACCGCATGCCCAGTGCCACGCCTGACAAAAAACAAAACGAGAGAGACGAACGTATGGAGTTTTCAGAATGAGCAAAAAACACATAGAAGAAAGCGTGAGAATCAGTTTGCAGGGTTACTTCACCGACCTGTGCGGCAGTGAGCCCGATGGCATGTACGACATGCTGGTGCGCGTGGTCGAAAAGCCCTTGCTGGAAGTGGTGATGTTGCAAGCCGACCAGAACCAGTCGCGTGCCGCGCAGTGGCTGGGCCTGAACCGGAACACGCTGCGCAAAAAACTCCTTGAACACAAATTAATCAAATAATGAAACCTTGTGGGACAGACCGCAGCTACGCGCAGCGAGCCAGCTCTGTCCTCAACTGATTGAAAAATATGAACGCACTCCTCTCCGTCTCCGACAAAACCGGCATTGTTGATTTCGCCCGCGCCCTGCACGCCCTGGGTATCAAACTTATTTCCACCGGCGGCACTGCCAAGCTGCTGGCCGAACAAGGCCTGCCCGTGACCGAAGTGGCCGAAGTCACCGCCTTTCCCGAGATGCTGGATGGACGCGTCAAAACCCTGCATCCCAAAGTGCACGGCGGCCTGCTGGCCCGCCGCGCCGTGCCCGAGCACATGGCTGCGCTTAAAGTTCACGGCATTGACACCATTGACCTGCTGGTGGTCAACCTCTACCCGTTTGAGGCCACGGTGGCCCAACCCGGCTGCACGCTGGAAGACGCCATCGAGAACATCGACATCGGCGGCCCGGCCATGGTGCGCAGCGCGGCCAAGAACTGGAAGGACGTGGGCGTGCTGACCGACGCTTCGCAGTACGCGGGCGTGCTGGCCGAGCTCAAGGCCGCAGGCAAGCTCACCGACAAGACGCGCTTTGGCTTAAGCGTGGCGGCGTTCAACCGCATCAGCCAGTACGACGGTGCCATCAGCGACTACCTGTCGCGTCTGGACTTTGACGAAACCCAAGATGGTCCGGGCTACGTGCCGCCAGCGCAGCTCTTTGCGGGTCAGGCCAATGGCCGTTTCATCAAGCTGCAAGACCTGCGCTACGGCGAAAACCCACACCAGCAGGCGGCCTTCTATCGTGATTTGTATCCCGCCCCCGGCTCACTGGTCACCGCCACCCAGCTTCAAGGCAAAGAACTCAGCTACAACAACATCGCCGACGCCGATGCGGCGTGGGAGTGCGTCAAGAGCTTTAATGTGCCTGCGTGTGTCATCGTCAAGCACGCCAACCCCTGCGGCGTGGCCGTGGGCACCGACGCCCTGACGGCCTACAGCAAAGCCTTCCAGACCGACCCTACCTCGGCTTTCGGCGGCATCATTGCCCTGAACGTCTCGCTGGATGAGCGTGGGGCGCTACAAATTTCGAAGCAGTTTGTCGAAGTGCTGATGGCCCCCGCCTTCACGCCCGAGGCGCTGGCCGTCTTCAAGGCCAAGGCCAATGTGCGCCTGCTCCAGATCGACCTACCCAAGGGCGGCACAACAGCCTGGGACCAGGGCCGCAACGCGGTGGACATCAAGCGCATCGGCTCGGGCCTGCTCATGCAGACCGCCGACAACCACGAAATCACCCTGGCCGATCTGAGGGTGGTCAGCAAAGTGCAGCCGACGCCGCAGCAACTGCAAGACCTACTGTTTGCCTGGAAAGTGGCCAAATACGTCAAGAGCAACGCCATCGTGTTCTGCAAAGACGGGATGACCATGGGCGTGGGCGCAGGCCAAATGAGCCGCCTCGACTCCGCCCGCATTGCCAGCATCAAAGCCCAGCACGCAGGCCTGAGCCTGGCCGACACGGCCGTGGCCAGCGACGCATTCTTCCCCTTCCGCGACGGCCTGGACGTGGTGGCGGACGCAGGCGCCACCAGCATCATCCAGCCCGGCGGCTCGATGCGCGACGGTGAAGTCATCGCCGCTGCGGATGAGCGTGGGGTGGCGATGGTGTTCAGCGGCGTGCGTCACTTTCGCCACTGAGTTCTTTTGCCCTGTCTTGCTCCAAGGGGTGGGCAGGGCAGGCGGCCCGGGCATCCGTTCTCCGGCCCACGCTCGCGGGCGGTTGTTCTGGATGATCGAGCGTTACTTCGTCAACACCAAGGTCACGTAATGGACCAGAAAAACAAGCAAGACAGCAAATCCTCGCAGGCCTTCCATCGGTCGTTCGTTGTGCCCCCCCC
>JAYVPU010000269.1:0-15559 GCA_043757205.1 Comamonadaceae bacterium | reverse complement strand
GTTGCGCCCGTGCACGATGTCAAAAAATGCGCTCTGGATTTTTTCGGTGATGGGGCCGCGTGAGCCCACGTAGTCATCACGCCCCAGCTCGATGCGATCCAGCTCACGAATCGGCGTCACCTCGGCGGCCGTGCCAGTGAAGAAGGCTTCGTCGCAGATGTAGACCTCATCGCGCGTGATGCGTTTTTGCACCACTTCCAGGCCCAGATCTTTACAGATGTGGAACACGGTGTTGCGGGTGATGCCGTTGAGCGCACCGGCGGACAGATCGGGCGTATAGACCACGCCGCCTTTGACGACGAAGAGATTCTCGCCTGCGCCTTCGGACACAAAGCCGTTGGCGTCCCGCAGCATGGCTTCGTCGTAGCCGTCGTCGGTGGCTTCCATATTGGCCAGGATGGAGTTGGTGTAATTGCTCACCGCCTTGGCCTGCGTCATGGTGATGTTGACGTGGTGGCGGGTGTAGCTGGAGATCTTGACGCGGATGCCGCGCTTCATGCCCTCTTCGCCCAGGTACGCCCCCCAGGGCCAAGCGGCCACCATCAGGTGGATGGTGTTGCCCTTGGGAGAAACGCCGAGTTTTTTGTCACCAATCCAGCTCAAGGGGCGCAAGTAGCCGCCCTCCAACTTGTTCTCCCGGATCACCGCGGTTTGCGCGTCATTCACCTGCGCTTGGGTGAAGGGGATTTGCATGCGCAATATCTTGGCGCTGTTGAACAGGCGCTCGGTGTGCTCTTGCAAGCGGAAGATGGCCGTGCCCTTGTCGGTTTTGTAAGCGCGCACACCTTCAAACACGCCGCAGCCGTAGTGCAGGGTGTGGGTGAGGACATGGATTTTGGCGTCACGCCAGTCCACCATCTGGCCATCCATCCAGATTTTGCCGTCGCGGTCAGACATTGAAGGGGTTAGGGCGCTCATGAATACATTCCTCGGGGTAGGTTCTGGGCCAGACACACTGGCAAAGCATGGGTTGAAGGCTTGATTTTACGGGGCGACCACGTCGCTCGCTGGGGCAGGGGTTTCGGCCAGGTTAGGCGGGGCGCACCATCTCCCATTTCACCAGCTTGCCGTGGCTGAATTCACAGGTGACGTGAGAGTCGGAGCCATCGGTCCAGCGGTACACCTCGGGCTGCGCGTCTTTGGGTGACTGTAGCGCCCCGAGCGACTTGGTCATGGCCACCACATGCATCAGCGTTACGCCGGGTTGCAGCTTGGCGTTGAGCATGACCGCACTGCCCACCGTGCCCAGGGGGTGGTTCGACGCCCGTTTGAGGACGTGCATCATGCGCGTGAAATGCAGCAGCATCCACATCACCAAACCGCCTAGGGCGACGGCCACGCCGGGCCAGCTGTAAGCGTAGTAGGCATAGGCGACGAGGAAAACACCCCCGGCTGGAATGAGAAATTTTTTATATGGCATGGGCTGATTTTCTCAGGTTATGCTGCGATTTTTTTCACCGCCTCAACACACCCCTTCTTGAAGGATTGAACATGACCCGTCTGACCGCTGCCGACTTTGACCAAGAGCTGCTGATTTTGTTTGACGCCTATGTGCATGGCGACCTGGATCGCCGGGGGTTTTTGGACCGCGCCCAGAAATTTGCCGTCGGTGGCCTCACCGCAGCGGGCCTGCTGGCCGCGCTCAGCCCCAACTTTGCGGCGGCGCAGGTGGTGGCCAAGGACGACAAGCGCATCCAAACCCAGATGGTGGACGTCGCCTCGCCCATGGGCTACGGCAGCATCAAAGCCTATGTGGCCAAACCGGCCATCGCCCCTGTGGGCGGTAAGTTACCGGCCGTCCTGGTGGTGCACGAAAACCGCGGCCTGAACCCGCACATCGAAGACATCACCCGCCGCTTGGCGTTGGACGGTTACTTGGCGTTTGCGCCTGACGCGCTCACGCCGCTGGGCGGCTACCCCGGCGACGAAGACAAGGCGCGCGCGCTGTTTGCCACGCTGGACCAGAAAAAAACCCTGCCCGACTTCATCGCCGCAGCCGCCGCCTTAAAAGCACGTGCCGACTGCAACGGCAAGATCGGTGTGGTGGGTTTTTGCTACGGCGGCGGTATGGTTCACACTCTGGCCACGCGCCTGCCCGATCTGGCCGCTGCGGTGCCCTTCTACGGTAACCACCCGCCTGCGGAGGACGCCGCCAAAGTCAAAGCGCCCTTGTTGATCCATTTTGCAGGGGTGGACGAGCGCATCAACGCGGCTTGGCCCGCGTATGAGGCCGCCCTCAAGGCCGCGGGCGCACGCTACACCGCGCACAGCTACGCTGGCACCCAGCATGGTTTTAACAACGACACTACCCCGCGCTTTGATTCAGCAGCCGCCAAGCTGGCGTGGGAACGAACGATGGCGTTTTTTGCGCAGCACTTGCGTGGCTGAATACCAACGTACGACTTGGAATTTAGGCCGCGCGGTGCTATTGTGTAAGTCAACCGGAGGCTCATCATGAAAAACCATGTCTTCACTTTGACCCTTGTCCTGTCGGTGCTCACGGGGGCCGCACTGGCCCAAACGCCCGCCAGCCCCAAAGCCCAATACAGCGCTGAGAGCAAAGTAGCGATGACGCGCTACGACGGTGACAAAAAGCTGTGCAATGACGAGACCTCATCCACCGCCCGCTTGCAATGTCGGCGCGACGCCAAGAACGAATACGACAAGGCCATGGCCTCGGCCAAAGCACGGATGAGCGCCGCGACGCCGACCCCAACGACTGCGCAACCAATCAGCACCAAAGTGACCTGCGCAGATTGCGGCAAAGTGGTCGCCATCTCGGTGACTGAAAAAGAAGGCGAAGGCAGCGCCGTGGGTATGGTCGCCGGAGGCGTGGCCGGTGCCCTGCTGGGCCATCAATTGGGCGGCGGCGTCGGCAAAGACCTCGCCACCATCGCCGGGGCTGCGGGTGGTGCCTATGCGGGCAAGGTGATTGAAGGCAAGGTCAAAACCCACAAGGTCTGGCACGTGAGCGTGCAGTACGCCAATGGCAACAAACACAGCTTTGCGTTTGACAAAGACCCGGGCTTTGCCGTGGGTGAGGCGGTCAAGAATTCGGGCGACAGCATCGTGCGGAACTAGCCCAACGATCGCACCAATTCCATCGCCTGCTCCACCCGCTCCACCGCATGGATAGTCAGGCCCTCAAAGTCTTTGCTTTTGAGGTTTTTAGGCACATTGGCCTTGGGTACAACGGCCACGCTAAAGCCGAGTTTGGCCGCTTCTTTGAGCCGCTCTTGCCCGCGCGGGGCCGGGCGCACCTCGCCCGCCAGACCGACCTCGCCAAAGGCGAAAAAGCCTTTGGGCAGAGGCTTGCCGCGTAAAGACGAGGTGATGGCCAGCAGCACCGCCAAATCGGCCGCAGGTTCGCTGATGCGCACACCCCCCACCGCGTTCACAAACACATCCTGGTCCATGCAGGCCACGCCCGCATGGCGGTGGAGCACGGCCAAGAGCATGGCCAATCGGTCTTTGTCCAGACCCACGGACAGTCGCCGTGGCGACGGCCCACCACTGTCCACCAACGCCTGAATTTCCACCAACAGGGGACGAGTGCCCTCCAGCGTCACCATCACGCAACTGCCGGGCACGGGCTCGGCGTGCTGGCTCAAAAAAATGGCGCTCGGATTGCTCACGCCCTTGAGGCCTTTTTCGGTCATGGCAAACACGCCGATCTCATTGACCGCGCCAAAGCGGTTCTTGATGGCGCGCACCAGACGAAAGCTGCTGTGCGTGTCGCCCTCGAAATACAGCACGGTATCCACCATGTGCTCCAGCACGCGCGGCCCGGCCAGCGCGCCCTCTTTGGTCACATGACCGACCAGCACCACGCACACGCCACTGGCCTTGGCCGCACGGGTGAGGTGCGCCGCGCATTCGCGCACCTGCGCCACCGAGCCGGGGGCGGAAGTAAGTTGTTCTGAATAAACGGTCTGAATCGAATCAATCACCGCAATGCCGGGCTGCATGTGGGCCAGCGTGGCGAGGATTTTCTCCAGTTGAATCTCCGCCAGCACCTTGACCTGCGAACCCTCCAGCCCCAGGCGACGTGAGCGCAACGCCACCTGCGCGCCGCTCTCCTCGCCCGTCACATACAGCGTGCTCATGCCCGTGCGTTGCAGCGAATCGAGCGCCTGCAACAGCAGCGTCGATTTGCCGATACCGGGGTCACCGCCGATCAGCACCACGCCGCCCTCCACAATGCCGCCCCCCAGCACGCGGTCCAACTCATCGTTCCCGGTGGGTGTGCGCGCCATGTCGGTGGCGTCGATGTCGGCCAGCGTCATCACCTCAGCGGTTTTGGCCAGCGCGGCAAAGCGGTTCTTGGTCGGCGCGGCGCTCTCGGCCACCGATTCGATCAGCGTGTTCCAGGCCTGGCAGTGCGGGCATTTGCCCAACCACTTGGGGCTGATGCCGCCGCATTCATTGCAGGTGTAGATGGTTTTGTCTTTGGCCATGGGGAAGGTCCTGTTTTAAGCCAAGGACTTTCGCGGCCCGTCAGGCATGGTGCGCAGCATGAATTGGTCAAACAGCGGCACGGTGAATGCGGTGTCACCATGCGCCGGGCTGTAAATCATGCCTTTTTTGATCAGGCTTGAGCGCAAGGGCGCAATGGTCTGCACTTTGACACCCAAACGCTCCGCCACACCACCTGATCGCTGGTTGCCCGCGCCCATCTCGGCCAAAGCGCAGAGGTAGTCTTTTTCACGGGGCGTGAGCCGGTCGAAGCGTACCCTGAAAAAGCTGCTGTCCAGACGCTCTGTGGAGGAAATAGTGGTTTGCTGGATCCGCGGCAGGTCAATGGGTGAATGATCGGCCAGGTTCCACGATTGGTAGCCCCATTCCTGCAAAAAGTACGGGTAACCCTGAGTCACACGATACACCTCGGCCAGAGCCTCGGGCGTGAAAGAAACGCTTTGTGAGTTGACCGGTCCTTGCAGCGCCTGCGCCGCATCAGCCATCGCGAGCGCACCGACTTCCGGGTAGTTGAACAGACGTTCAGCATAGGATTTGGACTTGCCCGCCAGACCGACCAGTTGCGGTAGGCCTGCACCAATCAGCACCAGAGGCAAACTGCGTTGTGAAACACGGTGAATTGCCATGATGAGCGCACTCATTTCGAGCTCGGTCAAATACTGCAACTCGTCAATGATGATGGCCACGGCGGTGCCACGGTCTGCCGCCGCTTCGCCGACAGCGACGAACAGTTCGGCCAAATCGGCCTCCAGATCACCGCTGTCGGCGGAGCCTGTTTCTGGGTCAATGTCAAGGCCAAACTCGGCGTCGCCCACCTTGACTTTGACCGCGCCTATGAAGCTGCGCAGCACCCGCAGGCCCCGTTTGACTTTTTGACTGACGTTTTGCATCCGGTCCAGCGCAAACAGTGTTTGACGCAATGGCGGCGAAAGCAATTGAGGCAGCGATTTGTTCTCATGGGCCTCAATCAGCACTGCCTGATAGCCCTGCGCTTGGGCAATTTCACGCACGCGATTGAGCAGCACGGTTTTGCCGACTCCACGCAACCCCACCATGAACATACTTTGCTCGCTGCGGCCGGCTTTGATTCGGGCCAACAAAATTTCAACTTGGCGCAACAAATCGCTACGTCCAGCCAATTCCGGCGGCTGATTGCCGGCACCAGGTGAAAACGGATTGGTCAGAGGATTCATATTTAGTGAAGTTACTATGGTTTATCCATTTTATGGGTAACAATAATAAAGCGACATAACTTTGATAGAAACACGCAAACTCATCTCTGATGTTCGCAGTGACTTGGTTGCGCGAACAGACATCGACGCTTGGATTTAGGCTAGAAAAATAAGCTGTACAAAAAAACAGTTTAACTGATGACAAAATCAACAATATCTCGCACCTTTCATTCATCACCATCTCACCATGCCTCACCTCGTCATCCTCTACACCGCCAAGCTCGACGCCGAAACCGACATGACCGCGCTGTGCCGCAGCTTAGGCAATGTCATGCTGGAACAAAAAGACGAGGCAGGCAAGCAAGTCTTCCCCACCGGCGGCACGCGCGTGCTGGCCTACCCGGCCCCGCACTCGGCCATTGCGGATGGCCAAGGCGACTACGCTTTTGTCTATCTCAATCTGCGCATGGCGGCGGGCCGTTCTGCCGCCGTCAAAAAACACGCAGGCGACCAGTTGCTGATGCAGGTCAAGACGCACTTTGCGCCTGTGTCTTCATCCCGCCACATCGGCATCACGCTCCAGATTGACGAGGGCGCTGAGGTCTATGACGGGCGCCACAGCAACCTCCACCCTTTGTTCAACCCCCAAGCACCCACCGCATGACCATGACCACCCTCACCAACCCCTTCAAACAAGCCCTCGCCAACAAACAAGCCCAAATCGGCCTATGGCTGAGTCTGGCCAACGCTTACACGAGCGAGATTTGCGCCGAGGCCGGTTTCGACTGGCTGCTGCTCGACGGTGAACACGCGCCCAATGACTTGCGGAGCATGCTGGCCCAGTTGCAGGCCATCGCGCCCTTTCCGGCTTCGCACCCGATTGGCCGCATCCCGCTAGGCCACGGCGAGGCCGGTGTGGCCAACATCAAGCAGTACCTGGACTTGGGTTTTCAAACCCTCTTGGTGCCCATGGTCGATACGCCGGAGCAGGCCCAACAGTTGGTGCGCGCCACGCGCTACCCACAGGCGGATGACAAGAGCGGCCTGCGCGGCATGGCCGGTACACGCGCCTCGCGCTGGGGCCGCCGCCCCAACTACGCTAGGGAGGCCAACGACAGCATTTGCCTGCTGGTGCAGGTCGAGACGCAAAGCGGCCTGGACCATCTGGAGGCCATTGCCAACACCCCCGGTGTGGACGGTGTGTTCATCGGCCCGGCCGACCTGTCCGCCGCCATCGGCCACCCCGGCAACGCCACCCACCCCGAGGCGCAGGCCACGATTGACGAGGCGATTCGCCGCATCGTCAAAACCGGCAAAGCCGCTGGCATCTTGACCAGCGACGAAACCCTGGCCCGCCACTACCTGGCCCTGGGTGCCACCTTTGTGGCGGTTGGGCTGGACATCAACATCCTGGTGCGCCAGAGCAGCGCCTTGGCCAAGCTGTACAAAACCGATTTGAAGGTGGCCACCCCGACGGAAAAGACCTACTGAAAACTTGCGGGACAGACCATGCTTCTCACCTCCTTCCCGTCCGCCCTGAGCTTGTCGAAGGGTTGTGCGCATCTGCTCCAGGTACGCTTCGACAGGCTCAGCGCGAACGGGAGTATGTGATGCACCCCGACGAACAATCCGCCCGCGTCCAGCTCGCTGCCCTCTACCGCGTCTTCGACCTGCTCGGCTGGACCGAAATGATCTACAACCACATCACGCTGCGTTTGCCCGCCAGCGTGAGTGGCGAGCGCAAAGAATTTCTCATCAACCCCTTTGGCCTGCACTACAGCGAGGTCACGGCCAGCAATCTGGTCAAAATCAACCGAAAGGGCGAGGTGCTGGACGGCTCCAAACACCCAGTCAACCCGGCCGGCTTCACCGTGCATGCCGCCATCCACGACGCCCTGCCCGACGCGCACTGCGTCATGCACACCCACACCACCAACGGGCTGGCCGTGGCCTGCACCGAGGGTGGACTGGCGCAAAACAACTTCTACTCGGCCCAGCTGCACGACATGGTGGCCTACCATGACTTTGAAGGCATCACCGTGCACGCCGAAGAAGCGCCGCGTCTGCTGGCCAACATGGGCAACAAACCGCTGCTGATCCTGCGCAACCACGGCCTGCTGGCCCACGGCCCGACGCTGGCGCTGACCTTTGTGCGGCTGTGGACTTTGCAGCGCGCTTGTGACATTCAGGTTACCCAAGCCGCGCTAGGTCGCGCCATCACCCTGTCACCGGCAGTCGCGGCCAAGACCACCCATGAGTCCTTCCAGTTCGACGCCCAATTCGGCGCGGGCCAAGATGTGCTGGACGCGCTGATCCGGCGGGTGGACAAGATGGATCCCTCGTACCGGCTATGAGTCGCTATTGTTTTAGTAGCTGTTTACGCTACTGTTTAATGGCTTAAAGGCCTGAATGACCATGAAAATCTGTGTCGTGGGTGCCGGTGCCATTGGCGGCTGGTTGGGGGTGCGACTGGCGTTGGCTGGGCATACGGTGAGTGTGTTTGCACGCGGGACGACATTGACGGCGATTCGGGCGCAAGGCTTGCGGCTGCAAGCGGATGGGCACACCCATGACGTGTCGGTGCAGGCCAGTGAGCGGGCAGAAGAACTCGGCGCGCAAGACCTGGTCATCATCGCCGTCAAAGCGCCGTCACTGCTGGGCGTGGCGCGCCAGATCACGCCCTTGATTGGCTCCAACACCCAGGTGCTGAGCGCCATGAACGGTGTGCCTTGGTGGTTTTTTCAAGGCTTTGGTGGCACGTACAGCGGCACGGTGCTGCAGGCGGTGGACGCGGGGGGCGAGATCGCGCGCCTGATACCGGCACACCAAGTGCTGGGCGGCGTGGTGCACGCGTCTTGCACCTCACCCGAGCCGGGTCGGGTGGTGCATGGTTTTGGCCAGGGGTTGATCGTGGGTGAACCCTCTGGCGGCGAATCAGCGCGCGCGCTGGCCTTGGCCCACGTGTTGAAAGAGGTCGGGTTCGACGCCAGCGTGTCGCCCCAAATTCAGCGCGACGTGTGGTTCAAGCTCTGGGGAAATATGACCATGAACCCGGTGGGTGCACTCACCGGCGCCAATATCGCGCAAACCCTGGCCGACCCGCTGGTGCGCGCGTTTTGCTCGCAAGTCATGCTGGAAGCCAACGCGATCGGCACGCGCCTGGGCCTGCCCATTGCGCAAAGCCCGGACGATCGTCATGCGGTGACGCTCAAGCTCGGGGCCTTCAAAACCTCGATGCTGCAAGACGTGGAGAACAGCAAGCCGATTGAGCTGGACGCGCTGGTTGGGGCCGTGCGCGAACTCGGGCAACTCACCAGCGTGCCCACGCCGCAGACCGATGCGCTGCTGGGCCTGACGAGGCTGATGGCGCAGGTGCAGGGCTTGTATTGATTGATCACGATCCGCTATTTATTTAATAGCTGCTTACGTACGTATTCATTAATCTGGAGGCCCTATTGACACTCAAAACGAACACGCGCGCCATCAGCGGCGCCGCCTTTGCCACCCTGTTGCTCATCGCCTGCCTGATGGGGGCCAACCATGTGGCCGCGCGCATTGCGTTCAATAACGGCGTGGACGTGGCCACAGCGGTGCTGTTTCGCAGCACCGTCACGGTGTTGATCGTTGGCATCTTGATTTTTTTACAAGGCGTTCCACTGGCTTTCAAAGCCCGCCACAAACGCGCTCTGCCCTTCATCGGCCTGCTGATCGGTGTGCAAAGCCTGTGCCTGTACTCGGCGGTGGCGCGCCTGCCCGTGGCGCTGGCGCTGCTGGCCTTTAACACCTACCCCCTGTGGACGGCGCTGTGGAACCGGCTGCTGTACCGCCAGCACCCTGAGCGCGCCATGTTGCTGGCGATGCCGGTGATTCTGCTCGGCTTGGCACTGGCGCTGGATGTGCTGGGCGCAAGCTCAGGTCTGGGCACGACGGGCCAGTGGCAAAGCATCGGTGCGGGCGTGGCCTTTGCCTTGGCGGCAGCGGCCTCGTTTGGTCTGGCCCTGGTGGTGACGCAACACGAAACCACCGACCTGGATGGTCGCGTGCGCACCGTCTGCACCTTGGGGCTGGCCGCGCTGGTGGCGCTCGTCAGCGGGGCGAGCCAAGGCGGCTTTCACCTGCCGCAGGTGATGGCGGGCTGGGGTGGGCTGATCGCGCTGACCCTGCTCTACGGCACCGGCTTCACCCTGATGTTCACCGTGCTACCCAAGTTGGGCGTAGCAGGCAACTCGGCCATCATGAATGTGGAACCGGTCTTCGCGCTGGTGCTGGCCTGGCTCGTCCTGGGTCAGACCATTGCACTGGTTCAAATCGTTGGGGCGCTGCTGGTGGTGGGGGCGGTGATGGGGCTGGGGTTGAGGAAACGCGCCTGAACCTATACCACCACCGGCACCCGAGTCGCCAGCGCACACATCAGCTCATAGCCAATGGTGCCACCCGCAGCGGCGACTTCATCAATCGGCAGCAGCGCGCCATCGCTGGATTGGCCCCACAGCGTGACTTCACTGCCAATATCCGCGTCGGGCACAGGGGTCAAGTTCACCGTCATGAGATCCATGCTGACGCGGCCGACTGTGCGCGTGCGCACGCCGTTGACCAGCACCGGTGTGCCGTGCCCTGTCGTACCAGGGCTGCTGCGCATGTAGCCGTCGGCATAGCCGCAGGCCACCACGCCGATGCGCATGGGCGCGGGAGCGCGGAAGGTGGAGCCGTAACCCACCGTGTCACCTGTTGCCAGCGTTTGCGTGGCAACGATGCGTGAGCGCAGGCTCATGGCGGGCTGCAGGCCCCAGTCGGCGGCGCTGTGTTCGGGGTGGTCGGGCGAGGCCCCATAGAGCACGACGCCGGGGCGAATCCAGTCGGAGTTCAAGCTGGATTCAGGGCCGCCCATGTGGCGCAGGATGGCGGCGCTATTGCTCAAGGAACGCTCGCCCGGCAGGTCTTGCGTGATGCGCTCAAAGACGGCGAGCTGCTGAGAAATTCCAGCATCCCCATCCGCATCGCTGAAGTGCGTGAGCAGCGAAATTTCTTCCACCTGCGGCAGCACATTGAGCCGCGCCCACGCTGCACGGAATTGCGCGGGGGCAAAGCCCAGGCGGTTCATGCCGCTGTTGAGCTTGAGAAAGATGCGGTGCGGCACATGGGTCTTGTGCGTGGCAAGCATGTCGATCTGCGCGTTGCAGTGCACGGTGTGCCACAGATCCAGGCGTGAGCACAGCTCCAGGTCGCGTTGCTCGAACACGCCCTCGAGCAAAAGTATCGGCCCGCGCCAGCCCAGGCCGCGCAGCGTTGCCGCCTCGTCCAAATCCAGCAGGGCAAAACCGTCGGCCCCGCGCAGTCCTTCAAACACACGCGCCAGACCATGGCCGTAGGCGTTGGCCTTGACGACGGCCCAGACGCGCGCGTCGGGTGCGCTTTGGCGCACGCGCATGAGGTTGTGGCGAAGCGCCTCAGTGTGGATGGTGGCCTGGATGGGACGGGGCATTGCGAGTGAGTAGAGCAGGGTATGCCCTTGATTTTGACAGGGACGGGCATGCTATAACCCGTTGTCGTTTGGATTCTCATTACAAATACCCTGCCGTCAGTCACACTGGAGGCCGTCTAAAGACAATGAAACGTGGTTTTTTCACCATCATGTCAGCGCAGTTTTTCAGCTCGCTGGCAGACAACGCTTTGTTCGTTGGTGCCGTGCAATTGCTGCGCAGCGGCGGTGCCGCCGAATGGCAGCAGGCGGCCTTGGTGCCCATGTTTGCCCTGTTCTATGTGATTCTCGCGCCCTTCGTCGGGGCCTATGCCGATTCGCAACCCAAGGGCAAGGTCATGCTGTACAGCAACAGCATCAAGATCGTGGGCTGCCTGCTGATGTTGTTTGGCTCTCACCCGCTGATGGCCTATGCCATTGTGGGCCTGGGCGCAGCGGCTTATTCACCCGCCAAGTACGGCATCCTGACCGAGTTGCTGCCCGCCTCCCAACTGGTGCGGGCCAATGGCTGGATCGAGGGGCTGACCATCACCTCCATCATTCTGGGTGTGCTGCTGGGTGGACAACTGGTGGGAATACAGGTCTCCAGCATGCTTTTGTCCATTGACCTGCCCTTGATCACCACCAGCGTTGACACCGCGCCCGAGGCCGCCATCAGCGTGCTGATTTTTATCTACATCCTGGCCGCCTGGTTCAACACCCGCATCCCGCACACCGGCGTCGAAATGCGACCTATGCCCAAGCGTCTGCTGGAGCTGTTGCCCGATTTCTGGACTTGCAATTCCCGCCTGTGGCGCGACAAGCTGGGGCAGATTTCCTTGGCCACCACCACGCTGTTTTGGGGCGTGAGCGGCAACCTGCGCTACATTGTGCTGGCGTGGGCCGCTGCGGCCTTGGGCTACAGCGTGACGCAGGCCTCGTCATTGGTGGGCGTTGTGGCCATTGGCACCGCGGTCGGTGCGGTGGTAGCGTCCATGCGCATGAAGCTGGAACACGCCCCCTTGGTCATGCCCCTGGGCATCGCCATGGGGGTGTTGGTGATTTTGCTCAACTTCATCACCAACGTCTGGGTGGCGGCACCATTTCTGGTGTTGCTGGGTGGCTTGGGTGGCTTTTTGGTGGTTCCCATGAACGCTTTGCTGCAACACCGAGGCCACAACCTGATGGGTGCGGGCCGCTCCATCGCCGTGCAAAACTTCAACGAGCAGGCTTGCATCCTCGGCCTGGGCGCGTTTTACAGCCTGTCGACCGGCATGGGCCTGTCGGCCTGCGGGGCTATCACGGCCTTTGGACTTGTTGTGGCCGGGTTCATGTGGGTCATCAAACGCTGGCATGCCCGCAACTGCATCAACGACGCAGAAGAAGTCGAGCACTTGCTCAACATCGCCCGCAACGACAACCTGCACGGTTGAGGCGTGCATTCATCCGGCGTCAATTGTTTCGGCCTTTGTCGAACTTGCCCAACACCCTGCGCGGCGCTTGCAGCCCCGCGCTCTTGGCCGCCCTGGCCCTGGTCTTCAACGCGCTGATCTGGGGCGTATCTTGGTGGCCCTTGCGCGCACTGGCACAACACGGTCTGCACCCTTTGTGGGCCACCGCCATCGTTTTTATTTTTTCATTGACCTGCCTGCTGTACGTACGCCCCCATGCCTGGCGCGGCCTGACCCAGACGCCCTGGCTGTGGGGCTTGGCACTCGCCTCCGGCTTGACCAATGTGGGCTTCAACTGGGCGGTGACTCAAGGCGACGTGGTACGTGCGGTGCTGCTGTTTTACCTGATGCCGGTCTGGGTCATGTTGCTGGCCTGGCCGCTGCTGGGTGAGCGACCCAGCCGGGCGTCCCTGCTGCGCCTAGCCCTGGCGCTGATGGGCCTGGTGCTGGTGCTTAAAACTGCCGACTCGCCCTGGCCCGTGCCCGAGGGCTTGACGGATTGGCTGGCCATCATGGGAGGCTTTTGTTTTGCCCTGACCAATATTTTGCTGCGCAAACTTCACCACACGCCCGAGCCCACGCGCATCCTGGCCATGTTCGCGGGCGGTGTCATTGCCGCCACGGCAGCCGCCTTGGTGGGCCTGGGCCTGGGTGTGTTGCGTGCCCCGCCCGCGCCAACCCCGGCTTGGGTGCTCATTGCCGTGCTGCTCAGTCTGGCATTTTTAGCGGGCAACCTGGCTCTGCAATACGGTGCAGCGCGCCTGAGCGCCAGCACCACCTCACTCATCATGCTGACCGAAGTTTTGTTTGCCAGCGCCTCGGCGGTGCTGCTGGGGGCGGGCGAGTTGACACCCCAAACCTTGGGTGGCGGTGCGCTGATTTTGCTGGCGGCGCTGTGGTCGAGTCTGGGGACTGGACAGAACAAGTCAAGCGATGGATTAACGGTTCAAAATGAATCCAGCGGCAAATAAGCCAAGGGCTCAGCCGTGACGGGATCAAGAAACACAGTCCACGCCGTTTGGCGGCTGATCAAGGGCAGGTAAACCAGCGCCTCTATTGGCAACTTGGTCTGAGCAACTGCGGCATTGATCAGTGCCGCCTGGGTCGGAAAGCGTGTCATCAGCGTCAATGCGGGCTTGGCGGCTTGCAGCACCTGTGGACTGGCCTGTGAATAGCGCTGCCAGAGATGGGGCCGAGCACTGAGTGACACCCCCTGTAGCGCAGCCATTGTGGCCTCCATTTGCTCGTTGCTATCTCGAAACGGGCGCAAGGCCAACAAGGTCGGGCCATTCAGTGGCAAGGCCTCAACCCCGGATCGATCCTGCTGAATCAGTTCAGGCGGAATATCAACGGCGTGCACCACGCGAAAACGGTCGTACTCGAACACCAGGTGCACGGGTCGGGCCACAAACACCGTCCACAGGCCATAGCCCAGCGCGGCCAGCTGAAGCAGGCCCACCAGGGCCAGATCACGGCGCAACTCAGCTTTGGGTTTGGCACGATTAAAGACCGCTAGTGTGATCAAGGGGCCGAGCATGACGTCAACCACCACGACAATCAAAAATAGCTCTCGTCCGCCTGAGATTTCACGGTAAGGGTAGGGATACCAAAGCGCAAACACCAGCAGCGCCGCCAGCAGCGCAATGCCCAAACTGATAACGAGATGGATGCCACTGGCACGCAGTCGATCCCTCCAGAAAATTAAGCCCATTTTTATCATCCTCATAAGATGGTCATAATCCGTGACCGTTTATCCATGCGCCCATGACCGTGAACGTCGCTTGGCGATGAGCCTGTCCAGCACACCTTAAGATCAGATTTTCACATGAGTTCTTTAACCCACTTCGACGCCCAAGGTCAGGCCCACATGGTGGACGTGGCCGCCAAGGCCCGCACCCACCGCATTGGTATTGCTACCGGTCGCATTGAGATGTTGCCGGCTACGCTGGCCCTGATCGAATCCGGCACGGCTAAAAAGGGCGATGTCATCGGCATTGCCCGCATCGCAGGCATTCAGGCCGCCAAGAAAACCAGTGACCTGATTCCGCTGTGTCACCCATTAGCGCTGACACGCGTGGCGCTGGCGTTTGCAACCCACCACGCCACGGCCAGCCAGCCCAGCCATGTGAGCTGCACGGCCACGGTCGAAACCGTTGGCCCGACCGGCGTGGAGATGGAAGCCCTGACCGCCGTGCAAGTGGCTCTGCTCACGATTTACGATATGTGCAAGGCCGTGGACCGTGGCATGACCATGACGGGCATCACTTTGCTGGAGAA
This sequence comes from Comamonadaceae bacterium, assembly GCA_043757205.1. Classification (GTDB taxonomy): domain Bacteria; phylum Pseudomonadota; class Gammaproteobacteria; order Burkholderiales; family Burkholderiaceae_C; genus CANCDA01. The sequence continues at coordinate 725 of JAYVPU010000269.1, read as the reverse complement.
ACACGGAGGCAAGTCGGGCAGTTTTGTAGCCCCTTAGCGTAGGCCGCACGGTAACGCAAGGCAAAGAACTGGGCTTCATCCTCGCGCCCCAGCAGCCGTGCACTGTCAATCAAGGTCTCCACGACGCGGGCTTCGGGCGAATAATGCAACAAGCCATGCGCCATGGCGTTGAGCTGCATGGCGTTATCACGTGTCAACGGCGTGGTCATCAGTTCAGCAAACTGCACCTGGTTTTGAAATAACCAGGAACTGCGGATTTTTTCCAGCGTGTGCTCTTTGTAGGCCGCTGAGCGCTGCGCGACGGGCAAGTAGATTTGGCTGATGCGATGGTAGTTCCACGCGGCGTAGCCCATAGCCGCTAGCAAAATAATAGCTGCCCATGCACGTATTGATTGCTCCACAGGCCAATTTTGCATATTTTTTGAGTCTGTCATCGACCCTAGAATCGGTTTGACTTGCGTCCGTGGCACCCACAGCAGCATCAGACAAAGCCCCACCGCCATTTGAAACGGGCCGTACCACAGCGGGTACTCCAGCAGGCTGTGCAGCCCTATCACCGCTAGCACCCCCCAAGCCATTTGCCGCGTGGCATCGGTTTCTTGCCAGGGCTTGGCGCGCCACACCAGCCAAGTCCCACCGCCACACAGGAGCAAGGCCGCAGGAAGTCCCAAGGTCACCGCCAGATGCAAAGGCAGGTTGTGCGCATTCCCCATGATTTCGCAAAA